>SKJJ01000126.1 GCA_007115975.1 Chitinispirillum sp.
ATTCTCGCAGGCGGTCCCGGTGTGTTACCCGTTTCTGCAGGGAGTCTTAAGATCGCCAAAAGGGTCTCTGGTCCTGCGGTTTTTATTAACGCCGGCCTTCTTAGCCGTATCACTATCGTTGACAACAACAACTCCGCACTTCTGCTTGAATCAGATACTGGTCCGGGTACTGTTTTGATCGATAAATGTGTAAGGGAAGCAGATTGTCCCGAAGGGTTTGACCGCGACGGCCATCTCTCTCAAAAAGGGGTTGTGAATACAGAGTGCCTCGAGAAACTTTCCTCTGACCCCTGGTTTACAAAACCTGCACCAAAGCAGTCTTCGGTTGATTCGTTTATCCATCTGCTGGACGAAAAAAGTCTGAAAAAACTCAACTCTCTGGATAAGATTGCAACAGTTACCGCCCTTACAGCGAAAACCATTTTTGATTTCTACTCAAGAGAGTATTCGCTTGATACCCCGCAGGCGATTTGGCTCTCGGGCGGAGGGAGCAACAACTTGACACTTATCGATTATCTAAACGCCTATTTTGAACCCGTAGCGGTGAGAAACATTGAAGAGCTTGGGATTCCTTCGGATGTGAAGATACCCCTTACACTCGGACTCTCTGTTGACTCGTTTCTATCGGGTAATGCATTGCCGTGGGAATCGGGCAGTAATCCCAAAATACGACCTCTGGCAAGGTGGGTTTTTCCCTGATTTAGAAGTATAATGCAAGAAATACAATGCTCTGCCAAAAAAAGCAGTTATATTAACAATATAAGGAACATTTTTCTTTGTATCTTGAATACTTATATGTTAAATTTAAATGCATAAAACAGTATCATTTTTCGGTGATAAGTGATACAATATAAACAAAAAGGAGGATCTGTAATGTATTATTTGAAATCTGCCATTGTACTTGCTGTTGCAGCTGTTTTAATCGGCTGCGGTGGACAAAAAGACTCCATCTCCAGAGGAGACCGGTTTATCGCAACTACTGAATTCAGAATGAGAGCTGACATTGAAGGGTCAAATGAGAGCTTTGCGATTGTTATCCCTGAAGGGACCATTATGGAGGTGGCTTACGCCCCAAGGCCGGGATCAAGTTCAATAGAGGTGATACCGGTAGCAACACCCACCAACAATAATGTGGACCAGGTTCTGGAATCCTTTGTACCAAGCCATATCAGCAATAGAGCTGGAGCCACGGTGCGTTACACTATTGCACTCAAACAGGAAGATCTGGGTACAAGCTTTGAAAAGCATGTAAAATAGCTTTTTAAACTGCATTTTCACCTGTCGGGGCACTTCTAAGGATACTTGGAAGTGCTTTTTTTGTGATTAAGGAGCTATTTTTGGGATGAGTGAACAGTTAAAAGCGGGAGACGGGGATCGAACCCGCAACATCAACCTTGGGAAGGTTGCACTCTACCATTGAGTTACTCCCGCGAATGTCAACTTAAGATACATCCTTTGCAGTAACGGTGTCAATACCCTTTTCCTTGTACCTCAAAGGAGTTACAACGTATTTTACAACTCTGATCGGTTACCGCTTTCAAAAAAGCACCAATACACCCGATTCAGGATAACATTTATAACACACTTGGTTAATTAGCTGCTATGCTGAGGAGGAAATTTATGGCCGAAAAAATAACAATGGAAAATGGCGCTCTTAAGGTACCCCAAAACCCGATTATCCCCTTTATTGAGGGAGACGGCACCGGGCCGGATATATGGAAGTCTGCGAGTTACGTACTGGAAAAGGCTGTTGAGAAGGCATATAGTGGTACACGTTCCATTACATGGAAAGAGGTTCTGGCAGGCGAGAAGGCTTTCAAAGCCACCGGCAGCTGGCTTCCCGATGAGACAATTGAGGTCTTCAAGGAGTACCTTCTGGGAATAAAGGGCCCCCTGACCACCCCTGTTGGCGGTGGTATCCGCTCCCTTAATGTGGCATTACGCCAGTTATTGGATCTGTACGTCTGCTTACGACCGGTACGCTACTTTACCGGTGTCCCCTCCCCTGTAAAAAACCCGGAAAAAGTTGACATGGTGGTTTTCCGGGAGAACACCGAAGATGTCTACTCAGGCAAAGAGGTGGAGATGGGTTCGGATCAAGCAAAGGAGCTCATTGCCTACCTGAAGGACCGGTTCAGTTGGGATATCAGAGAGGATTCAGGCATTGGCATCAAGCCAATATCCCAAACGGGCTCAGAGCGGCTTATAAGGGCAGCCATTGAGTACGCAATCGAAAACAACCGCAAGAGTGTCACCCTGGTGCATAAAGGAAACATTCAGAAATTTACCGAGGGTGCATTCATGAAATACGGGTACGATCTGGCGAAAAGAGAGTATGGAGACAAAGTGGTTAGTTGGGAGGATTGCGGTGGTAACCCTTCAGACGGCCAGATACTTATGAAGGATGCCATTGCGGACATTTTCTTTCAGCAGGCGCTTACCAGAGCAGATGAGTTTGATGTTGTTGCAACAATGAACCTCAATGGTGATTACATAAGCGATGCTCTTGCGGCCCAGGTGGGCGGCATTGGAATTGCTCCCGGGGCAAACATCAACTATCTCACTGGCCATGCTATTTTTGAGGCGACTCACGGAACTGCGCCAAAATATGCAGATCAGGATAAAGTTAACCCTTCGTCGGTCATTCTTTCCGGCGAATTGATGTTCAGGTATATGAAATGGCATGAGGCGGCAGATCTGATCATTAGCGGAATGGAGAAGGCTATCGCCAAAGGAACCGTTACCTACGACTTTGCCAGACTCAGTCAAGGAGCGAAAACGGTGTCATGTTCACAATTTGGCAGAGAGATTGTAAATAATATGTAACTGTTTTAGCAAAACTGGAGAAATGCATGACAATACCCCTGATTATAGCGCTGGTGTTGGTATTGATTCTTACCCTGATTGCCATAAAAGTCGGGATGAACAAAGAGGAGTCTGTGGACCCGTTTTTTGACAATGTCCAGCTAAGAAGCGGTATTTACTCCGTTGTCAGAAAGAGTCCCAGAGAACATTTATTGCAAATCAGACCGTCTGAGGAAGAAATCAGAAAATATCTTAGCCGGATAAACGAAGATATTTGTAAGTTGCCGGTCACAGACTCTGAAAAGCTGGATCTGCTGCACTTCTGGAACGATTCGATCAACTCCAATGTAGAGGCGATTGAATCGGGTGACAGAGATGGGGTGGAGTTTTATTACTACGGTTTTCCCCGGAGTTGTCCGGGCTGTAAGGGTTTTGTAGCAAAGGGCCACTATGTAAGCAGGGAAGAGATTTACAGAAATCCGTCTATTGTTCCCCCTTTTCATATTGGCTGCAATTGTATCATCATGCCTCACAGCGGTGGTGAGAACTTGAAAGAGACAACAGAGTTGAGTTTGCGGCCATTTTTTGAGGATGAGAGTGTGCCACCACTTCCCGAATGGACCAGTGTGGTTAACTATTGCAAAACAGATAAGGTGTAATGCAGATGAACCTGACAGCAAAAAAAAACGGACTGCCGAGTTGTATTCTCTTTTTACTGCTCACTGCGCTTTTAGGAAAAAATATCTATGCTGTAGGGCAGTCTGCTGTAATTACGCTGACGTTCCCAACAGGTGGACGTCCCACAGCACTTGGTGAGGCTTTTACAGCGCTGGCGGATGATGCAAATGCCACGTTCTATAATCCTGCAGGATTGGGGCAATCCCCGCTTGCAAGTTCCTGGAAAACATTTCTTCCCGACAGTTCATTTACTGCCATTGCAAGCATGCGCAGGGGAGAGTTTGGTTACCGAGACAGGGTTTGGGCCGGTTCCGGTTCACAGCTGTTTCGGTTTAACGGAAGAGTATGGGTTGGGTACGAAACACACCTGCTTGAGCGTGAAGACGACCTTCAAAGCATTGTAAACAATTTTATCACCAATAATGATCAAACCGTGCGCAGAAAAGCTCTTTGGGAGATACAGAGCTACAACAATATTGGTATGAACAGGTACAAAACCATTTTACCCCTGATCAGGGAAAATGCCACAATCTCCCAATTGAGCGAACAGGCAAAGAGTGTTGAGGATATCACTCAGCAAATGGTTCTTCTGCCCAAAGAGGACCGCAGCTACTCCGGTGTACATGCACTCATTCATCCCTTCATCGACTCGTCAAAGGTGCGCCAATTAACCGATTCCATTGTGACGCTGCTCAATTCAGATGACATTGAACTAAACACCCTTACAGAGCTCAAAATACCGTTCTCAATTGCAGTAACAGACTCCGTCACCAGTATGATCATGGATCGTTCAGAGCGGCTCTGGGTTGGAACACACTCGGGGCTTTGGCGCAGAGACAATCAAAAATGGACGCTGTTCACCCTTGAGGACGGACTGCCGTCCAACAATATCACCACCATAACAGCGGGCCCCAATGGCCAGATCGCTGTAGGTACAGACAAGGGGCTGGCTCTGCTTGAGGCCGGTGAGTGGCAGGTTATGGATACCCGACACGGTCTTCCCAACTCATTGGTCACCTCTATCGCATTTGACTTTTCAAATACCATTTTTGTCGGCACTCCCGAAGGACTTTTCAGCAAAACAGGCCAAGACTCTACGATGCTTTTCGACACCTCTACCGGCCTGCTTTCAAACAGCGTTTACGCCCTTATGTTTGACTCACAGGAAAGGCTGTGGATCGGAGGAGATCAGGGGGTTACCCTGCGCCAGAGAAACAGATGGAGACGATTCCGCTTCCCAGAAAGCAAAGTCCACTGTTTTGCAGAACATGATAACGATATCATATGGATAGGAACCGACAATGGTGCCATCACCTACAAAGAGGGAAGAGTGAGGGGAGAGGCTCAGCCTGTGCCTGAATGGAACTCTTTCCATTCAAGAAATGCCCTTCGTGGTGATGATGTCCGCAGTATCACAATCCATGGTAACGATGTATGGCTTGCAACGGACAAAGCCATTCATCAGTACGACTATTCACAGAAGCAGTTCCTTTTCTTCTACGAACAACTCCTGCCCGCTTTTCGTATTTCTGATCTGTGGCATATCTACTCAGCATTCGTTTTACCCACTGAAGAGTGGGGTACATTTGGGTTATCAATCAATTACATAATGATGGGCACCAATGAGTACACCGATGAAATGGGGCGTGCGTTAGGGCAAAAAAGGTCATGGGAAGGAATTTTTTCGCTCTCCTACGGTTTTGCCATTAAGGAGGACCTTTCACTTGGTCTTAATATCAAATATGTACACAGTGCTCTTGCACCCGGCATAGGTGAGTCCGGAGAAGGTACCGGACGCACATTTGCAATTGATGCAGGTGTTTTGAAGAGAGATTTCCTTGTTGAGAAGCTGGATCTGGGGTTCATGCTTCAGAATATGGGACCGAAAATTTTCTATGTGAGTGAGGATCAGGCCGATCCTATTCCATTCACGCTGCGCCTTGGCACCGCTTACAGGGCGGTACAAACACCGGTCCACGACCTCACCATTCTGCTGGATGCCTACCGTGAGGTGGTCAAAAACAATCCTGATGGTGATCCGGACCCTTTCTGGAAAGCACTGTGGACCGATTTGCTGGCAGATCAGGACGACACTTGGATAGAAGAGATACAGGCAGTTATTATCGGCCTAGGACTTGAATACTGGTATTCAGATTTTATCGCACTCAGAAGTGGTTTTCTCGGAGATTATATGGGAGAGAGATTTGAACTTACGCTTGGGCTGGGCATCAGGTACGGCAACCTTAATTTTGACTGGTCATACATTCATTCACCCGAGGGTTTTATGGGAGGATTTCTGGAACGGGTCTCCAGTGGACAGAAAAAAGGTGCTCACGGTGCCCGGCACGGTCAATGGCGTGCTTCGTTTCTGTTTGGCTTCTGATCCCTGACAGTTATTTGTTGATAACGGACATTGCAGAAAACTCAGTTATTCCCGCCTATCCAGACTTCGCTCGACAACCGGGCGGGAACCCATCATTATTATTGATGTTTTATAATCCCGTCAACGGTATAATGGCCTACATCGGGAATGCTCTAACCAGAAACCAATTATCAGAAAACCGGCCTGTAAAAACCACTGTTTCAGAAAGCTGAGCCATGTTTAAATCACCCCTTATCTACTGTTTGGTTACCATTGCCCTATGCGTTCAGGCGCACAGTTCACCGGATTCCTTGTTCACCGGATACGGAGCAAACCGCCCAAACCTTTTCAAGACATCAAGCAACCAGGCTCTTGTAGAAACTGCCCGGGACCATAACTGGTCAATTAACTTCTCCTCTGCAGATAATGACACCCTGCTGATCATCGCCCTGAGGGTCGATTTCAGAGAAGATACCTCTACCCTTGCAACGGGAAACGGTAAATTTGGCATGAGGGGTGACTCAAGAGAGCAGGGATTTATCAATGACGGAAAATATGAATTCGATCAACTACCCCACGACTCCCTCTATTTTGCCCGGCAGTTTGATGCAGTAAGCCACTACTACAGCAAAGTCTCACGTGGCAAACTGACTCTGCAGTATGAGATCTACCCACCAGGAACCGGAGAAACTGGGTATACCGTTCCCAACCGAATAACCCACTACTCTCCGGGGCACAAAAGACGTCTTGAGGGCTGGGATGAATACTACAACAGAAAAACCTATGGCCTGATGGAATTTGTCAGGGATGCTTTCAGCGCGGCACAATCGCATTCCGAATCACCGTTCAGGAAACTATACAGAGATGAAGAGGGAGTGATTCGGGACACAGCCCAGCATCGCAAAGTTGTTTTTATGTTACTGCATGCAGGTGCATCCTACCTCACTGATGCAAATCAGGACTCACAGAGTGACATGATTGATGCATTTATCAATGAAGATTTCTTCAGGTTTTTTCAGGATACTCTTGATCTGGATACTGCAGGTATTGCTATCTCCGGTTCGGACCTTGTGATACAAGAGGTGATGATGTGTTCTGAGACCTCCAATCAGGACGGACTGAACTGGGGTATACAGGGCATACTGGTAAACCAGATTGCACGTCAGCTTGGCATTCCCGATCTGTTCTCGACCTCAAGCGGTATAAGTGCTGTGGGTGCTTTCTGTATAATGGATTTTGCCGGCTACTCTGCCGGGCAGGGTTTTATGCCTCCTTATCCGTCTGCCTGGGTGAGAGCCTTTATGGGGTGGGACAGGGCGCATGTTGCCACCTTGGGGGATCAGCCCAACCGAATAACCGCACTGGCAAAAGCACTGGAGCGGAACTCCGATGACACCACGATTCTGCTTATTCCAATAAACGATCACGAGTATTACCTTCTTGAAAACAGGCAGAGAAATCTCTCGGGTGAAACTGATATCTTTGAATACGACACCATCAATAACCAGCGTGTAATCAGGCCTTATCCGTTCAATGTTAACCTCTCGGAAAATGTGGACTCACTGTCCAGTGAATCGAATGTGGTTCTCAGGGTTAAAAACAATGATGTAAGTCTGCCTGCCTCCGGTGTTCTGGTGTGGCATATTGATGAGCGGGTGATCCGCAAGCGACTTCCCTATAATCTTATAAATGCAGATTCCACCTACAGAGGCATACGACTTGTTGAAGCTGACGGGATTAATGATCTTGGGGTCACCTTTACCGACATGTTCTACAGGGCAGCATTTGATTATGGCGGAGCAGAAGACATCTTCCCTTATCAGAGAAGCAGTGATGACTCGATAATTAACAGTTTTGGCCCCTACAGCCGGCCATCGACAAGAAGTAATGACGGGGGGCACACATATCTTAACATAAGAATCAGCCCCTCCGGCAGCTCAGTACCAAAGGAGAGAACGTTTCGCAGCGCCGAAAACGACTACTTTGTTTACAACTTCGCTGATTCGGTTTTCGAGGTATTCGTGAGGCAGGATTACCTGCTTCCATCGTGGCCAAAGAAAGCCGCACCAGACTACTTTTTTGATCCTCTTGCCGTCGACATTAACCCTTCATCGGCTGGTAAAGAGCTGGTGTTACTCGGAGCCTCCGGAAGGTATTACGTATTTGGATCAGATGTAACCTACGGCAACCGAAGCACTCCATCTGTGCACAAGGATTTCCACGGCAATGTTGTTGAGAATGAGTCGGACTCTATCATTTTTCTCGACAGTATACCGGGCGCATTTACCTTTTCAACCGAAATCGATGGCGCGGTGTTCACCCCATCATCTGACAGCACTATACATGTTTTGCACTCTGTAAATCAAGACACTGCCCATATTTCATGGATCAACCTGCCAGGCAATCCGTCATCATACATTACCGGTACCGGAGATTCTTCATGGACCGTTGGTCTTGCAGATGGCAGAGTGCTCTTTGGTTCAGGTATGGGTATCACCGATTCACTTACACTGGCATCAGGCAAACCGGTAAATGCGATCGCCCTGCTCAAAGAAACTCCTGGTCAAATAGCAGTGGTACAGAGTGACGGTACGCTTTCTCTCTGCACACAGGACCGTATCGTTCGCTCAGCAACGGTGAAAAACGGCATCCCCCCCTACACCATTGTAACAGGTGATCTTAACAGAAGCGGCAGCAGCGAAATAGTGATCTCCGACAGCAGACAGGGTGTATGGGTTTACACTTCAGAGCTTCGCCTTTCGCAGGGTTGGAATGAGGAACCCAACGACTGGGCAAATATCTATCACCGGGAGATGACAGGTGGCTCACCGGACCGGTCAAAATTTCACTACAATGTTTCATCACCGGTTCTCGGAGACATAAGCCGCAACGGCTATCTCGATATCATCCAGGGCGGCACAAACGGAGTGTATGCTCTTAATTACAAGGGTGTACTTCTCAGTGGTTGGCCGGCATATCTCGACAACCGCTACTGGTATCAGAGGGGTAGTATCTCATCTTCTCCCATAGTTGTAACCGGAAGAAATCAGGAGCCACTGGTGCTGTTCGCCTCACCTACCGGAGAGAACCCAACCTTTACACTTACCAAGATCATAACTGCAGACCGTGAGCGCGGTGTTGTTACTTACGAAAAGCCCGACGGGGCAGTTGACAGTATCTGGGAACTCTCGAAATCTTCGATCGATACGATACTTACAATAAATGATTCGCTTATCGCCCCCTATATACTTCCCGGGGGATACATCGATGCACTTAACTCCAAAGCAAAGCGTCCGTTTAGCGACCCGTCGTCACTTCGCGCTGCGGCTCCAGTGCCCCAGTCAACCTGGCCCATAACCACCGGTTCATCGGTAACCACTTCACCTCTTGCAGTGCGGATGAACGACACCGATGGCAACAGCCCCGATCTCATAGCGGTTACATCAGCCGGACAGGTTTACCGGTGGCGACTGCCATCCACCATCATGCCCGATTCGCTCTTCTGGCCACAAACAGGGTACGACAATGCGCGTTCCTTTGCCTATATGGCAGGTTCACCTGAAATTATCAGAACGACCAGTAAGCAGCCCATTGAGATGTTCAGCTATCCCAACCCCACAGCCGGGGCTCGAAATGCGACATTTAAATATCAGTTCTCGGGTGATGCAACCGATGTCAGAGTAGATATATTCTCCATCACGGGCTTTACAATGGACTCATTTCAGAATCTATCCGGAAGTTATCCGGACTGGAATGAGCTTACTGTCGGTCTTAGAGAGTACGGGCCGGGTGTGTATCGCTGCAGGATGGAGGCGACAATTAACGGAAAAAAACACGTAACATACTGGAAGTTGGCGGTTACAAGATAAAAAACGGAAAAAGAGAGCAACTATGAGAGTTATAAAAGTGGCAGCAATCGCCTGTGTACTTCTGGTGGCATTTACCCGCAGTGAGGCAGCTCGGTTCAATGCCTTTGGCATGAATCTTTACACTGTAGAAACCGATCATTTCAGTATCCACTACCATCAGGGATTGGAGCATCTGGTAAAGAGAGTCGCTTACAGACTCGAAAGCCTTCACAAGACATTTGCAAACACCTATCACATAAAGGTGCCGTCAAAAACCGATGTAATTCTCTACGACAACGACATGCCGGATGGGTTTGCCTATCCACCGCTCAATACCATATTCATTGGTACCCACAATTTCGATTTCAATCTGAGGGGAACCAATGAGTGGTTCGATGATGTGGTGACCCATGAGTATTCTCACATTGTCTCGATCTGGACCAGTTTTAAATTCCCCTCCTGGATTCCCCATCTGCAAATGGGTTCATTTTCACATCCCAATCAGAAGTTGCGTTCGGAAGCGATACATGTTTTTCCCACCGAGATACTGCCGCAATGGTTTACCGAAGGGATCGCTCAGTACGACGCATTACTTCATGGCTCAGAGCGCTGGGATTCACACAGGGACATGATACTCAGAACGGCCGTTCTTTCCAACAACCCGCTCACCTGGGATCACATGCACGTATTTACCGGCCGTGGAGATGATTACGAAAAGACGTACAACCACGGATTTTCACTGGTAAAATATATCGCCGAAAAATATGGTTACGAAAAGGTTGTCTCCCTGCTCAGGGAGAGTTCAAAGCGGTACAGGCTCTCATTTGACCGATCCATAAAAGCTGTTTTGGGGATAACAGGAGCAGAACTTTACACCGACTGGATCAGACACCTCGAAGAGAAGTACAGAAAACAGATCAGAGAGATCGGCGAGCAGGTCTACGGCACCAAAATAAACGAACATGGTTTCAGCAACTACCGTCCCCGTTTCTCCCACGACGACAACAAAATATTTTTTCTCTCAAACGGTTTACACGAGTACTCTTTCCACTCGCTTTATTCCTACGCTCTGTGCGATACGCTTGAAGATGATGACAGGATTGAATCTCAGATGTATATCAGGGGGAATTACGATATACATCCAACCGGCAATTTCATCTCATACAAAAGCGCCGAATCGAGAAGATCAGCCCGTCCCCCATCAGAGGGTGGACAGCGAACACTGGACCTCTACATCGATAACTTTGAGACAAAAAAGCCATCCCTTTTCAGAAGGAAAACTCACCGGCAGATAACTGAACAGAAGAGTATTTTTGCCTCCTCCTTTTCTCCCGGCGGAGATTTGCTTGCCGTTGCACAAAGAAAGATTGACAAATACACCCTGGCTCTCATTGACACTTCCGGAGAACATTTTACCACGGTCTATCCCAAGCGTGATTCAGACCAAAAAGCTTTCAGCAGCATTTTCAATGTGGCATGGTCACCAGATGGCAAGAGTATAGCGGTTGATTTTTTTGATTACACCAACCGCCAGATTGGAATTTACGATACCTCCAGCGGTACCTTTTCGGTCCTCCTGCCTTCGGAACACGATCAGCGAGAACCTGCCTTCTCAAGTGACGGTTCTTCCATCTACTTCGCATCCAACAAGACCGGGATTTTTAACATCTACCGATACACCTTTGCAACCGCTGAGCTTGAAAAACTCACCAATGTATCGGGCGGTGCATTCTCTCCCTCAGTAAATTCAGACAACACCAAACTGGTTTATGCAGGATACGACAAGGATGGCTACAGCATCTATCTTATCGATTCGATCAACCCGCTTTCTTTGGCCATTGTGGAAGAGGGGTTGGCAGAACGGGACGTTGCCGAAATCGTAGTGCCGCAAGTGGCGATATCCAATCCCAGAAAGTACTCCGGGATACCACGTCAGTTTCTCTTTGTACCGACACAACTGATCGAACAGGTTTTGACATTGGATGGTGATGACTTTGACACCGGGGTTTCAAATTACAAATTGGGAGCAGTAATCAATCTTTTGGATCCCTTTGCCTGGGGAGGGCTTGGAACCGAAATAGGGGCGTTTCTCTTTTCCGAACCCACCCTGAGTTTCATCAGCCTGGATCAGGGCGGGTTCAATACCCGAACGAGCTTTGACATTGGAGCATTCGCCACCACCAGGATCCTACCCGTTGACATAACAGTGGACTACATTTTCAGGGGTGTGGCCGGAGAAAACTGGTTTTTTGACCTTTCCGAAGATGCTTACCTCAATCTGCCTTACAATGTTCGGTTGCACAACTTTCTCTTCATGGTTTCTCACTTTCAGAATGCCCGTGCTTTCACCCAGACACCACAGGGGCTTACGTTCAATCTGTTTACCGGTTTTGACCGGTACAATGTAGCACTGAATCTTAATGATGCCTATGGGGCGGGGATTTTCAAATACAATCTTAGCAAAGGGGTCCGCGTAGGTTCAATGATCAATCACCTAAGTCGTGTGATTGATCCAAGAATGAGTATATCTCCCAAAGGTCTTGCAGCAAAACTCCAGTATGATTTCTGGAACCAGCACTCCCTTAAGGAAGAGAACAGCTTTGACACCACCAGTTCCTATCTCAAAGAGGAGTACGACACGTATCGGTTTCACCAGTTTAATGCCAAAGCCTATACCGGAATTTCTGCACCCTGGTACGGAAAACATGACCTTCACCTGGGACTTTCGGGTTCTTATCTCCTGCCGGTTGGTGATCAGCAAATCCCCTCCTTTTATCAGCCTGCCGCCTGGATACCCGGCTACACCTACTACTACCGCTATTCAGAAGAGGAGCAGTACGGTGAAGAGGGTAACAGACGCACGGTTTATTACGATACAGTGCTAGTGTCGGGAAAAGCGGTGATCAGCGGAGAATTATCTTACAGATTTCCGCTCTGGCGCGGGATGATTAACCGCAGGTTCTTTCTTCTGCACTATGAACACCTCTACGGTGCGTTCAATTTCTCAGCAGGTGGTGGCTGGAACAACCCTTCGGATATTCTTGAGTTGGACCGTTCAGACTGGATTTTTGCCTATGGAGCAGAGGTGCGCCTTGAAGCGATATCTTTTAACACCTATCCTGTAGCCATGAAATTCCGTTGGGATTACGGTGCAGACAGACCGGATCCCATAGGGGGGCACCGGTTCACCTTTTCGCTTGGATTCGGTTTTGATTCGTGGGGAAATGTGCTCTATCCCGACTACCACTCTTCAAGAAAACACAACCCCGGCCAGCCCTATAATTTCCGGCTTGGGAAATAGGAGTCGACCTGTTCTATGAGTTTTTCTACAGGAATCTGCCCTGGAGCAACCGGTGTACCTTCAAAGCCATAGGTAAAAAGAGAACCAAACAGAGGAGCGATTACCCTGCTCACCTTGCCATGCTCACCCATTGCAATTGAAACAAGGGGTGTTTCGCAATTTTCGGTAAATGTAAGCAGCCGGGTAACATCCTTTGCATCGTGAGCCATTGTGGCGATCTTTACAATTTCGGCTCCCTGTGCAACTGCTTTCTTTACCATTTCTGAGAGTTGGTTTTCATCGGGAGTCTTTTCAAAATCATGCTCCGACACCATGACAACAGCCCTGCCCTTTGCAGCATCAAAAACCTGCTCCGATATGGGAGTATCAAGCTCAATATCTATGTAATCGACATATGGAATGATCTGCTTGAACAACTCCACACGTTCTAACCTGTTTTGTGCGGTCTCCCTTATGGTGCCGATAACAGGGAGCCCGGTACCAGGAACTACTGATTGCAAAAAGGAGATTGTTTCCTCAAAAGGGGAGTCGAAGAGATCGACACGAAGCTCAAGGAGATCAACTCCCTGTTCCCTATAGAGAGCAAGTCTGTCGGGAGAAATGATTCTGTCGAGGATAAGGACTATGCCGGGCTTGCGTTTGAATTTTGTGATATTTGAAATCATCTTATTGTCTCCTGATTTGTTAGTTGACATGAGAGTTAAAACGGAGCCCTCCTGATTATGTTACAGCAAATTAGCTCTGACCATCTCTTTTGAATCCCTGCCTGACACATTCTCTTCCTTAAGAAGAGAGGCAAAAGAGTACGTTTGATCTGCACTATTTATGTTATGCCCGGTTCTGTTACCAAACGATTCTTGGTAATATAATATTTTCTAAAGAGTGGGACATACGAGCAGGAAAAAGTACATGAAATGTAGTATGCTTTTTTTTCTGACATAACGACCTCCTGTGAGGAAAGTGGTCAAAATGTAAGCACCATGTTCACAGGGGAAAGAAGTGGTTTAGCCACCACGGAGGCGCTTTGTTTTAACGTAGCCCACTCGCCCGAAGATACGCAGAGCTTGAAAATAGAGGGTTTCTCTGCGTTTTAATCCCCCCCTAACTGCTTATGATACAGGCACAAACATACTATTATCCCGACTTTCACACCTGTAGATGTAAGTATTGATATAAATGGAAGTTGTAGCATGGACACAATGTTCTTTTCAGCTTTATCTACCATTTTTTCTGTGGCCATGGGTAACTCGATACTGCCTCGGTCAGTGAAACAATCAAAGACTCAAGTGGGTGACCTCCGGACAGTACAAATTCTTTATCATTATCCCCCGATATTGAGAAACAACCTTGCACCCTGAACTTTACCGTGCTTTAATAGTAACTGCAGCATTCCACCGTATCTGCGGCGAGAATCGTCGCCCTCCCCACCCCAGACGCAGCTGCTGAGAAAGGGTGACCCTGCTCCTGTTCCAGTCGTGGAGAAGACTAATGCCGGTATGCTGTACCAGGAAATTCCCTCTGTCTGGACCTGCTCCGTTATCACTGTCCAGCGGTTGATTGGGGAGCGGCTCGATGTCATCCTGTATCCAGAGGGCTGGACCGAGCCAGAAGCTGTGGGGCAGTTCATAAAGCGTCTCAAGGATCAAAAAGAGCCCCAGGTTATCCTCCCGCCCGTACGCTTCGAAAAGTTCTGATAGATTTTCAATTTGTGACAGGTGGTCACTTTGGCCGTCATTGGACCACTCGTCGGTGTAGTGTCGCAATTTTTGCTGTAAACCAGATGTGTCCACCACAAATATGCTCTGCTTGACCCTTAAACTGAAGAGTCCCTTAAAACGCCATGGCGAAGTGCCCTCGTGACGGTAATCAGCCTGAATACGGCCCATTATACCTCCGCCGTATAACTGTTGGTTGTACATCCTGAAACTGATTCCGCAATCCACAAAAAGATAGTTATCCAAAGCTGCCTGCTTTTCACCCAGAGGATTTCCACCAATATACAAAAAAGGACTTTCGTAGGTATTTAAACCAACAAAACCGGTGGTAAGGGTTTTAAAGATATCTGCGAAATAGAAGCCCAGGCGAAAAGAGCCGGATTGATAGCCTATATCAAAACTTTTACGGTATGGTTGCTGCAAAAAGAGGACTCTATGATGCTCACGGCCGGGTTTTACATGGTAGTACAAATGTTGCTGTGCACTGTTACCAAAGGGATCTGTTGCAGTGAGAAGCAGCGTATGCATACCGGGATTTTCGGTGGGTAATGTCAACGTCCCCCCTTCAAGACCCCTTTTTTCTCCATCTGCACCGATAACGGCAAGGTGTAAAGAGTCGTTGTCTTTATCAAAAACAACCGGTGTATACGAGACCAACTGCCCCCTTCTGAAAGTATTACTTGTTAAACGGCTCTTAAAAACGGGGGGCCGGTTGGGGATTACAACACACTCCTTCTCAATTCTCACCGTGTCAGTATCATATTCAAAGGTAAACACCAGTGTGTGTAACCCGTGTTCCATGGGCTCGATAGTTAACACGCCATCCCCGGGCGCACTACCTTTTGTAAAAAAAGTGCGATTATCACCCTCCACACTTTGCACCTCCACTTGCTGCCTGTGCCAGTCTGTTCTGGCAAGGGTTCTTTCGGGCCACCGGTAGATATGTCCTTGAATGAGCGTGTCGAGCGGGATCCTTAAATCGATAAAAAGAGGTTTTTGAGCCTGCTCACGTGAGATGATGCTGAGTTCAATTTTTTCTCGTCCCATTGCATTGAGAGGATCACGTGCAGCAACAAAAAAGGATATTACACTGTCCTGAAACTCTTGGGGCACATCCCAGGCAACAGTTTTTGTCTGCTGATCGATGCGTATGCCTTCAGGATGTTCAAAGAGCCTGACCTCCAGTTCGTCAAGTGTATGCTCTGCATCAGAGATAAAAGGGGTGTATTGCCACATCTCACCAGCCACTACCGGTCTATCGATATGCACCCCAATTCGTGGGGGGGTGTTCTCAATAACGGTTAGAGTACACTCGAGGGTAACAGTCTGCCCCCTGTTGTTTCGAACAGCGAAAGTCAGCGGCCAGGAGCCGGTGTCCTGGGGGATACCGGAGATTGCATGTTGAGCAGGGTCCCACGAAAGCCCCGGGGGTAACACTGCGCTAAAGCTGTAGCGCAGTTGCGCAGAGGGTTCCACCGGATCGACAGCCCATATTTTCCAGTAAAACTCCTGCTGAGTAAAAACTCTTTGGGGAGGTTCGGTGGTCACAAACAGCGGTGCTTCTCTTGTGCCCTGCAGTCGGAGCACATTTGAAAAGGCAAGTTCATTGATCAGTTGCCGGGGAGCAACCAGAGTCATATTGGCGCCACTGAAACTGACCACCAGTTCCATACCCGAAGGGGTATTTCCAAAATAGTCCTCGAATATTTTAAGCATTTCACGTCCGAGAGTATACCCTTTGATCTCGCTGGTACCTGAAACCTGGCGGGACCGGGAATCCCAGACACTGCTTCTGGCCCTTGCATTTAAGGTCAATAGGGGGAGATTGCTTAGATGTGTGAGTACCCCCATATTCTGCATTGTCTGCCATACATCACCATCAATGAGCACAGCCTTATCTCTGAAACGGATTATGTCTCCCTGCGAAACACCTTTACTTACATTACTCACATAGAATACCGGTGTACCCTGGGCCGGTATTCTCGCAGCAAAGTCAGAGGCAAGTGGCTCAACGGTAAGCGGGATAACACCTCTATGAGTAAGCGGCTCACTGTTTAGCGCCCATGCTGAGAGTGCCAACAGGAGGACAAAACAGAAGATGCCGGGGCTGTATTTTTTCATCTTCATAGTGTTTAACCGGTGAGTTCTCTAAAACCCTCTGTTTTCTTTTGTCCACGCTCTGTACTCATTTTGCATAGCCACGGTAAAATCCAGGCTCCCATAGTCAATCTTATTGTTGAGTGTAAACCACTCCCTCTCAGCAGCACTCCAGTGAATATTGCCATAGCGGTAGGTAACCACCGAACTGTGCTCCCGTACCATAAGCGAGATATACTCATTTGCAGTGTGAGCGATCACGGTGATATCACCGTTTTCTGCCAGAGCTTCTATATATATTCTGTCACCGGTATCGGTAACAATCACTTTCTGATCCTTGAGCCTGAATGTCTGAAGATACGGGTATGCTCTTTTGTCATCTGGCTGTTGTGATTCCATCCACGATGTCAGTTTTTCCCAGTAGACATCCTGCTGTGCCTGTTCAAGCTTTGCCCGGTCAATACTGACAAGTGGAACTATAAACAGAAAAAACAGCACAAATATCACCACCATAATCGCCAGAGCATCTTCAATGGAGATCGCATTGCCCGTATCAGCTTTTATCCGTCTGTTTCTACTCATCGCTCTTTTCCACATTTGTCATTAAGGGTGCCAGTGACTGCAATTTTGCGTTAATGAATTTGCGGTACCCTTTTTCGTATTCAGCAAGGGTCACTATTTTCCTTGCCACCTCCTTTTCCAGAGGGATAAGGCTGTTTACCTGACGGTTGGTCTCCTCAATTCGTGTGACAAGGCTTGCGAGTTGATTATTCATGACCTGGTGAAGTGAGGTGATCTTTTCTGCAAACTCTTTTTGCATCTCAATGATCGCTTCGGTATCCTTTTTACCCGATGCATAGCGATTTTTTATCCAGGGCTGCAGATGTATAATACACCAGTCATCAAGACTATTGTTCACCATTTCAAATTTGTTGAGGATTTTTTCAAATATCTGAATGGTGAGAAGTTCGATAAAGATCGACAGTCCGGTAGCAAAGAGGGTGGTAAGAATAGCGTAGGCGTTACCATCGATTGCCTTAACGATATCACTTATAAACTGAAATTCTCCCTCACTTCCCTGAAGAGAGAGCATGGCCTGTTTCATGGGTTCAAAGGTCATCAGTAAACCTATCAGAGTACCCAGAAAACCCAGTTTCAGTGTGGTGCGGGTGATAAGCCCGTGAAATGAGAGTATCCGTGAGGAGACCTGATCTCTGCGCACCGCAGCATGTTCCATAATTATGTCAAGGCCATCGGACTCACCCTGCACTCCAAGCTGTATGTACCGTAAAAGTGCATCACGAACATGGCAGGATGGTGCCCGGTGTATGAGGTTTTCCTGCAGACTCTCAAGATCGGGATTATTGCCGGCCAGGGAGAGTACCTCCAGTGTCTTGCCGGTCTTTTTAGCCCCCGCTCCCAGAGAAACAAGCTGCACAAGAGCGCCAATCTGTCCGATGACAAACACGGCAAGAATTGACCAGAGAAAAAGATCAACATACCAGGTTGGCTGAAAATAGAAAAACCCCAGAATAGCCGTGGCAATAAGAGGAAGCGGCATTGCGGTAGTGAGAACAATTGTTGACTTGCATCTCTTAAGATGTTCGAGAGCCAGACCAAGAATTGAATAATTAAGAACCTTGTTACTTTTCAGTTTTTTTTCCATACACTCTCCTAATGATTTTTATTCAAACCGAAATGTACAACCATAGTGCCTCCCAGATTAAATCGCCTGAGATTCCAGTAATGGAAATACAGATGCAGCGGTCCGATATGTACCGGAACCTCAAAGTCCTTTTCAGAAAAAAGTGAAATTTGAAAAGCCGGCAGGTGGAGCCATGCCCCCGGCACCCACACGTCTGCAGCCCTTGTCAGTGAAGCGCCCCAGGTGCCCAAACCCGACGGCAACTCATCAACACTTAACTGCACAATCGCCCTGCCGTACATTTCACTGTCAAAAAGCATTGTAAAGCGAACATGACCGATTTTTGAATAGAGCTGGTGTTCCCAGTTTCTCTTATGGCTTTTATCCCATTGAATTGGAATCTGCGCAACAGTAACTGGAGCCGTTCTGTGCTCCAGTACTGCGATGATATCATCTTCCAGCCAGAAGAACTCCGGCAAAATCCATCCGGCCTGTTTTATCTCATAGCGCAAAAAAGGGAGTCCTAAAGTAAATGAAAATGAATGATTGCGGTAGTTGTTCTGCGCATCGGAAAACAGCTGATCAACCAGCGATCCATGACACCAATCTCTTTTTAATCCCGCACCAAAGTAGAGGTGACGAAAACGTCCCATCCCTTCGAAACGAATGGAGTTGCTCAAAATGGTCACATTACTGCCGCCAAGCCCAACTCCTTTGCTTACCGCTAAGCCAACTGGCCAGGCCCCGAGATTCAAAATCAATTCAATTCTTTCGTTTCTGTCTAAATCGGTATTGAACAGCTTATCCCTAAAAAACCGATCCCCTGAGTTATCATCGTTGACACGACCAACCCTCTGTGCGGAGAGTTTCTCTCTGAGAGCGGGGTGTAGTGCAAAAAAGGTATCTGCCAGCGTTGAATCCAGCCCTTTGACCTGAGTACCATCACGAAACAGTATGAGCAGAGGAGGCTTACTGTTGTCCAGGCAGATAGCATATTCACTGTTGCTGTCGATCTCTGCGCTGAGGGGATCAAAAAGTGACAGTACCAGGCTGTCACCGACGACTTGCGGGTTACAGGGCCTGGGTACCCCGTAAGCGGGAAGTACACCTGTTACTGTTACTACAACTCCACACAGATACAGGATATAGAGCATCATCTTCTCTGGGTGTTTTAGATATCTGATTTTAAAGCCAGCTATTGCCATGGATATCCACTATGATTTCATGGGATAAGGGTACGATCATAATACATTATCGTATAATCGCGGGTGAGCGGTCAAGAGTGTCGGACTTTGAGCCAAATAAAACCTCCCTGACCACACCCCTCTTAATCGGGTTTTTTGTGGCCAGGGAGAATGTTTCAACCACTCAAGGGATGTCTCAGGAAAATGCCTTTCTCAACAACTCCAGATCGATCTGTGGATAAACCGGGAATTTGTTGAGCAGTGTTCCGACACGCTCCACTGCTCTCTGTGCTGCACCATTGTCGATTGTATACTTTGCCTTGCTCGTTTTACCCTGATTTGCACCGGAAGCTATTATGTTGGCCTTGGTGTTTGAGAGGACCAATTTGATAATGGAAGCAATCTCCTTCATCTGCTCTTTGCCCATACCGAGGGTGGTAACAGCAGGTGTTCCGATTCTCAGGCCGCTTGTGTACCATGGCCCGTTGGGATCGTAGGGAAGAGAATTACGGTTAAGAGTGATTCCGCACTCCCGCAGAACACTCTCTGCCTGGCGTCCGGTAAGGCCAAACGGTGTGACATCTATGAGAAACAGATGGTTATCTGTCCCGCCGGTTGCGACACTCATCCCCTCATCAATGCAGTACTGTGCCAGTGCAGAGGAGTTTTCCACTACAGACCGGGCATACTCCTTAAATGACGGATCATTGGCTTCAGTGAACGCTATTGCCTTTGCTGCCATCACATGTGCAAGTGGTCCGCCAATCACCAATGGGCACCCCTTATCCACACTTTCGGCAAACTCCTTTGTGCACAAAACCATTCCACCTCTTGGGCCCCTTAACGTTTTGTGGGTCGTGGTGGTCACCACATGGGCATGAGGTATGGGGTTATAATCACCATCAAAAGCGCCTCCTGCCACAAGCCCTGAAAAATGAGCCATGTCTACCATAAATACCGAACCGGCCTTGTCTGCAATGGCGCGCATGCGTGCAAAATCGATTTTTCGGGGGTAGGCGCTGTAACCGGCCAGAAGAATCAGTGGTTTGAGCTCAAGAGCCTGTTTTTCCAGTGCGTCGTAATCTATGAGACCCGACTCTTTATCCACCCCGTAGGTATAGGCATCAAACATCTGTGCAGATACATTATGGCGATACCCGTGGGTGAGATGCCCTCCGGAGTAGTAGTCCATTCCAAGCAGTTTCTGATTACCCAGGACCTCTCTTAAACTGTTCCAGTCCGACTGACTGAGTTTTGAAGGGTTTGTTTCGCCGAGTTTTTCGAGGCCTGGAATCTCCACACGGGTATTAAGAATTGCCCAGTAGGCAATGAGATTTGCATCGGCACCGCTGTGAGGCTGCACATAAGCATGCTCAGAGCCAAAAAGCTTGCACGCCTGCTGGGCAGCATACGATTCTATAAAATCGACATTGTCACATCCGGCATAAAACCGGTGATGCGGGAACCCCTCTGCATACTTGTCGGTAAGGAGATTGCCCATAGCAAGCTGGGTAGCAACAGAGCAGTAATTTTCACTTGCAATGAGTTTGAGATTTGACCGCTGATCAGAAAGCTCCTGAACAATACCCCTTGCGATCTCTGGAACAACAGAAGCAACCTCAGAGAGATTGGCCAGATAGGCAACCATTCCATTGTCAATTTTTTCCGAAGGGGTTTCAGTAAGGTATGATTTTAGTACCGAGCTGAACATGGAAGTCTCCTTTGTGTTAAAAACCTGTTTCTGCCCAGGCGCGCGACCGAATCAGCTGAAGAACTCCCCGATGGTTACCCATCTTATTTGCGCCAGTTGTATGAAAGTACAAAATAAATAGTGGACATCAGTGGCGCAAAGAAGCTCTTCAGGGTTCGGGCTTATGCGCCATAGTGCACGCCGGCGGCCCGTTCGGTACAATGCAACCCACTGCATCGGGCATTTACCACAAACCAACGTCCCCACTCTTCTGCCAACCGGCATCACCGGTCAAGAGGTCTTACTCAACACAAACCTACAATGCAGCCAAACCAAAGCCAGTTAGGGCAACCCACTCGATAAGCTCTGGGCAAGCCTTTCAGGAGTACACGTTTTTATATCTCATCTTTTTTGAGAGGGGAGGGTGAGAATACCACCCGCAAAGGAGCGGCGGATTACATTTCCCACACCTCTTCCAACCGGCAGTACAATCTCATATTCTCATCTCTTTTGATTTGCAGGTACATTAATCGGCAAAGACTTGGCGAGCTAAGTATGCTGGTTAGGAGCGGCTTTTCCAAGCTTTGCAACAGACATTTTTTTGCCCAACACTCCCATAAATTCAACCCTTCCCACCCTCTAGTTCCACCAAACAGTATTGGTATATTGATAAGTCGAATAACACGCCAAGATGCAAATTAAATTCAATTAATTGACTGATGTGCTTGCTTTGATATATATAACTATTGTTATAAGGTCAAAGCATTTTCAAGCGAACGGCGACGGCAGTCTTTAACCAAGAACTTTTAACAAAGGATTATCGATGCACAAAGTGTTCACCAGCAAAAACACCTTACACATGTTCTTTTTGGGGATATTTTTTCTGACAGTCAGGTTGTTATTTTCTGACATCTCTCAGCCAACCTCTCCAGCAACCTCCTGGTACGGAACACGCGGATTAAGCCAGACCTACTCCGCAGAATCTATGGGTAGTGGCCGCCTCACCATCGGTTTTATGCAATCCTGGTACCGCCAGAAAACAGATAAAGCCTTTGCACCTGATATCGGTGCAGATGTGCTTGTCAGTACTGGAGCAGCGTCATTTGGTGCCAATGACTACATGGATATTTTCCTTGCCGGAAGCGGTTATGCAACCCGTAAATTCATCACACCTTATACATCGGGCCTGGGTTCGGTATCCGGTGGTATTCAGGCAATAGTGCCACTTCCTCAGGAATCGCCACTGGGTATCGGGGCACAGGTAATGGTTCTGGGGGGGACATCAAATAACCAGATCGACCGAAATTCAAGTGATGGATACAACTACTTTTTAACCAGGACCGACTTTGACTTTGTGGGATTGATAATGCAGACCATCAAAATCGGCACCGAAGACTTGGGGTTAAAGTTTCATTTCAATGAAGGTGCTTCAACAACTTTGGGACAGGGGAACGGACTCATGCTCCTTGGAGCTGGTATGGAAGTAACTCTTCACCGAATGTTTACAACAGGATTTGAAATTAATACCCGAACCACCCTCAGCACCATGGCCGACTGGGTGGATCCCCTGTGGATCACTCCATCACTACAGTTTCGCAGCCCCTATTATTTCAATGTGAACCTCGGCGCCGACATCAGCCTAACAAACGAGCGTTCCAACAATACACATTCGCTGGAAAAGTATCGCATCTTTGGTGGATTAACCTTTTCCATTGATCTTCTTGCAGGTAAACGTCAGGAGGCTTTGCTGCAGAGCCAAAGGGATTCACTTCAGCGAGCAGAGCAGGAGCGCAGGGCTCTTGAGTTGGAGGCAAAAACAGACAGTCTTGCAAGGAGGGCGATACAGGATTCCATAGCACTGGCACAGTCTAAGGAGGAAGCTCTTTTGAACGCAAAAAACGAGGAGTTGCGAAGGATTGCGCTGGCGGATTCTATGGCGCAAAGGTCCAGAGAAGATTCTCTTGCCCTTGCAAAAGCCAGAGAGGAGCTGGAAGCAGAGAGGGCTAAACGCACTGCTGAGGAAAAAGACCTGCTCTCAACCGGGCTGTTGCTTCTTGACGCGGTCTATTTTGAATCCGGCAGAGCAGAGATATCGATTAATTCCGAAGGATATCTGCGTGTGATAGCTAATATGCTGACAAAATATCCAAAACTCAAGATTGAAGTTTCCGGCCATACCGATAATATAGGCAGCTTACAACAGAACAACAAACTCAGCTATGCACGTGCCGAATCAGTTAGAACGTTTCTGATCCGCACTTCGCCCGCACTCAAAAACCAGTTAACAGCACGCGGCTACGGACCACTGGAACCGAAAGCATCCAATGCCACCCCGGCTGGTCGTAAAATCAACAGGCGCGTTGAACTTAAAGTACTAGAAATTGAAGCACTCAAAGAGTATAACCCCTGAAAACCAGATCTCACCCCGGCATTCTGAATGCCGGGGTGACTCCCTCTGCTTTTAACGCCTCAAAACCTGTTGTTAAAACTCTTACTATGTACTCTGGGACGCGAGGTGGGAACGCGGAGAAAAGAGTATGATTTTGGGCAAGTCTACCCTCGATACCACCGGGCTTAACAGAAAAACCGCAGCCCCCCCGATCCCCTACACTTATTATATTTATTTATATGCTACCCGCCACATCTAACAAGAAGCGCGCATCATGAAATCTTTTTTTGCAAAGCCCTCCATTCTCCTCTACACACTGATCCTTTTTTCAGGCCTTATTTCTTGGGTTGAGGCACAGCGTATGCAGGCGCCGCTTCCAAGGGTCGGTATTCCTGTAATACGGCCGACGATTGTAGCCACCATCCCTCATGACACTGAAGCTTTTACGCAGGGGCTTCTTTACAGAGACGGCTATCTTTATGAGAGTACCGGAATTGTGGGCCGTTCATCTTTGCGCAAAATAGATGCTTCCACAGGAGAAGTGGTACAGCTCATACCAGTTGCGCATATTTTTGGTGAAGGCATTGCCGTTTGGGAGGATGAGCTGGTGCAGCTGACCTGGAAAAGCAATATTGCAATCAGATACACCTTTCCCCGTTTGCAGCAAAAGGGTGCATTCAGATATGAGGGTGAGGGGTGGGGTTTGACAACCGATGAAAACGGGTTTATCATGAGTAATGGTTCGGACACCCTCTATTTCAGGAATTCGTCTTTTGAAATATACAGAACGCTTCCGGTCACGCTTGAAGCCAGGCCTCTGGGCAATCTTAATGAGCTCAGCTATGCAAGGGACAGAATTTTTGCCAATGTGTGGAAAGAGAATTATATAGCGGAAATTGACCCGCAAAGCGGAAGAGTCCTGCGCCTTATAGACTGTTCGGCGTTAGTCAGAAACGAGCTGCCACTGGGACCGCAACAGGTACTTAATGGTATCGCCTGGTGCGAAGAACAAGATCTCTGGTATCTCACCGGCAAAGAGTGGCAGCACATCTATCTGGTAACACTGGAGCAGTAATCACCCTTGATTGATTGCAGCTGCTGCACAGGCGGCACCAAAACCATTGTCAATATTAACCACCGTTAGTCCAGATGCACAGGAGTTAAGCATGGAGAGCATCGGTACTAGACCGTTAAGGTGCGAACCATACCCAACACTGGTCGGGACCCCGATCACCGGTGCAGACACAAGACCGCAGATAACCGAAGGGAGTGCACCCTCCATCCCCGCAACGACGATAATAACCGATGCCTCAAGCAATATCTCACGGTGAGCAAACAGCCGGTGAATTCCGGCAACCCCCACATCATGAAGTCCCCGACACGGGTGCCCAAAGATCTCAAGAGTCCTGAGTGCTTCAGTTGCAACGGACGAATCAGCAGTCCCTGCCGAGCAGACCAGAACAGACCCTCTGCAGTTTTCCTTTAGCTTCCACTGTGAAGATTTCCGGTAAAAGAGCCGCGCTTCGGTATCCACCACAATATCAGGAAATGCACTTCTCACCGCATCAACGGTTTCGGCAGATGCCCGTGTTCCAAAGACCGTTTCGTCATGGGCGATTTGTGCTTTGACAATTTCTACAACCTGACCGGGCGTTTTGTTTTGACAGAATATCACTTCCGAGAAGCCTTTTCGAAGTGCTCTGTGGTGGTCCACCTTGGCAAAGTCAAGATCTTGGAAGGGCAGGTCCCTCAAGTGGGCCATAACCTCCTCCACCCCTATCTCTTTGTCCTGAAGATTTTTCAAGAGTAACTCAAGTTTCCCCATATCCATGCAGATCTATCCCTTTACAGTGTTTATTGAATTTACCGTTTCTATAAGATGCTCTATCTTTTCACTTCGAAATATTCTGTCTCTGAACAACGCCGCGCCGGGCACACCTTTAAAATACCAGGCGAGATGCTTTTTCATCTCTTTGGACGCACGATCCTCACCATGGGTTTCAACGTACAGATTGATATGATTCACTATAGTTGCTGTTTTTTCAGCCACAGAAGGGGGCTCAGATGGCTGACCGCACAGAGCAGCCTTCACCTCACTGAAAATCCAGGGGTTGCCATACGTTGCCCTCCCGATCATTATGGCGTCGCAGCCGCAGACACGGAGCATCTGTAGAGCATCATCAGCAGTGCAGATATCACCGTTTCCGATTACCGGAACAGAAACTGCCTGTTTCACCTCTGCAATTCTCTGCCACAGCGCCTTTCCTGAAAACCCCATACTTCTTGAGCGTGGATGGAGCGTGATAGCCCTGACACCACACCCCTGTGCAATCTTTGCAAATTCAACATCAACCCACTCATCCTTTACCCACCCGGATCTGATCTTTACCGTTACAGGGGTAGAGACCGCCTTTACCATAGCAGTGAGAATTTTCTCAAATAGTACTTTGTCGCGCAGAAGTGCCGAGCCGCCATTTTTTTTCACCACTTTCTGAACCGGACAGCCGGCGTTGAGATCGATGAAATCGGGTTGTGCATAGTCCTGCACAAATTTGGCAGCATCCCCCAGAGAGCTTGGATCTGCACCAAACAGCTGCACCCCAAAGGGGCGCTCAGATTCATCAAATGACAGAAGATCAAGCGTATTGGAGGATTTGTACTTTATCCCCTCTGCTGAAACCATCTCGGAGACAACGATACCGGCACCACTGCTTTTGCAAACCTGCCTGAACACCGTATCGGCGACCCCAGCCATGGGAGCGAGTACCAGGCTGTTTTTTTTGAATATATCCATTGAGCATTTTCGTGATTAAGTTGTATGGGGCAATCGGATTATTTGCTGTTTTCTGTTGCACTTTTTTGTAATATAAATCACTACCCCGGCAGTTTGGCAGCGGGTGCGTCTTTGTTTGGTGCATCTCATCAATCCAAGAGTGGTAATGAGGCTACCTAAGAGCGGATACCGGATACCGCTGTCGCCAACGCAGTGGCACTACCTCCACACGAAACGCTCCAGGAAAGCGTGCCACCCGGAGAGCCGGCGTCACGCAGGCGAAATGAGCCGATAAAATACTATTTTACGCCGGTAATTTTCAGCTACATTAGACCTATAAGGGGCTCTTTTTCTCCCAGGCACTCTAAGTGATTGTCTCCTGGGACATCTTTCCCTTTAGGTCCACAACATGGATAGTTTGGGGATTACGGTGATTGGGCACCAGGTCGGTACATGATGCGGGGAGATCGGGGGCATGTTTTTGGAGCAACTGCGAACCATAATGCTCCCACTTTTCCCCAAAGGTCCCCACGGAGCGATGTTTTACCAGGATATCGGTGGTAACCATGCAGCGCCAGTTTTTTCTAGCCTGTAAGCAGAAGTCGATATCATGAAAGCAGAAGCTGTCAAATACCGATTCATCAAAACCAATGGTAGTGAACACCTCCCGCCTTACCGCCATAAAAACACCGCTGCAACAGACCACCTCCTGGTCTCCTTTTTCAGAAGAGAAGAGGGTCATGAAGAAGTCACCGTTTTCCAAATGATGAACAACTCTACCCTTAATAAAGGGGCTGCCAGCTGCGGTCCAGGAGCGGTTATCTTCAAACAGATACTGTGTTCCGGCAACACCGATAATTCCCAGGTCAGGTTGCTGGCTAAATTTTTTCACCAGTACGTTCCCCCACCCTCTGGTCATCAAAAAAGCATCATCATGCATAAACACCAGTATTTCACCATTTGCTTTCTCCACCCCAAAGTTATAGATAGAGGCGAGACTGGCCTGGCCTGCAGAGTTATTTATAATAAAAAGCTCATGTTCTTCACCAACTGTTTTTCTGAGATTTCTTTCCAGAGGAGATCCCTGGATCGGATGTCTGGCTGAGACGATTACGCTGACCATACTTTTTCCTGTGCTAAGTTTCTTTTTCTTAAACCAGGTTACAGGTACGTAAGACAGGTTTAATAGTTCAAAATAGATTATTACCCGGATTGTACCCTAAATTCTGGAGATTTGGTAGATCAAACTCGTTTTTTTCAAACCACTTTCACCACATTTCTTCGGGTCGGTTTTTGCTTTATTGATCTCTTGAATGAAAAATAATTCAAGAGTTTTCTAATATGAACAATGAAACCGCACTTAGCGCAGAACATGATGAAGAGGCGATTCGCCAAAGGGTCGGTAAAAAGAGGCAGACCTATCTTGGAGATGCCGTACTTGGTGGCATTGATGGTAGTGTGACCACCTTTGCAATTATCGCTGGAAGCATGGGGGGCGGTTTTCCGGTCGCAGTCATAATTGTGCTTGGGTTAGCCAATCTTCTTGCTGATGGATTTTCCATGGCAGCCAGCAATTTTCTGCGAGCAAAAAGTGACCGTGAGGAGGTAGAGAGTGCAAGGGAATCAGAAGAGTCACACATAAGAATGATCCCCCGTGGCGAAAAACAGGAGATTCGTCAGATCTTTGCCAATAAAGGGTTCAAGGGGGAGATTCTGGAAAAGGTGGTTGAGGGGATAACCAGCGATAAAAACCTATGGATCGATACCATGCTTACTGAAGAGCTGGGGCTTCAGCTTGAAGGCCATCACCCGATTCGCTCAGGGGCCACCACATTTTGTGCATTCATAATGGTAGGGTTAATCCCTCTTTTTCCCTTTTTAATTTTCCCCGGCTCTGCAATACAGTTTCAATTCCTGGTAAGTTCAGTGGTAACAGGCCTTGCCTTTTTGGCAATAGGGGTAGTGAAAGGATCCATTCTCAGAAAGCCCAAACTCAGATCAGGAATATTTACCCTTTTAATCGGAGGAGCCGCTGCACTGCTTGCATTTACAACCGGATATGCTGTCCGAGTTCTCTACGGAATTTAGTCTTTGAGCAGTTTAAATCTCACCTCAGAGGTACAGCCCACCGATGAACTGTTGTTTTTCAGATGTATACGGCCTCCGTGTGTCTCCACGATTCTTTTTACAATTCCAAGTCCAAGACCGGTCCCCCCTTTTCTTGTGGTGAAAAAGGGTTCGAACACATGATCGATGTGCTCCTGCTTAATCCCGGTCCCTTTGTCAATAACTTTGATAACCAGGTCATTATCGGTACAATCGGCACAAACGGTCACCGGCAATGACTCCAAATTGTGACTGCAGGCATTGTCTATGAGGTTTATAAACACCTGCTGAATTTTCACCGGATCACACATAATACTCCCTTTTTGAACATCACCACGAAGCTCTACAACTACTTTTTGGTTTTTCCTCTTAGATGACTGACGCCACGAATGGATCGCACTGTCAAGAATCCCTTTTACACTACTCTTTACAATACGGCTCTCTTCTACCGGTCGGCCCAGATCCAGAAGATCTTTCATCAGCTCAGAAAGCCGTAAAACCTGGCCCTTGATGTGATCGATATAGGGACGATACTCCTCACTGCCTCCAAGATCGGAATCCAGTGCTTCGGTAATAGCCAATATCCCGTTAAGAGGGTTGCGGACCTCATGGGCGACACCGGAAGTCAACAACCCCAGCATCTTCACCTCCTGATTCTGAGACAGTTTACACTTAAGGAGATCCTGCTGAATCTCCCTTGCGGCAAATCGGGCAAAAATCTCCATCTGATGAAACTCATACTCAGAAAATATCCTGCTTTTGTGATCCATCGCACAAACAACTCCAAGCACCTCCCCGTCATCGGCCCTGATTTGCATACCGAAATAGGATTTCATCTCCCCAAGAGCTTGTGCAGAAGTCTCTAAGTGTTTCTGCAGATTATCAAAGAACTGGATTGGACCATCCTTTTTAAGTGAAATACCACAGGGATGATTGTTTCGTGGAATCGAATATTCCATAGTGATTTGACCGCTGCAAAACTGGCAAATCACTGTAAACTGATTCTGCCCGACTAATCCAACCGCAGAATATGGTACCGTAAGAATCGTTGCAATCTCAGAAACAATTCTTTGGAACAGTTCCTCGGGATTGTTAAAAACACTGGTCGCAATGGCATAAACGGACTCCAGCGCCTGGTGCTTTTGATACAGCTCCTGTTCGGTCTTTTTGTGCTCCCCAGTCTCCTCCCTGAGCCTTTTTACCGTTTTCTTTAGTACCGCAGTTCTCTTTTTTACCCTCTGTTCTATATCGCTGTATGCAGATTGAAGCGCTTTCTCTGTCCTCCTTCTCTCCACAATTGAACTGATAAGACGTGAGCTGTAAAACAACCTGTTTTTTGCCATATCAACTATATATGATGGCCTGGATTGTATACCGCAAGCCACAGACAGCAGTTCATCATAATCCACCCCATAACACAATGCTATATCTTTAATGATCTGAGGGTTTATGGGGGGACCACCAAACGCCAGGCTCAGTACACCGATAACTTCCTTTTCGGTCCTGACTGGAACCGCAAAGAGATTCATCCCCCCGGCACAGGTAGTGGTGACAAACGTATTTTCACTCATTGCCTGGCTGGCAAAGGAGGTGCATGATTCATGGCAAATCCATCTGCCACTTGCCATTGCATCGATGTTAGTGGATTGGTTGCAGTTTTTCCTTGAAGACTGCTTTAGAAGCCTACACCACGGGGAGCAGATGATCTCAAGTGCGTACTGGCACTCTTTTTCCAAAACAACTACCGAGGTCTCAATGAGATCAAGAGAATCACTCATAATGTCTCTGAGCATCTCTTTTCCTATTGAGTGCAGTATGAGTCCGTCCTTATTGGATGATGAAATATCACCGTATGACGGCAGCGCCGCAGATAAAGCCTGTAGGGGCCTGTACCAGTTTGACGGATTTCTTGCTGTTGTGTCTGCATCTGGAAGTGAACGGAACTTATTCTCAAACAGATTATCCATTTTTCACATCTTTAAATTGAGTTTTTACTATTTACCACGGGAAAGAACAACAACTGCCGAGAGAAATAGCAATATAATTAAGTTTCAGCCTGGGGAAAAGGGTGTTTATAAAAAAAAAGGATGATTAGGGAGAATGGAGAATGAGAGATAAGAATTTGTACTGCCGGGAGGTCTCCCCCTTGAGGCTTTGGTTCGGCTACAGTGGGAGTTCGCGTTCGGGGGGACCACCAGCGGGAGTGCCGGGTTAGGAAAGGAATGTGAGATTTGGCGTTGTGCCGTTACTCTTTAATCACAGATTTTCAGATAAATGAAAAAACCCAGTGCCAAAAAAAATACTACTGAGCAAAACGCGCCAGGGGGGACGAAATGTGGACAATTCCGATTGTCCAGTGCCCTCCAAAAAGCGAAGTCCGCGGAGCGCTACAAACGTGGCACCGAGTGAAGCGAGCATGGAGGAGAACCGGTGCCGTC
>SKJJ01000089.1 GCA_007115975.1 Chitinispirillum sp.
CAGGGAGAGTATGCTTGAGTACATAAAAGAGAAGGAGCGCAGATTAGATTAATCTGCGCTCCTTTTGATCTCTAAAGTACTGTTATCTTCAGGTCATTGAACTTGAACTATTACCGTTCTTTTTACCACCTCATCTACTCTGCTGTTCACATGGACTGCGGTGTAGGTTATGGTATAAGAATCAGGGCTATCGGTCAACACATCGCCACTTCGGGAAACGCGTACTCTGTGGGGACTCTGGGGCTCCTGAGAAGCATCCACGTATGGCGGAGATAAAGTCCATGGTGGATCAATTTCCACATATGGGTGACCCAATGGCCATGTTACCTCCTCATCACCGTTAAGGATAATGAAATTTTCCGGTAGCGGGCCAGTAGCCTCTTCCACTATTACGACACGGTATTTTGCCTCAGCAGGATTGCCAGCCATATCGCTCACATTGTACTCAACGGTATAAGTTCCGGGAATGTTGATATCTACTGAGTCAATCACCTGCACACGGGCGGTAATATTACCGTCAACGTTATCGAGTGCTTCATAACCGGGTTCAGTATACTCCTGTCCCTGTGGGATTCTAAGGGTGTCGTTGCCGTGAAGGGTAATCACGGGAGGAACATCATCACCGCTTTGTTCTGGTTCCTGAACGAAAAAGGATCGTTCTCTGGTAGTGGTTAACCCTGCATCATTGGTTACACTGTAGGTGCGGGTATAAGTTCCGGGAGAGGTTTGATTATTGATTGGTTCCGGAGAATCGGAAAAGGTGACTCTGTCTGAAATATCTGTATCGGTATTGGGATCATAAGCAATAACGCCGGGATCGCTATAGTTACCCTGGCGGAAATAGTACGTGTTGCCATCAGTGAGTTGAAGGATCGGTTCTTGTATTGTGGTCCGTTCAATAACAGTTACTGTGCGGGTAACGGTATCTGCAAGAGTCGGGCCTGTTTCTACGGTGTAGATTATAGTGTATGTACCGGGCTGCAGGATGTTTACATTGGTTGCATCAACAACCACGCGTCCGGTGATATCGATACCCTGTCCGCTGTTTGCAGTAAACAGGGTGTTTTCAAGTTTGTTCAGCATGGTTACATCATTTTGGTAGATGGTGACCTGTTCTCCACCCGGCACCCTTTGTCCGGTGTGGTCTTCGAAGTATAGTGTGATTTTTGGGGGAATGGTATCACCAATGGTCTCTATATGGTTGTTATACAGGTCCTGTAGTTCCCTTGCGTCCTGTCGACTGATCAGGCTAAGGTCTGCATCCGGGCGGTGGGTAGTCAGCCAATTGTTAAATTCAGGGTCATTTCCCAGGTAATTTTCTGTTTGGGGGTCAAGCACATGATCAAACTCTACATCAGTACACCCTGTCATAATAAAGATAACAGCAAACAGTGCCGTCAGGGAAGCAGGGATAAGAGATCTTTTTTTCATAATCGCCTCACTTTCAAAGAGGTTGTGATATCGTTCAGTTTTGGTTGTTAATTCCTTGAAGGAATTGCGATATTGATAGTGAACAGGCCAAGAGAAGCGCCGCTTGCTATATAGAAAATGTTTCTGAGCTGTTTTCTTGTGTTGATCTGTTCTCGCAGATCTACTACCTCACTTTGGTAGTTTGCATCTCTGTATTTATCACCAAGATCTTCCAGTGATCGGTCTGCAAGAAATCCACCGGTGAAACTTCCCGCCGCAGCGACACCAGTAGTAATGACCAGAACCACTCTGAAGGGAGAAAGTCGTCTCGCTCCAAGGGTCGCACCAGGTACAACTGCTCGTCGTCCTCTGTCTTTGCCCAGACAGTGGTCCATTATTTTTGTAGCCTCACCCCGTATAGCTGCAAGGGTATCGATTCCTTCCAGAAGTTGTGTTGCTTGGCTGCAGTTGTTTTCGTTGAAGTAAATTGATGCAAGGCGCAGGGATACCACCGGGTCGTGAAATCGTCGTGCCAGAAATAGTGAGTAGGCATCTTTTGCGTCTTCGCTGCTGCCTGTTTTCTCATACAGTTCTCCTGCTGTGCGCAGTTTGTTTCTGTAGCGGTTGTTGTCGATATGAAAAAGACTGACGTAGCATCGTGCGGCATCGCTTTGTCTGTTTTGGCGAAGATAGATTTGTGCCTTAAGGCTCCATGCGTCGGGGTTGCTCTGTTGGAGTGAGAGACTTTTTTTTAGATGATTAAGGGCACTGTCATCCATATTGCCCTGTTCGGCATAGGCCTCAGCAAGTCTGTAGTGCTGATTCTGATTGAGCATCATATTTTGCTGTTCTGAGCGCTGGATAAAGTTTCTGGCTTGATCGGGCTGTCTCAAATGAATGCTTACCAGTGCCAGTCTGAAGAAAATTTCTGCTTTGGATTCACCACTTTGCAGAACAATTTCATACATTGCTTTAGCTGCTGAAAAATTATCCATCGCTTCAAGTATGTTTGCTCTTTCCATAGTTGCCTGAATTTTCAAGCCTTCCACATTTTCCACCTGTTTAATAGCATTGAGGGCGTCGGAGTAGTTCTCTGCACGTCGGTGAAATCGTGCCAGTGTAAGGTAGAGCAAGTTGTGTCCGGTTGATCTGCTTATCAGGGCAGATTGGTGTGCGATTGCCTGGGGGTGCTTTCCTGCGCGGGAGGCAATTTTTGCAGCGGTGTATCTGGCAACGGGGAGCTGAGGGTTTTGATTAGCCAGTCTGTCTACGGAGTTAAAGATGTTTTCAGCAGTAGGCGCAGAGAAACTGTTCTCTTCAATGAGGGCGTTCCCAAGGTTTTGCAGCACTCTTTGGTTATCCCCAAGAAAGGTTTCACTGTAAAGCGGGAGGTCTTTTGCATCGTAGTAGATTTCCCGTGCAACAGGTTCAAGGATTTTGAAGAGCCCCTGTTCGAGGTTTGAAATGTCGAATACCTCAGAAGCTCCCGTAGCGACAGCATTTGTTGCAACATTGATGAGTTCGGTAGAGAAGCGTACACTGTTTCTTCCCTGCGGTTCGTACTCCTGGTAAAAAACGTGAGTAGCACCAAGTTCCCTTGCTGCATCAATATAGGCCTGTTTGGACACTCTTCTGGAAAAATCCCGGTAGTTTCTCAGCACATCGCTGATATGAATCTGGGTATAGATGTAGGTATGTGGCAGAGCAGAGATTTTATAGCGGAAAAATGGCTCACTTACTGCGGCAATCCACTCTGTTCTGTTTTCGTCGGAGTAGGGGGCATAAACCGGTCTGGTAACAAGGATTCGGTAATTGCCGGTAAAGTGATCCTGTGCTTCCAAATCAGAGATGTTCATTCCCTGGGCAGATGATGCGTATCCTAAGACAAGAGAAAAGATAAGGGACTTTCCAAGAAACCAAGATTTAACCATTCCTAATCACCTTTCTTACACTGTTTAAGCGTTTTATCAGCATGGATGAACTGTTTATTTTTAAAACTGCAATTGTCACTATCAAAAAATACTATGGTTAAAGATAGCACCTGTGTAATAAATATAATTCTTTTTTCTATTTACACACCAAATTTGCCGGGAAAACCAAAACAGGAAGTTTTATTTGTACTTGATTTTAGCAAATAGCAGAAGAAATGCAAGAACCAGGGTTACACTGTTTGCTATTATAATAGGCAGTTGTCTCAAGCCTATCCCGTATATAAGCCACATGAGAACCCCACAGGTAAAAAGAGTATACATTGTGAGGGACAGATCCTTGGTGGAATGGGTCTTTAGAGTCTTAACAACCTGAGGGAGAAAGGATAGGGTGGTGAGAAGTCCTGCAATCATGCCAATAATGTTGAGCATACCAAAACTCCTGTTAGAATTTTAAAACAGTAATATAAATTATGGGGGATGTTCTTGCTTTGGGTGGGATCCAGAGGTGTTTGCAGGGTTTTAAAATCTGTGCATAGAATGGATGGTTGGGTTGGATGTAAAGTCGCAAACACGCGGAGACAGGGAACTTAGGGTTTGTGAAAGAGCGTTTAGAAAACTAGTTAAGCCCCCTAGTATTCGTTAAAACTATAAATATCTATCTCAGTGCTCTTTGCGTGTTACCTGGGTGGGGCCGAGCGAAAGTCATCCTTTTAAATATCCACCAACTTGACTCGCCCCCCTCCTCTTTTTTTTGGAAGTCATCCGGGGATGACTCTATAGTTATTTCAATCGGTTATCCAGGATCTGCTGCATTGCATCCTTATCAAGAATGAAGGAACCTGCAGTGTGTTTGGAGTTCTGCATTGCTTTTGAGGGTGTGGATCCGTCCTCAACTTTTCCATCAACCAGAATAATTATTTCAACTTCTCTGTTTTTAATTAGTTCTAGTTCCGGAAAGTCGAGTTTAATACATGAAGATGAATCAATGCGCTTTTTCATTCGAAATGCTGTTTGCATAAGATGCCCCTTTTTTTGCAAAGGTGAGGTAGTGGTTAGTGGTCTGTTTCGGGTCAGTTTTTTGCAGAGTAACTGAGCGATATCCCTCCGGAGAAGGTTTGGCGGATTTTAGGCGCACGATCAATCTCTCGGTCGTAGATGACGTGCAGATAATAGTTGAGGACAACGTGTTTGGTGAGATCGATTTTCAATGAGTTCTCCCAGGAGATGTCGGGGTATCTCCAGTGGTTATTCTGTTTTGGGCCCGGGCGGACAAGTGCTTCATAAATCAGCAGTTTGGTATTAAATGTCAGCCAGTCACTTTTTCTCATTCGAAGTTCGGTTACTAACTCTGTCCCTCCATCATTGACTATGGATGTTTCGTACAACCCTGTGGAAATATTGTTCCTGCCCGTTCTTTCGTAGATCAAAGTATCCCGGTCGATCTTTGTTCGAAATGCACCACCCATGCGCATTCTCCACCTAAGTTCGGAGGTGCTGAGAAGATCTTTTGTAATACCAAAGCTTTGCGTGAAGCAGGCAGGGTTCAGGTATCTGGTATTTACCTCATCACGGGTGTCATGGAACTGGGTTGAGATTCTGGTGGAGGTATAGGGGTCGATAAAGCCGTCCAGAGAGTAGCGCAGAACAGACTGGAAATCGATCAGGTCAGTGGTGGTTCTTGGTGATGACCATCGGTTGCTGTCCCTGTTTCTGATTTTAGTCTGTCCGAATGCCAAACGCAAAATCGTCTCTGATAGAATACGCTCCGAAAGCGGTTTGTTAAAGGTGTTGTTTGCTCTGCAGATCCAGGTTATTGTACCGGTATTTCTTCTGCTCCAGTTTTGTGAGTAGGAATCGACTGTTGCAGTAAGAGTTGTTTCTCCTGAAAGCCGCCAGGGTAATTCCCTCTGTTCGGCAATGTTTTTTTTCGAAAATATAAGGATTATGGTGATAATCAGGAACTGTTTCATTTTGTGTATCTCTTGAGTGAAACCTGCAGCCATTTACAAATTATAGTAAGTGTAATTCCCCGGATTCAGTACGTATATGTTTACAGCTTATGCTCAGGGATTTTGACGGTACATCTCTCCTCTCCCCCTCGCTTCCGGGTTTCGGGACCGGGACCGGGTTTCGTTTTTTTTTCTATCGTTTTTAGAAAAAGGGACGGAACCCGGAAGCGGAACCCGGAGGCGGCAGGGAAGCTCCACTTCCACTCGGCTGCGGGTCGGAATAATTTTCCTCTGCCCGTACATTCTTGTATTTTCCTTCCTTAACATTACTTTTTGTATTGGTTATGAGAGTTATTGTTTTTTCAAAGGAGAATAGTTTTGTCTGAAATAGCAGAATATGCAGCCAGTCTTCATCAAAAGGAAGCGTCTCATTATCCAAGAGATCTGGTGTTTGCAGAGTGCAGTTCCCGTGTAGAGGAGCTTAAAAATATCAGAGCTGTAATATTTGATGTTTACGGGACGTTAATTAATTACTGGAGGCCGGGATTTCAAACAACAGAAACAAGGGAGCAGACGCTGCTTGGGTCGTTTAAAACATTGGCTGATCGTTTTGGTATGAGTGAGTACCTGTTGAAAATTGAACCCGGACAGCCACCAGAGAAGACACTTGCAGACTTTTACCGGGGCTTGATACTAATGGGACATCAGAAAGCCGAGAAAAAGGGGATTGTGTGCCCGGAGATAAAAATTGAAGAGGTTTGGAATATAATAATTCTTATGTTGCAACGGCACGGTTATGTATCTGAGAAGCACTGCCCCGGGAAGGCAGATGAGTTATCACGGTATGTCGCATTTACCTACAACTTCCTGTCATTAGGAAGAGAGCTTTACCCTGGTGTCTATTCTGCTTTGCAACGTTTAAAGGAGGACCAGATCGTGCTGGGTATTCTTTCCAATGCGCAGTTCTACACCCCTATAGACCTTACTCTGCTGTTCCGTGATCAGTCGGGTGGTGAGATAAGTGATATTCAGGAGATCTTTGATACTGATCTTACCTTTTTTTCCTATGAATATGGTGTAAGCAAGCCCGGTGAGCTGCTTTTTAGCAATCTCTATAACGCTCTCTATGAGATGCATATTGTGCCCTCACAGACCGTCTTTGTAGGCAATGATTTGGTACTTGATATCGAACCGGCGCAAACGGCCGGTATGAATACTGCACTGTTTACCGGTGATCAGAGCAGCGCCTATTTTCACGACAAAAAGGAGCAGGTAATTCCGGATATCTGTTTCAAAAGCTGGGATGAACTTTCTGCAAGGATCTCGTTTCATGGGTAATTCAAGAAAAGCACTGCTGGTGGCACTGTTGTGTTTAGTTAGCGCCTCTTTTTTTCATGGGGCGGCATTTGAGTTTGATCTTGAATTTGATTTCCGCTCGGAGGAAGGGCTTCCGGCAGCCATAATCAAAGCGGTTGATGAGGCGTACGAGAAGAATATGAGTGGTCTTCGGGCTCTGGAGAAAGATGATTACAGAGCAGCAATGTCCTATTTTGACGAGGCGCTGGATGTATATCCGATGTATAGTGATGCTATTAACAATAGGGGAGTCGTCTATTTCAGGCGGGGAGATGTCACTTCTGCTAAAAAAGTATGGAAGGGGCTTGCGGAAAGTGATCCTGGGTATGCTGTTGGATTGTATAATCTGGGGTTACTGGCCATTCATGAAGGGTATTATGCTCAGGCCAGAGACTATCTGGAAGCAGCCTTAAAGCAGAACAGACGTTTTGTGGAAGCGATGGTCCGCCTTGGTTTGGTACATCTTAAGCTGGGGAATAAATCAGAGGGATTAAACCGGTTAAGCCGGGCATACCGAGTAGCTCCTGATCAGCAGGATGTTTGGAACTTCTACTCGTATGGTCTTATCGCTGCAGGGGATACTTCTGCTGCCGTGAAAGTGCTTGAGGCTGCGGGGGAGCACAGGGATGCTTTTGTGCAGTTGGGGAGAATTGCGGGGGTACGAGAAAATCATGATGAGGCCTGGCGCTATCTGGCCAGAGCGATAGAGATGGGGGCAGAAAGTTCAGTTCTTTTGGATCTTGCAACCGTTCAGCTTGAGGCTGGCAGCTGCAGGGATGCTCTGAACAGTTTTGATCGATTTTTTTCACATAACAAGCAGCGCAGCGCAGATGCGTTTCTGATGGCTGGTGTTTCTGCAAAAGAGTGCGGCGATCTCACCGGTGCACAGGATTTTTTCGAACAGGGGATACAATTTTTTCCCAGAGACCCGTTGTTGCGATATAACCTGGGGCAGTTGTATTTCAACCGGAGTCAGTTTCAGGAGGCTGAGGCGATATGGGAGGTGATCAGTGATTCTCTCCGGGAGCCATCTCTCTATTACATGAGAGCACTCAATGCCAATCGTCTTGGCAATCAGGAGCTTGCAAAAAAGCTTGTAAAGCAAGCTCTTGCCATGGATAGAAGAGCGGACTTTTACGACCTTCAGGGGGTGATCTACCATGCAATGGGGGACAGCGTTAAATCCGTGGAGAGCTTTCGAACCGCACTGCAAATTGATCCTGATCTGAGAAGTGCACAGCTGAATCTGGCAATTGGAACTAAATCTTCTCAGGAGATAGCTTCTGCAATAGCCGATTTCAAAGAGCAGCTTGACCATTGTACAGGAAGAGGCTGTACTGAGGTGGCATTGCAGCTTTCGCTAATGCATTACTATAACAGAGACCTTGATGAGGCTATTACTGCTCTTGAATCTGTCAAGGAGGAGTACCGAAATGAATCTATTTATCGGCATATGGGGATCTACTATCGTGAACTGAATAATTTCGACAGGGCTATGGAGCTATTACAAAACGCCGTTACCCGTTTTGTGGTCGAAGTGCGAACCGAGTATGAACTTGCAGAAACCTATCTTTTGGCCGGCTACCCATCAAGAGCCGCAGAGCTGATTAGGAACATCATCCCGCGATGGAGAGAAAACCCCTGGAGACTCTACTATCAGTTGGGGTATGCTTATCTGGAACAGAATGATCTTGGCAGTGCCAGGGATGCCTTTGAGCGGAGCCTTAATGCAAACCGGGCCAATGTCGCAGCGCGCGGACTTCTGGCTTTTGTTCTCAACCGTATGGGAGAGGTGGAGGAGGCACGGGCTTTGTGGCAAAGAAACTTGAGAGATGATCCTGATAATCCGGTTTTATGGATAAATATGGGATTGTCCTTTGAGCAGGAGGGGCGGTTTTCTGATGCTTTAGGGTACTATCAAAGAGCGCAGATGCAGCAGCCGGGCAATCAGGGGCTTCAGATAAATATCGGTAATGTGTACATGGGTATGGAGAAGTACCGTGAGGCACTTCACGCCTACTCCAGAGCGTTGAATTCTGACAAACGCGATCTTGCTGCATACAATATTTTCCTTCTTGCACAGCGGACCAATGAATTGGGCAGAGCCGGGGAGATGCTTGCTATTCTCAGTGCAGAGTTTTCACACTCCATCCATACCCGCAGAGCTCAGGCCGAGATGGATTATTGGGAAGGAGACACCCTCAGGGCACTTGGCATACTGGAATCACTTGAAGAGAAGGATTACTATGACTGGTTTGCACTGGCAAGAATTTATGCCTCCCAGGGCAACAGGGGAAAAGCCCAGCATGCTCTCTCAGAGTTACCCGGCGGTGCCTATTGGGATCCCAAAAAAACCTGGGTGATGGCATCGATTGCTTTTCATACCGGTGATTACCACCGGGCCCTTGCTCTTTTCCAGCAGACCGGAGATACCAGCTTTGTTGCTCGGTATAACATGGCTCTTTCTGCCTATAACGGAGAGAGCTATGAGGAGGCGTTGTCAATGGCAGAGGTACTTGTAAAAGAAGCGGTTGCTAAGGACCGAATTGATGTGTGTCGTCTTGCGGGAAATGCTGCATTTGCACTTGAGCTTTGGGAGAAAGCAAAAATATGGTACCGGCAGCTTTCAAATATGGAGTCGGGTAATCCCATGGTTCTGTACAATCTGGCTGTTGCGCACTATAATCTTGATGAAGTTGAGCAGGCGTATGTTTTCTATCAGCGGGCACGGGAGCTTGATGATACGATCGAGAACAGAGATATTGAAAACAGGTACCGTTCGATGATGGAGCCAGCAGTTGCTTCCGGTGGTTTAAGCGGTTTTGACACATTAGACATTGTGTATAATGAGGCCGTTGCGGTGCAAAATGCCGGTGATGACACTGCTGCCGAGAGAATGTATTTGGATATTGTAAAGGAAGATCCCCGGTACAGTCTTGCCTGGAACAATCTGGGTGTCATATACGGAACCAGAGGGGAAATTGACAAGGCTGAGGCAGCATACCTGAAAGCTCTGGAGCGACGTTTTGATCTGCCTCAGACCTATGCCAATATCGTTAATCTCTACCTTGCGGTTGGGAGTATAAAAGAGGCAAGGCATTGGGCAATGGTGGGCTTAGGGCACAATCCGGAAAGTGAGTTGCTTCAGGAACTTGAACAGCAGGTGATGGAAGCTGGTGCAGAGCAGTAACAGACCGAGGTGGAGGGCACCGGTGAGTAGGATGGTTAACCAGGCAATTTGCCCGCAATGGTCTGATGATTATTTGGTATCGGTGATCCTGATTAAATAAATCTGTACATAATACACTGTTTACACAGTGCAGCCAACCGTTTTTTTGATCTGCTATTGTGACAGGCTTGTTAATCTTTTGGTTAACGGGCCCCTTTGCGTGATGTATCTTTTCTCTTCCTTATAGGGGAATCTTACAAATCCAAGCACTTTTTACACCTGCTTTAAATCAGATTGAGAGTAGAATAGTATGTACTGGGTATACTTTGTTATTCAGGCGATTTTGCCTTTTGTGCTAATTCCTTTAAGTTATTTACTGTTCAGATGGAACCGCTTTAAAAATGAGCGGGTCTACATCTATCTACTAATTCTGTTCTCTGCGTTTCTTTTTGATCTCATGAGTATTTCGTTTAGAAATCAACTATTTGGCCTTCTGTTTAACTTCGCTGTATTTGTCACTCTGGCACAGATGATCTGGGTTATCTTGCGGTTAAAGGGTCGAATCGTTCCTCTGGTACTATCATCGATTGCGTTCTCCTCATATCTGCTGATTACTATTTTCTGGCTCGTTACTGCTCAGCCACCAGAGTCCCGTATGACAACTCGTCAAATTGACCGCTACAGGGCTGGGGAGATCACCTATACTCTCAGCCGGAGGCTCTCCCGCAAAGTGGGAGGGTATCCTGCGTATGTATTCTCTTTAAACAGATTGATTCCCGCCACACCTTTTAAAAAGCATTTGGATTCCTATGTAACTCCAGAGGGGTATTTTAACTCGGAGTACAGCGTAAACTGGCGGGAAACTTCAGAAGGTGTACTACTTGATCTTGTAGCGGATGAGGATACACTGTGGAGTTTGGGTTATACAGATGAGGCCCGCTAAATCACTCACCCCTCCCATCGGTGTCGCGGTCGGCCTCGGCCGCGCAATCGATTACTTGCCAAAACACAATCTTTTAGCTGCTTTAGCGTCCGTGTTTTTGAAAAGTCGATCCCGATTCCGATGCCGACCGCGACGCCGAGGGGGGGGGGAGTATACGGATGAGGCCCGTTTGAGAGCCGTCTAAGTGTAAAGGTAAGACCTGACTGATCTTCTTTACCCAGATAGAGAGCACCCTTGTGTGTGTACTGTTACTGAAAATTACCGGTGTTCAAATAACGTCTGCTCCGCTCATCCTGCCTGTCCTCCGCACAGTTGCGGGAGGCACGCGTAGGGTTGGTAATAATTGCTATGGAGGTGGGCTGAGCTCCTTGTCGAAGGGAGCGAAGGTCCGCCGGAGTCGAAGTGTTCCTATTCCTTTCTGTAGAGGCATAGGAACACTTAGATACGGCCAATAAGAATTGGCCTAAATCCGTGTGAGCGGAGTACCATACGACCTTAACTTAATACCTATGAGATTTAGGGGGGCTGAGAAAGAAGACCTCCGGCCTAACTAACCCCCATGGATTAAGCCTCCTGACCGAAACTCTTCAACTCAGATATTCATTGATCTGTTCAGCCGCCTGCCTGCCCTGAAATATTGCTCTTACGACCAACGATGCTCCCGTGAGGGTGTCACCTGCAGTAAACACTCCCTCAGTACAGGTTCTAAAGCCGTCTGCGCATTTTACATTCCCTCTGTCATCCAGTTGGACACCAAGCTCTTCAATGAGGCTGCTGTGATTAACATGTAAAAATCCCATAGCAAGCAGTACAAGATCGGCTTTAACTGAAAATTCACTTCCGGGAACCTCTTTCATGCTCATGGAGCCATTTTCGGTCCGCACCCATTCAACTCTGCAGCACTTTACCTCTTCAACCCTCTCTTTTCCAACAAACTCTTTTGTCAGGATACTCCAGTCCCGGTTGCAGCCCTCTTCATGTGAAGAGGAGGTGCGAAGAATGGAGGGCCAGTTGGGCCATTGAGGGTTCCAGTCCTCTTTCCACTCCATCGGTTTTGGCATTATTTCAAACTGGTAGACTTCCTTTGCGCCCTGGCGATTAGAAGTTCCCACGCAGTCTGATCCGGTATCTCCTCCTCCGATAACAAGGATGGTTTTGTCCTTTGCATTTATGGGGGGGAGGTGGGGGAGTTCTCCGGAAACATATTTATTTGACATTGTAAGAAAGTCCATTGCAAAATGTATCCCGTCGAGGTCTCTTCCCTTGACGGGCAGATCTCTGGGATGACCTGCCCCAAGTGTCAGCAGAACAACGTCGTGACTCTTTTTGAGATACTTTGCCGAAATATCATCCCCAATGCAGACACCGGTTTCAAACCGTATGCCTTCGGCTTTCATCAATTCAACTCTTCTGTCAATGACTGTTTTCTCCAGTTTGTAATCGGGAATACCGTAACGGAGAATGCCACCGATTTTGTTGTCTTTTTCAAAAACCGTGACCTTGTGTCCAGCTCTTCTGAGTTGTTGAGCTGCAGCTAGGCCCGCGGGACCGCTTCCTATAACAGCGACCCGTTTTCCGGTCTCTTTTGCCGGGGGACGGGGGGTGATCCAGCCGTTGCGGAACCCTTCCTCAACAATAGCAAGTTCGATCTGCTTTATTGTAACCGGTGCGGTGTTAATTGACAGTGTACATGAGGATTCGCACGGTGCGGGGCAGATTCTTCCGGTGATTTCAGGAAGGCTGTTAGTAGCCTCCAGCCGCACCAGTGCCTCTTTGAAATCTTCCTGATACACCGCATCATTCCACTCCGGGATCAGATTATACAGCGGGCACCCTATAGCATGACAGAACGGAATTCCGCAATCCATGCATCGTGCGCCCTGTCTTTGCAACTCATCGTTGCTTACAGGAATGAGCAATTCCTTGTAGTCTTTGAGTCGCTGATCGACAGGACGGTACTTTGCACTAACACGCTTGTAGTCGATAAATCCGGTAGTTTTTCCCATTATCTGTAGACCTCTTCTGTTATAGCCATTGTTTCAGTTTCTCTTGATTCTTCCATTCTGATTCTTTCCAGAGCCATCTTGTAATCGATTGGCATCACCTTTACAAATTGTGGTATAATTTCTGTCCAGTCCCTTAAAATCATTGAAGCTCTTTCACTGGCGGTACAGTTGAAGTGGTTCTGGATTAGTTGCTGTAAAAGAGTGATGTCGTCCTGGTTGAGTACCGGTTCGATGTCCACCATTTCAAGGTTGCACCTGGTGTCAAAGAGCTGATCCTCATCATGGACGTATGCAACACCACCGCTCATTCCTGCGGCAAAATTGAGCCCGGTTTTTCCAAGCACAACAACTGTTCCGCCGGTCATATATTCACATCCGTGATCACCCACCCCCTCAACAACAGCAATGGCTCCACTGTTTCTTACGGCAAAACGTTCTCCAGCCATCCCGTTTATGTACACTTCACCGCCGGTGGCACCAAAAAGGTTTACATTGCCGGTGATGATATTGTTGGCGGCCCTGAAGGTTGATGCCTTTGGTGGATAGATAATCAGTCTGCCCCCAGAGAGTCCTTTACCGAAATAGTCGTTTGTATCCCCTTCCAGTTCGAAGGTGACACCGGGGGCAAGAAATGCTCCAAAACTCTGACCCGCTGAGCCTGTAAATTTACACTTAATCGTATCGGGTGGAAGTCCAGGGGAACCGAACCGTCTTGAGACTGCAGAGGAGAGCATCGTTCCAACGGTTCTGTTGCAATTGCGTATAGAGGTGAAAAGACTTACTGGTAATTTTTTGTCAAGTGCATCACGACTCTTCTCTATGAGTTCCCCGTCAAGTGAGAGGGAGAAGTCGTGGACCTGGGATGAGGTGCAGTACAGTGAACAGCTGTCTGAAACTGCAGGGGTAAAGATCTTGGAGAAATCAAGTCCCTTAGCCTTATAGTGCTCTATTGCGCTGTTAACTTCAAGGACATCCGCTCTGCCAACCATTTCATCAATGGTTCTGAAACCCAGCTGTGCCATTATTTCCCGCACATCCTGTGCAACAAAAGTCATAAAGTTAACCAGGTGTTCAGGTTTTCCCCCAAAACGTGAACGCAACAGTGGATCCTGTGTTGCGACTCCCACAGGGCAGGTGTTCAGGTGACATTTACGCATCATAATGCACCCCATGCTCACAAGACTCATGGTGCCAAAGCCGTACTCTTCGGCGCCAAGCAGTGCTGCTATCACTATGTCGCGCCCGGTTTTCAGCTGTCCGTCAGTCTGTACTCTTATCTTATCCCTGAGGTTATTGAGTACGAGGGTTTGCTGTGTTTCTGCAAGTCCTATCTCCCATGGCATACCCGCATGTTTAACCGATGATATAGGTGAAGCCCCGGTTCCGCCATCATGGCCGCTTATAAGGACCATATCTGCTTTTCCTTTTGCAACACCCGCAGCCACCGTTCCAACACCCGCTTCAGAGACCAGCTTCACCGATACCCTTGCTTCGGTATTTGCATTTTTGAGATCGAATATAAGTTGAGCCAGATCCTCAATGGAGTAGATGTCATGGTGAGGAGGAGGAGAGATTAGCATCACCCCCGGCATCGAATAGCGTACTCTGGCGATTGTCTTATCGACTTTATGTCCGGGAAGCTGTCCGCCTTCACCGGGTTTTGCACCCTGGGCCATTTTGATCTGTAACTCTCTTGAATTGACCAGATAGTTACTGTTCACTCCGAAGCGTCCGGAGGCGATCTGCTTTACAGCACTCTTTTTTGAATCGCCGTTGCTTTCAGGGGTATACCTCTTTTCATCCTCACCTCCTTCACCCGAATTGCTTGCAGCACCAAGTCTGTTCATGGCAATGGCAATCGTTTCATGTGCTTCCTTACTGATTGAGCCAAATGACATTGCCGAAGAGACGAATCTTTTTACTATTGATTCCACCGGTTCCACCTCTTCGATGGGTATCGGCTCCCTTTTTTTGAATTTGAAAAGGCCCCTTAAGGTGCAAAGGTTTTTGCTGCTGTTGTTCACTTCATCTGCATATTTTCTGTACACAGAGTAGTTGCCCTCTCTGATTGACTTGTGGATTAGAGTGACGGCTTCAGGGGTGAGCAAGTGATTTTCTGAAAACCGACGGTAATGAATATTTCCGCCGGAATCGAGTGTGTCCAGAGCATCTTTAGCTTTGTTATATGCAGCGCTGTGGCGCTTAAGAGCATCCCGCGCAATTGATTCGATCCCAACACCACCGATACGTGATGGGGTCCCGGGGAAAAACTGTTCCACAAAATCGCCGTTGAGCCCAACGGCTTCGAAAATCTGTGCCCCTCTGTAGCTTCTTATTGTGGAAACACCCATTTTGGACATAACTTTGAGGAGTCCTTTTTTGATTGCCGTGATGTAGTGTTCGCATGCTGTTTCCAGGCGAAGGTCCTGAGGCAGTTTGTTTTCTGTCTTGAGTTGGGCAATGATTTCGAAAGCCAGATACGGATTAATGGCACTTGCACCAAAGCCGCACAGAGTTGCGAAGTGCATCACTTCACGTGCTTCTGCGGTCTCCACGATTAACCCGGTGAGCTGTCGTTTTCTAACTTTGACCAGATGCTGGTGTACAGCCGAAGTGGCCAGAAGAGCGGGTATGGCAGCCCGTTTGGTGTCGACATCCCTGTCGCTTAATATAAGGATGGCGATTCCGTCATCAACACACTTTTCTGCCTCAGAGCAAAGGGCTTGTAGTGCTTTTGGCAGTTCTTGCTCACCCCCCTGGACATTGAATGTCATGGAAAGAACTGCAGAGCGGTAGTCCTTTATGTCAATATTTTTTAGCTTGGCCATGTCATCATTTGAGAGGACCGGATGTGGCAGTTTGAGCTGCTTACAGTGTTCAGGAGTTTCATCCAGAAGGTTTCTCTCTTTACCAACGAAGCTCATCAGTGACATGACAAGATTTTCCCTGTAGGGATCGATGGGGGGATTGGTCACCTGGGCAAAGAGCTGTTTGAAGTAATTGTACAGCAACTGTGGCTTTAGTGAGAGTGCTGCAAGTGCAGCATCATTGCCCATTGATCCAATGGGTTCCTGTGCATTCTGTGCCATTGGAGCGAGCACCATTTTGATATCTTCAAGCGTATAGCCAAAAGCCCATTTTCTTGTTTGTATGGCATTGTAGTCAATCTCCACCGGCCCGGGAATGCCAAAGAGCCCTTTAAGCTCGATACGGTTTTTCTCCAGCCAGCGGCGATAGGGCTTGTTTCTGGCGATTGAGGACTTGATCTCCTTGTCATAGACGATTCTTTTTTGGATGGTGTCAACCAAAAACAGCTTTCCTGGTGCGAGTCTTCCCTTGTGGAGGACATCTTCGGGAGAGATGTCGAGTACTCCGGTCTCTGAAGCCATGACCACCTTGCCGCTTTTGGTGACAGTGTACCGTGCGGGCCGCAGGCCGTTTCGGTCGAGAGTTGCACCAATCTTCTCCCCGTCGGTAAAGGCGATGGCAGCAGGGCCGTCCCAGGGTTCCATAATTGATGCATGGTATTCATAGAATGCTCTCTTGTCCTCACTGATATGATATTTAGGGCCAAACGCCTCGGGTACCATCATCATGATTGAGTGTTCAAGTGATCTTCCGTTGAGACTCATAAGCTCAAAGACATTATCGAAGACCCCGGAATCACTGCTGTCTTTATCCACAATGGGGAATGTCTTGGGCATTTGATCGCCCAGGACTTTGGAGTGAAGGGTCTGTTCTCTGGCGTTCATTTTGTTGATATTGCCCCTGAGGGTATTGATCTCACCGTTATGTGCAATGAGCCGCAGGGGTTGAGCCAGAGGCCATGAGGGGAAGGTGTTGGTGCTGTAGCGCTGATGAATCAGGGCAATTGCACTCTGGAAATCCTTGTCCATAAGGTCGGGAAAAAAGTGCTCGAACTGCGGGGCTACAAACATCCCCTTATAGGTTATGGTCTTTGAGGAGAACGAGACAACATAAAAGTCTTCAATGGTAAAGCCATCTTTTCTGGCTCTATTTTCGATGCATTTACGGGTGACGTAAATTTTTCTTTCGAGGTCCTGCTTCTCAAGGGATTTGAAAGTTACAAAGAGCTGGGAAATATGGGGCATACAATTTTTTGCCATAGCTCCAAGGCACTCCGGGCAAACAGGTACATCGCGCCACCCGCAGATTGTACCACCTTCACTTTCTATAGTTTTTATGACGCTTTCTGTTGCAGTTTTTCTCCTCTTTTTATCCTGGGGCAGAAAAAGCATTGCAACACCGTACTGCCCGGGACCGGGTATTGAGAAGCCTGCATTTTCAGTCTCTCTTTTAAAAAAAGCATGTGGCAGCTGCATGAGCATACCAGCACCGTCACCGGTCATGTTGTCACCACCGACAGCTCCTCTGTGAGCAAGATTTTTGAGAATAGTGATACCGTCTGTAACTATTTGGTGCGATTTTTCACCATTAACATTTGCTACAAAGCCTACTCCGCAACTGTCATGTTCGAATGATGGGTCATACAATCCATACTGTTTCATTCCGTCCGTCCTTACTTCCTGAGAGGTTTTATTTTCTGGCTTTTGATTTTGATGGCATGTCTTGAAAATAACAAAGCCCACTTTGATTAAGTGAATCTGATCTGATATACAGGTTTTTACCACAGGCTTTTTGGTCAATAACATAAATGATATGGTCCCACATCTGTGCCTGAGGCAAAAGAGTGGTAAGAGCGCTGTTTTTATTTTCAAGAAAAGATTGATTTACATAGTAATCTTCTCTTTCCGGGTACACCGCAAGGTAAAGCATATTCATCTCCACCAGATCATTAAAGAAATGGGTTCCAAGGGATACGTCTGGGATAAGTCCCTCGTGCATACATGCCAGTTCACCGATGATTGAAACATTGCTTATTTCTGCAAACGAGACCGGTACTCCAAGAGAGGGGCATGTGGTGCCCCAGCGTCCGGGTCCGATAAGCATTATTTTTTTCGCTGCGTTTATGCCCTCGAGCCGTGTGAGCTTTCCAATGGTACGTGCTATAGAGTAACGGTCATTTTCGGACAGCTGACTGTAGGTTGATGGAGCGATATAGATAATGCGGTCTATCTGGCCTATAAGGCTGTTGCCAATAATCGGACCGGATGTTTTAATTATCGTTTGTTGTGCAGGGATTGTGCCGATATCAACACTTACTGCATTCTCTTTTTTTACCTGAAATGGTCTGCACTGAACAATGTTGATTTTATGCTGATCCTTATCGTCCATGTTACAGGTGAATTCGATATCAACCGGGTAGTCGTATGCGCTTTGAAGTGTCGAGAGGATTTGCTGCATATCGTCTATGAATGATGTTTTTTCGATAAGGTTTTCGAAGGTGAGAACTCGTGAAAAGACCTCGGTGTTATGGTGCTGTGCTCGTTGCTGCAGCTCCTCATCCACGGTGGTAAACAGATCGAGATTGATCTCAGGGGCTATTCGCTGTGCGATCTGCTCAAAGCTGTTATTCATAAGTGAGTTGGTTTGGAGATCAATGAGGTCAACTTTTTTCTGGGTATAACGTCTGATATCTTTTAGTGTTGACTCGGGGCGCAGATGAGGTGCTCCCAGTGAGATGACTCGTGTATAGTCGTCATCGTGGCGGTCTACAGCCCTTGTTCCCAGTCCAAATACCAGGCGAATCATTCCCTTTTCAGGATCGATATCCTTATTCCACACAAAGGGATTAAATGAGAAGCCGACACCTGCGGTTTGAGGGAAAAACTGTCGGTCGTAAAATGAGCCCGAAACGCGCTGTATAAGAAGTGCCATCTGCTCATCACAATCCATAAGATTCCAGAATGCCCGATAGGAGAGTGCGTCGGGGTCCATGGTGCTGGCGTACACTTTACGCACCGCATTGAGCAGGTCTTCAAGCCGCTGCTCGGGGGTGCCCTGGTTTGCACAGAAGACGCTTTCGTACTTGCCGCTAAATGAGTTGCCAAAAGCATCTTCAAGGAGGCTTGATGAACGGACGATGATGGGGGACTGGCCAAAGTAATTGAGAAGCTCGGAGAACTGGGCGCGGATATCTTCGGGAAAAGAGCCATTGAGCAGTCGCTGTCGTGCCTCTTTAGCATTATCAAATTCGTTATCGTGCTTTTTAAGTTTGCGCCTGATCCACCAGCATCCGTTATGAATGAGATAGGTGTAAAACAGATCACTGCCAGCGTAAAAAGAGTCGTGGGATTCAAGTCTTTTTTTCCACTTGTTATCTGTTTTTTCCAGAATTGCACGGGCCAGAAGCATTCCGACCGATTTGCCGCCAATAAGGCCGGTACCGATCATTCGCTTTCCTGTCTCCAGAAGATCCTCAAGGGAGAAGAATTTTCGTGCAAGTTCCATCAGACGGGGTTCCCTTGTGATGGCCATCCGGACAATTTTGTCGTGAATAAAGGAGTGTTCCTCTGAACTTTGGGGACTCATTTCACTTTCAAGAATCTCCTGAGCTCTGGAGAAGGTCTGGGTCCAGGAGTCGAATCGGTGGGTGGTGAAGTTGAGCCAGGGCTGGGGAACGGATGAGTAGACTTCTGAGATGGTGGAGCTGTGTTTGACAGGGGTAAAGCTTCCGTCTTCATTGGCGCTGTGGAGCATGTACATTGTATCTGAGTGGCGTTTGTACACTTTCAGGGGGTGAATGTAAAGAGCGTTATCTTTTTTGTATACATCAATGACAACCTGCGCTGTTTTGTGTATGGCATCGATTGCATCAGCAGTGTGTCGGTTATTGATAAGTGCAAAATAGGTGGCGGTGTCAAAATCGTAGAGATAGGGGCAGGTGAGCATAAAGAAGTTGCCCAGCATTCGGTCACTGTACCAGTCAACGGCCAGCTCCGAGAGGGAGTCAAAGACGTAACATGCACCATAGCTGTATTTTTCAATAACGGCAAATATCTCGTCGATAAAATTCTCAAACCCATCCTCGGGATGGAGCTCATAGGTTTCAACCGGAATGTCGGGCGGAACGAGGGGCTGATGGTCGGCGAAACGAAAATAGATCAGCTTGCGGTTTTCTCTGTCTGCCTGTTTGCAAAAGGGGTGCACAAACGGAATGTAGTCATCCACGCTGTTAACCTGCCATACGATATTATCTCCGGGTCTGACTCCTTTTAGTGCAGAGTCGAGTCCGGGAAGTCCGGTGCTTAGTAGACTGTGAATTTTTCCCATCAGTTTTTTTGCCTTTTAGTGAGAAGTTAGCTAACGGTCGCTTTGTCTGTATACATGCAACTTCTGTGCCATTTCCCGCTGCTGACGGCGTCATCGGGACTGAGAGCCTTCGAACTGTGCAGAAAAAGGTGCTTTCAGAGATGTTCTTTTGGTATATACCATAAAAATAATTTAGTCATAATAGTTAAATAACACAAAAATGTGCTGGCTCCGTACCAGATGATACGATCTTGTACTATGTTTTGCCTGTTTTGATACAGAAATGTATCAAAAATTCACTCAAATGGGCAAACCGGTCTCATTCACCCAAATACTTCCGCCTGATCTCCTCCAGAACTCCCCGTTCCATCAGACTGAGCAGGATTTGGTTCACTTCCTGGCGCAGTGAACTGTTAAAGGGAAGAGCGATACCATACTGTTGCTGCTCAAATCGTGCTGGAAGTACCCTCAGGGTGGAGCTGTGGTTGTGGTTAATCAGATAGATCAGTGTGGGAGCATCAAATACAAAAGCATCGACCACCCCCTCTTCAAGTGCACTAAGCCCCTCTTCAACTGAGCTGTAGACCTTTGGGTATATACCTCGGTTTGAAAGATAGTCGGCACTGGTACTGTTTTCAATGGTCGCGGTAGTAGCATTTGGCAGATCCTTGGGTCCGGTGATACCTGCTTCAAGTGAAGCTACCGTGAGAGCTGAGGTGATTGACGCTGTAAGGGTAGAGATGATGATGATCCCTGTAAACATCCAGACGATTGCTACAAGGCGCCCGGGAAGAGTCACCGGCGCCTTGTCCCCGTATCCGACGGTGGTCATGGTTACCGCAGACCACCAAAACCCGGCTCCTATTCCTTTTATTGTTTTTTCACTAAACTGGCCTCTGTTCTGTTTTCTTTCAAAAAACCAGATTAAAACACCGAAAATAAAGAGTATGGATGCCAGTACCGCTACAACTTCCAGAAATTGTCTTGAAAATCCAGCCATTACTATGTCCGACCACGAATTTGACTGCTTGGAGACAACGGCGATTCCAAGGCCGGTGGTGAAAAATGAGTGCGAAAAGTCAACAATAGCCTCACGGTCACTTGTTATTGAGAGCGCTGCTGCACCAATATCAATAGTAGTATCTTGAAGGGCATCAAAGATCGAGTTGAGGGACAGTGGTTTATAATCATAGCCAATATTCAACTCTGAAGCTATTTTCTCCCAAAGTTCGATTGTTATTCCTGACCAGTTTCCGTTCTCATCCTGCATCGCAAAGGGAGCAACTTCACGGGTGCCGATACGCAAATTGTGGGGTTTTCCTGCATAGACAACAGACAAAAGGGTTAAGATCCAAAGCATCGCAGCGAAATACTTTGGGGGGTGATCTGAGATGGTCATAACATTTTCCTCTGAACCGAAAGGTGCGAAACTGTAGTATAAATGTAATATGTTTTTTGCAGCTATGGCTCCATAGTTTTTTTTGGTGGCTGTGAACAGGTAAGTTTTTTTTGCTTTCACAAGGCACTATTTATTTTCTCTTCTGGACATTGCCGACTTGGCTGTGTTGGTGTAACGGTGAATCGGACTATTCAAAAAAACCATTCAAGGCCCAGTGGGTCTTTAAATGAAAAAGGAGGAGGGCGTTTTGACAAACGACGTTTCTGAAAATCCAGGTCATATAGTAATAGTCGGAGCCGGAGTTGCCGGAGTGAATGCTGCCCAGGCTGCAAGAAAGACATCCCCCTCTTCCCGTATAACCCTAATCTCAAAAGAGCGGCATCTTCCATACTACCGTATCAATCTGACCCGCTATATTGCAGGAGAGATCAGGGCCGATGGGCTAAACCTCCACCCCCCCGAATGGTACAGATCCAATGGGATCACTTTATTGCTTGGCAAGGAGATGTGTTCGATCGATCAATCAAACAAGCAGTTGCGTTTAAGGGGAGGAGAAAAACTGGAGTACGATCGACTGATTGTAACAACCGGAGCACACTGTTTTGTCCCCCCGATTCCAGGTGTGCACAGAGAAAATGTGGTCTCATTTCGCACAAAGGATGACGCCGATTATATTGTGGAAAAGTGTAAATCCAGCGAAAATGTAATTGTGATTGGAGGTGGTACTCTTGGCCTTGAAGCTGCAGGGGCAATAGCACAATCCACCAGTTGTACTGTCACAGTAATCGAGAGCTGCAGATGGTTGATTCCCCGTCAGCTTAACGAAACTGCAGCACACTTTCTTCAGCGTTATATAACTTCACTTGGGATAAATCTGATAATAGATAAGCAGATCAAAAAAATTGCGGGTGATGAGTGTGTCAGGGGTGTGCAACTAACAGATGGGACAACGGTACCAGCTGATCTGGTAATTATTGCAACCGGGATCTGTTCAAACACCTACCTTCCAGCCACTGCCGGTCTGGCTGTAAGCAATGGAGTTGTCGTGGATGATTACCTGCGATCTTCTCAGAAAGATATCTTTGCCGCAGGTGATGTCGTGGAACATGAGGGGATCAGATATGGTTTGTGGGTACCGGCACAGCAGCAGGGTAAAGTGGCAGGTGCCAATGCAGCTGGTGGAGAAACGTTGTTTACTAACTATCCGCCCTCAAACATGCTCAAGGTTCTCGGGTATACTATGCTCAGTATTGGGTGTATAGATGATGGAAATGGAACACTGCAAAAGATTGAAAAACAGGCCGGTGATGATCGATACTACTATCTTGTTTTTAACCATAAAAGAATTGTCGGTGCTATTCTTATGGGTAAAAACCCTTATTCGAGTCACGTAAAAAGAACGGTGGAAAAAGAGGTGGATTGTTCAGAGATACTGGAAAAAACGACTGATGCAGAAGAGATTTTGGAATTCCTCAAAGGACAGGGGAGAGAATAACGTGTCAAAACGCTAAGCTTACCAACTACGGTACCATTGGTATCGTAGCGCATTTCAACACTCCGATCTTTTGAGGGCACTTGCAGAGACGCCACGTTGCCCTACCCCCTTCCCCTTGCTTGTTTCTGGTAAAATTACTTGTTATTTAAATATATCCATTTTAGGCCTTAAGAAGAGCAAGAATATGAAAAAAACTGGTTAGCAGTGGGAGTGGGAGTGGGAGGTTAGCCACTGAAAGTACGGATGTTGGAGGGGGATGGGGAGGTTAGCCACGGAAAGTACGGAAAGCACGGATGTTGGAGGGGGGTGGGGAGGTTAGCCGCAGAATGTACGGAATGTTGGAGGGGGAGATTAGTCACGGAAAGTAACGTAATTATAATGAGAATAAAGGAGAATAGAATGGAAAGTTTGATTTTTGAGAAAGAGACTTATGCTATTCGTGGGACTGTTTTTGAGGTGTACCGGGAGATGGGGTACGGGTTTCTGGAAGCAGTATATCAGGAATGCAGGGCAAGAGAATTTGATAAACAGGGTATCCCATTTGTGGCACGGCATGAATTGACAATTGTTTATAAAGGTGAAAGATTAAATCAGGTATATAAACCGGATTTTATCTGTTATGACAAGAGTATTGTTGAATTGAAAGCCGTGAAAAGAATTGCATCTGAACATGTGGCACAAACACTGAGTTACCTCAAGGCAAGTGGAATTGATTTGGGATTAGTGGTTAACTTTGGAAGTTACCCAAAAGCTGAAATTGAAAGACTGGTTTACTAAAAGAACGGTTTGTCCACGGAATGCACGGAAAAGGGAATGAAAGAAAGATTTGTCCACGGAAGGCACGGAATGCACGGAAGATGGAATGAAGGAGGGGTTTGTCCACGGAATGCACGGAAGATGGAATGAAGGAGGGGTTTGTCCACGGAATGCACGGAAGAGGGAATGAAGGAGGGGTTTGTCCACGGAATGCACGGAAGAGGGAATGAAGGAGGGGTTTGTCCACAGAAGGTAGGGAAATGGGAAAATACTTCTACTTTTTTTGCTTTTTGTGGATGAAAATATATTCTTATTCCACTTGTAAAATGGAATTTTGTTGCAGGTGTTTAGCCTAGTGTTGCGCAGGGTATAAGCACACTACCTTCGTATAATGAAAACCTGAAATTCTGTTCATCTCATATACTTTTTCTGTCACAATGTATTTTTTTTGATAACCAAATTCTCTGCACAGATTAAAAAAAAGAGGCTTACTCATCACTATGTCTAAAGAATCGACCCCCTCACTACAAAAAAACAGTCTTGTCCTATATAAATCGAATCCTGCACTTGTCCTGTCGATAGGACAGAAAATAGAAATTGAGCTGTCAGGGAAAAAAAAGATGAGTGTCAGGGAAAAGGATATCGTAATTATTCACCCCGGACCTGTTGTGGAGCTATGTGAACTGGACACTCTTGTAGCGGGTGAAATAGAGGAAGCGTGTGAGATGCTTAGCGCAGAGACGACAACACTTGAGATGTTTGCCGATCTTGCCTATGGGTCATTTACTCCAACGACCGCATGGAATGTGTGTAAACTCTTGCAGGATGGTTTATATATCAGCGGTACCCCTGATAAAGTAGCGGTTCATTCCCGGGAGAATCGCGAACAAATTGTTCGGGAGCGCAGTTTAAAATCGGACAAAAGGGCTGCCTGGAGTGCGTTTGTCCAACGGGTAAGGGATGGTAAAATAGGTGCAGAGGATAGGGATAAACTTGTACCCCTCGAAGATATCGCTTTTGGAAAGACAACTCAATGTAAAATTCTTAAAGAACTTGCGCTACAGCAGACCGCTACTGCCGCCCATGCGCTTTTGCTGAAACTTGGTGTGTGGGATTCTATGGTTAACCCCTATGTCCGGCGTCTGGGGTTTTCTTTAGATGTTGAATATCCTGAGATTGGCGTTGTTCCACAGGAAGAACGGGTTGATCTGACTCACTTAGCGGCATTTGCAATTGATGATGAAGGAAATAGCGATCCTGACGATGCCATCAGCATTGATGGTGATAAGGTCTGGATTCATGTTGCGGATGTCGCCTCGATTGTATCTCCCGACAGTATAGTGGACTTACATGCACGAGGCCATGCAACAACACTATATCTTCCTGAAAAAACGGTCACAATGCTGCCCGCCGGCGCAACAGAGATACTGGGAATGGGTTTGCAGGAAACCTCTCCAGCACTCTCATTTGGTGTGACACTTCTGGGAAATGGGCAAATTGACAGTGTTGAAATAGTTAAGTCCAGAGTAAAAGTCACGCGCCTGACCTACTCTCAGGCACAGGATAATTTACACGCTCAACCCTTGAAATCATTATATAAGAAAAGTCTGGCGTACCGTGAGTATCGCAGATCTCAGGGTGCTGTATTTCTCTCTTTCCCAGAAGTCAAAACAAAAGTCATAGATGGTATTGTATCTGTTGTGCCTCTTGCGCAAATGGACACTAAAGATATGGTAAGCGACCTTATGCTCATGGCCGGTGAAGCCGCTGCCATGTTTGCTGTTGAAAATGAGATCCCTTTCCCTTTTTCCACACAGCCTGCTCCGGAAATTATAGAGAATCCAACAAGTTGTTCAGGCATGTTCTCTTATCGCAGGCAATTGAAACCAAGCGTCATAAAGAGCTCTCCCGACCAGCACGCTTGCCTTGGAATCAGAGCATATAGTCGTGCAACCAGTCCCCTCCGTCGCTATTTGGATCTCATAGCGCATCAGCAAATTCGTGCATTTTTAGATAACAAGCCACTTCTGGATGAGCAGGAGATGATGAATCGTATAGGATCATCTGCAGCACTTATCGGTAGCGCTCAAACTCTCGAAAGGCAATCTAATCTTCACTGGAAGATGGTGTATTTACTGCAAAATCAGGATTGGAAGGGGAAAGGTGTTGTGGTTGAAATAAGGGATAGATATGCAGCTCTTTTGATCCCTGAAATTGCGCTTGAAACCAGACTCTCATCACCTGAAAAATTATCCCTTGATGAGGAGATAGAGGTGGGTGTTATGAGTGTTGATCTGGTTGGGCTCACAGCACATTTTAGAACTGTTTAGTTTTACAAATAAAATTTAGTCCTGTGCTCTATTCTCTTATTGTACACTGGGACATGGGGATGTAACTTCACGTTCCATTGTCATAATCCAGTAAGCTTTTACGGGGCAGACGGACCGTTGATAATTATTGTAACCCAGCAGTTGTAACGGGCGTTCATCTGGTCATTTTTAGGACGAGCATTAATAAGTTTACACAGCAGCAAGAAATGCTACACTAACACTAAGAGAACCTGTTTAGGGAGGCTTCTGTGGGTAGTGTAATAAGAACGGTTTCTATCAGTACACAACAGCTTGTCCTTTTCCCTGCTTTTTTGCGATGTACATTGCCGAATCAGCAATTTTGAGGAGTTCGTTGAGGTCCTCACTGTCATCAGGAAAAATCGCCCCCCCGACACTTATTGAGAGTTTTCCTGATGAGTCTTTCAGATGGTGCTTCTGATTGAAGACAGAGTCAACCACTCTGTTGCCAATTATCTTCAGGGTATCTTTGCCATCTATATCAGGAATTATTACAGTAAATTCGTCACCTCCAGTTCTGCACAGGAGATCATCCTTGCGCAACCCCAGCAGAATCAACTCAGTTATTACCTTTAAAACAGCATCCCCCTCACTATGCCCCAAAGTGTCATTGATCAGTTTAAATTCATCAACGTCTATGATGAAAACTCCGCACTTGGTATTCTCCTGTCGTGCCTTTTCGGTCATCATCTGCAGCTTCATATCTAAACATGCCCGGTTGGGGAGACCCGTGAGGCTATCGGTCATTGATGATTTAAGGAGTGATTCCACCTGAGAGATCATAGTTGAGAGATTGATCATTATCCCTGGGTTACGAAGGGGGTATTCCAGCAATAGATAACCAAAAGTGGTATTTTCAACCTCAAGAGAAACCATGGCAGTTGTGTGGCGCTGGGCAAAGTTGATTATACGGTCAATCTCCAGGGTACAGATATCCTTCTTAAACTCCTCTTCATTTATAGAGAGCACTTTTTCCTCATGAAACTGCGCCGCCAACTCAACAAACTCATTGTTTTTGGTAAGAACAAGCATATACCTGATACCAAAATCTTTGCACAGCTCCTTTATCCCATAAGAGAGGTCCTGGGGAATCCAGTAATTGAAATTTCTCAACTTGTAGAGGATATCATCAATTGATCCTGCATTAAACTGATCTCTCTTTTTAACAATTGCAGCTATACGATCAATTTTTGCAATCGTTCCCTGAGTACCTTCTGTTTCAACGTTGTCCTTTTTCATAAGATCATTTTTAATCAGATTCAGCAGTACATTAATATCTGTTTCGTGCTCTATTGTATTGATGGCACATTTGCAGGACTTTTTAATTACGAGTTCGGGTACAATCTCAAGCTCGTGATGACTTTTCTCGTCTTCTGTGCCAAAAATCTTATCATGCACGATTTCTGCAGCCCTTAGTCCAAGGGTAAAGTTCTTCTCATCACTGGTTGTCAGCAAACTGCCCTCTTTGTTCTGCATTCCAAAAATCAGGGTCTCACTCAAAGCCGGGTGATTTGATAGTATTTTTTGGATCTCCTCGCCGATTTTGTCATTGAAAGCAGCAATAGCATCAATCTTCTGGTGCTCATGACTTAACTTTTCCACAATAGCCTCTATTGCTTCAACAATGTTACGACTATCCTGTGGACGAAGGTTTGTTTCAACTAGAAAATCATCTCTGAAGGGAATGTTATGTGTTTCGAGTGCGCGCTTGTATCCGTTGAGCCTTTTCAGTGAGGCAAGATGACCTTTTGAACCATAAACAATTACAATGTTTGCGCACTGATGAACTTCTATGGCGTGATTAATCAAATTTTCTACACCCGTTGCAATATCTGAAGAGATATTGGTATAGCCCTCAAACTTTTTTCCAATAGTAACAATGGGGATATCGCCAAATCTTTTAAGAAATGTTATGAACGTTTTACTATCCACATTACGTGAAAGTGAACCCGATGGAAGAACAAGGCCATCAAATGATGTGTGGCCGAAAAGATCATAAATGCTGTTAAAGCAGCCCAGAAGCGGGTCTGCTTCAAGAAATCCACCCGACAATATAACGGTGTTGATATCATGTTTTTTCGCGTAATGATTAACACCATCAACTATCTGGCAGTTAAATTCAGAAACCGGATTGGTTATCAGAACACCAATAGTCGCTCGAGTGCGAGTAGTTGCCATTTTTCCTAAAATCCACTCTGCTTGAAGGTTTTGCCCGTTTTGAGGCTTTATCATTATTATATCACTAAAATAATAATTGTTCCAGTGTTATCATGTAAGCCCTATGAGAGCAAACTGGGTTTGCATCGTGCTGCTAAAATGCGCTGAGCCCATTGGTTAGACCGTTTATTGGATAGAGTAAGACAAGTTTGCAAACCGCAATGAATAAATTCTTTGCTGTTTCACCTCTAGAATTAATTTACTATTTGACTTAAAAGGGGTGGAAGGAATTTTCATTCTAACCCCCGTGGTGCCAGGAAGAAGCACATTTCGATATCTGTCCTGAACGGTTTTTTGGGTACAAAGGGAGTCGTGTTGATGTATGAGCCCCGATCCCTTAAGGATGCTTGCGTGATTCGACGAGGGACAAATGACGCCGTTTTCCATAATTATATCTGCACCACGGGTACCCCTCCCCATCAATGGTTGCTCAATTCGTAATCAGCCTCTTATATTTTCAATCAACAGAGATATCAATCTCTACCCGGTATAAGGTATATTAGCAGATTGTTACAGACTGTGCAAGCCCACCTAGACCAACAAAAGAAGTCGCTGTTAACGCATACTTTGTAATACCGTCGCCACTTAGCCGCCACTTAGGATGGGTGTAATGGGTTTAACCGTGATCTGAATGCAAAAGAGGCAGAAAATAGTGCCGTTTTTCCCGATAATTGGTGCGACCGTCGAAGGTATTGCTTTTGTTTTTCTGTGTCTTTTTTTTTGCATGCGACTGTCAAGGGTGAACGACTCTAGAAAAATTCTACACTAACTTATATCTATTCTCAAAGGTTTCTTCATCATGATAGAACAATCTCTTAAAAATCTCAACATCACTCAGTTAAATGAGATGCAAAAGCAGGCAATCGATACGATTTACACCAATCGTAATACGCTCATTCATGCTCCAACCGGCTCCGGAAAAACTCTTGCGTATCTGCTGCCCACAACAAAAATTGTCGCCGCTGAGAAGTCGGTTGTTCAGGCGGTTATTATTGTTCCGTCAAGAGAGCTTGCAGTTCAGATCAAGGATGTTCATAAGGCCATGCGCTCATCGGTGAAGATATCGTGCTGTTATGGAGGCCAGTCCCTTGAGGTTGAAAAAGCGGGTTTTAAAAATAATCCGGCAATTTTAGTTGGCACGCCGGGGCGGATTGCTTCCCATATCCGTGAGTCTCGCTTCGACTTCTCAGGGATCTCCACTCTTGTTCTTGATGAATTTGACAAGAGTCTGGAATTTGGATTCCTTGAGGATATGTCATTTATCGTGGGTAATTTGAAAAAGCTAAAGAAGAGGGTCTGTATTTCAGCCACACAGATGGAGGAGATACCGGAATTTGTCGGGATGAGGGATGTTTGCCGGGTTGAGTTTTCTGATGAACAGATTCAGCCGCGCATCACCTTGAAATCGGTTTTTTCACCTACTGCTGATAAACTCGATATTACATTCAAGTTGATAAAATATATTGGCAATCAGTCAACACTGATCTTCTGCAACCATCGGGAGGCTGTTGAGCGGGTGGTGGACTTTCTGAAAAGTCAAAGTATTGATGTGCTTATGTATCACGGTGGGATGGAGCAGGATGAGCGGGAAAAAGCGCTCCTTAAATTCCGAAACGGGAGCTATCATCTGCTGGTTACCACAGACCTGGCATCCCGGGGGTTGAATATTCCCGAGATTCAGTTTATTATCCATTATCACCTTCCGACCACAGAGAAGACCTTTATTCATCGCAATGGACGAACTGCGCGAATGAATGCAACCGGAACTACCTATGTCATCTTTTCCGATGATTCCAAACTCCCCTCCTACATGCCTAAAGCCCCCGAGAGGGAAGAGTTCTCATTGGATCTGCCCCTGCCCGATAAGATGGACTGGGTGACCCTTGAGATTGACCGTGGCAAACGCGATAAAATAAGCAAAGGGGATGTGGTGGGCTTTCTCTCGCAAAAGGGACGCCTGACCAGGGATGATCTGGGGATAGTGGAAGTCATGCACAAGGAATCATTTGCAGCAGTTAAGAGAGTTAAGGTACAGAGCCTTCTGAGGTTGGTGGCGAATGAGACGTTGAAAAGAAGGCGTGTGAGTGTGAGGGTTTCAGAGTAGGGGAGTAACAGCTATCGTAGGTACTTTTTTTAAATGGCATTGGCACACTTTATAACAGGGACCGTTGCCGTCAAAGAGTATGAAAAAATGTTCATCGGCAGGTTCTTGCGTTTTCGGCGAATATACCTGTCTGCTCCTCTTCTGCTCATGTTTTTATATTCTTGCCAAAAAATACCATTGGTATGGAATAAACACTTAAATTATATTTGGTATCTAATCGGAGCGTAGCGCAGCCTGGTAGCGTACTTGAATGGGGTTCAAGTGGTCGCTGGTTCGAATCCAGTCGCTCCGATTTTTTTAACTTCCTGAAAAATAAAGAGTTACAAAGGTTGGAAAGTTTACAAAGGCCGGTGGTTCTGGAAAATGA
>SKJJ01000204.1 GCA_007115975.1 Chitinispirillum sp.
AAATCTGCAGTTTGAACCATATTCATACCGGCCAGATCTATCTCAAGATAAAGTGGTTCCAAAGGTATGTGGTAGCCCCAGGATGTTGCAAAAGCTGCAGCCTCATTAAGTCTTCTGTCAACATCACGTCCCCCAATGGTAATGGTGGTTACAAAATTGTTGGCAATAAACTTTGCACCAATATTCAAAGCAGAAAAATTTGACCCATAGGCAATTGCTGATACTCTTCCGTTTTCTGCGATATTTATTATTCCAAAAGGGACTCCGTTGAGCTGACGGGATATATTGATGAATCCGGCCTGGAATCCAGTCAGATCTCGGGCAACATTGATAAACCCACTTTGTCCTCCAAATGTTGTTCCTCTTACTGTATTTACTACTCCCGATACCTGTACTCCTCGCAAATTGCCAGCAGTGCTGCTTACGATTCCACTTATCTGATATCCGGTTACATCTCCTGTGGCCCTGCTGGAAATTCCTGAAGTCTGAAACCCCGTTAATGAACGCGTGTTTGAAACTATACCTGAAGCCTGCAATCCCTCCATATCATTTGTTACATTTGAAACAAGGCCAGCCAGGTCTGCGCCGCTGGTTGACAATGCTCTGCTGCTTATCAGATTCGCATTAAAGTGCACCACTGCCTGGTCGGTTCTGCGGATACTGAGCCCGGGAGCAATGCCAAAATTGAATGGAATGGTGTCCTGAGCTAACAGTGAAGTGGCAGTTAACACAATACCAACTATAATCGTCTCCAATTTGACCATTGTAACCCCCTTGTCTCCTTTGTAGGTAGAGTGGTGCATAAAGGGTGCCAAAATTGGTGTGCCCGTTCAAACGCACGATCAACAACCGTAAGCAGCAGTCAATATAAGCTCTTTGTGGGTACGGTTTTGAAATCTTTCGGGCTTGCAAACACACAATCTATTGTAGCCTTATTGAGGCCTGGATAATGCAGGAGGAATTGATGAGGCTCTCTTCCTCTCGCTTCCGGGTTTCGGGACCGGGACCGCGTTTCGTTTTTTTTTCTTTTGTGCGGTTTGTAGTAGAAGTATCGGAAAAAAAGACGAAACGCGGAAGCGAGGGGGAAAAGAAATGTGCTATTTCTCAACCCAGCGAAACATCGAAAACACATTCACTCATTACAATACCGATCAACAAGAGACTCCAGCTGCTTCGCTTTGCATTTGTGTTGTGAACTTTCAAACCTCTCATATTGCATCAATTCCACCAACTCTTCATACAGATCTGGCAATTGTAATAGGTCACACAGCTGCTCTTTGATCCATTTGTCATATGCAATCGGATAGGTCCTCTTTGCAATAAACAGTGCCTGCAAAAACTCTCCCACCGCATGGTAGAGACGATTAAAACACTGGAAATAGAGTCCTCTGTCATTATAAAGAGGGATATGGTGCAAATTGTTCAGACAAAACTCCCTGACCATCTTCAGTCGTCTTTCTCGCTGCGAATCATTGTAATAGGGGAGCCAGTCAGATCGTAACTGGTCAAAATATTCTCCGTTTTTATACAGTGGTTTGGAATATGCCAAAAAGTTTCCTATTTCAAGCTCAAATCCGTCCGGCCCGGAGGTCCACTCATGGCATCCCTCCCTGAAATTACCATCAATGAACTCAAGGTCAACATGACTGTACTCTCCGGTTTCACTGAAATCTTTGTACAGCTTGTTTTCAGCATGTTCCTTGTCCCATAAAGCGATTATCTCGTCTCTTTTTCCTGTGCTTAGTTGGGGCGAAAAGAGTATCGCCATATCAAGACAACTGTCTTTTGATGCTTTCCCTCTTGCGCATGAACAGGTCAGAAGAGCTGCCCTGACATCCTTAAAGCCGGAGAAAAAGTTTGTAACCTGCTCTGCTGTATGTTGATGTATCTCTGTGGGATACTTTATTTCTGTTTCCATTTTGTTTATCTTGTCCTTTTAATTCGTGTACATACTTGATTGTAAAGGTAGACAACCGGCAACGCACTCTCTCTCCCCCCCGCTTCCGGGTTTCGGGACCGGGACCGCGTTTCGTTTCTGTTGCTTTGCTAATTAAAAAAGACTGAAAAAAACATGAAACCCGGAAGCGAAACCCGGTCCCGTTCCCGAGTGGAGGGAAAACAGCTTTGCTTTTTCCTATTTTTTAATGAACCGCCCGATAAATACATTTGCCCCCTGAACAACACGCATCAGATAAATACCACTTCCAAGTCCCTGGTTTGTGAGCGTAATTACATCTGCATTTCCTGAAATTTCTTTGAGTAGTTTACCATTAATGGAATAGAACTAAGCCTTATAAGGACCCGGCACAGAAAAACTGACTCGGTTTCCTGATAGTGCAATATTATGTTTGATATTTGCAGGCTGCCCTTGACGTACGTTTGTATTCAATTCAAATTCAGCCGTATATGTCAAATCTGATGCTACATTGTAATCAATGCGGGGATTATCAGTTCTGCCGTCACTCCATTTTAAGAAAGTGTACCCGCTATTGGGTTGTGCTGTGACTGAAAGACCATCCATTCCGATACTTACAGTCTGCTGGTCATTACCATCGATAACCCCTCCATTGCCAGCATGGTAGGTGAGTGTGAAGGAGTTCAGTGTATAAAAGGAAAGATATGGATAGCCGTTTGCGATACTCCAAATGTCATCGGTACCGTTTAGCGATTCTCCAACAAAGTCCCACCCTGCATTGGTAAATGTTACAGCACTCTTCAGGTTTTCGGAAGCTTCCCCTGTGACAGATTG
>SKJJ01000019.1 GCA_007115975.1 Chitinispirillum sp.
CCTCACTCCTCACCTCACTCCTCATCTCCCGCTCTGCTACAGCAAACCAGTACATCAGGTCCTGGTCTTCAGGGGAACTTTTCAAAGCTGAAAGCCAGTAGCTGTGCGCAGTTGACATATCGCCGCTTTGATAAGAGATCATCCCCAGGTTGAAGTGCAGCGCTGTGTAGGTTGTGTCAATAACCAATGCCCGTTTAAATATCTCCTTTGCGCGAAAGTGCTCTCCCAGTCTGAAATAGAGTATCCCGGTAGAGTTGAGAGCCTGGACATTTTCAGGATCATGCTCAATTGAACGGGTAAGTGCAGCAAGCGCCCCGGTGGTGTCCCCTTTTCCCAGCAGCTGACTTGAGCGTCTGTACCATACATCCGAAAGCAGCGGCCTGAGGTCTTCAGCCGGATTGATGCTCTGAGCAGCCTCAAGATGGACTAAACCGCGCTTCCACAAGCTCACACTCTCCGATCGGTGCACTGCTGCCCGCTGCAGCAACGCTTTACCCATCCCTAACCGGGCACTATAATTTGCAGGATTGCGGTAGAGTGCGGCACTAAAAAAATGCTCCGCCATCTCATAATCACCCAACCGCAGACAGATATTGCCGCTTTCAATATCAGATCTGCCACATCCCCAAAAAATCACCGCTGCAAACAGCAGTAGCAGTACCACGCTCTTTTTCATCTGTTCCCTGACCCATTCAGTTGTACAACCCAGTGAAGCCTAAGCTGAAATATATATGGTTTTATATCAACAGGAGCAGTTTTGGGCAAATTCGTGTCAGATTTTCTCAGATTCGCCCGTAAATCAAGATGGGAGTTTCGTCCAAGTTCATACATAAGGGAAAAAGATACCTGAAGAATGTTATCTATTCTGCGTTTTTCATGAAAACGAATGGAAAGCGGCTCATTTTCAAGAGTAAAGCTCCGATCAGGTCTGTCAAAGTCAACTGCAAGATAGTAATCTCCGGACGGTGTCTGAACAACTGTTGTTTGATTTTCGCCAAAGAGAGGGACATTGGTAGCTTTGTAGACGGATGAAAACCGGAGATTATACCAGTGATGTTTTTCTGTATAATAATTAATCCCGTATCCTGCATCGAAGCTCAATTTACACTTTCCAAAAGAGAAACCCACTCCTTTGGATAGTGAAATGGCAATTCTATCCTCGGGAATATACGTTGTAAAAAACAGACTCTCTTTTATACTATTTATCTGAACAGGAATAGTTATCGGCACAGACGAGGAGAAGGTGCTATCGGAATAGAATGTTCCGTTTTCATAGTAGAACAGGTTTATCGGCGGAACATAGGTAAATTCAAACGGATCAGACTTCACCATTGATGCTCTCGTAATTACTTTTAGATCAACAGCCTCATTAACCATAAAGTTGGTCAATCCATTCAACGAAACAGTTGTTACATTCTGGACATCCTCACCCTGTTCAAACTCAGAAGAGAGCGCGTAGTAGTGGAACCACGCTCCCCAAAGAGATGCCGCCGAGATGGTAAAATTATGTGCAGTGGAATAGTGACCGAGGTAGTTGTTTCTGTTTTTCAGCATGTAAGCGAGCGTAGTATTTCCCACAAGATCAACCCCCCGCAGGTAGGTTTTAATCTCAACCAGAAGAGAATCCCCAGCAGAGCTCAATGCAAATGGCTGCGCCAAATGAGACTGTTCCAGTGTTGCCTCAGACCCTAAATGTAACATTCTCGACCCCCCAAAGGGAACTCGCCACAGAAGTTCGGTGCCCACATATCCACCGGGCAGCTTGTCTTCGGTAGTTATGGCGGGTTCAATGTCGTCATAGGGCAGATAGAAGACCGGCCGGCTGGTCCGTCTCAGATAACTGAGACCACTCTCTATCTTGACCATTGGTATGAGTCTGCTTATGCGTTTATGCCCCGCAATGGAATCAAGGAGTTTTGCGGCATCCTCACTCCACCCCAGGGCAGAGTAGATTATATGCCTTTGCCTGAGGACTTGAGCCCTCAGAACCGAAGAACAGCTCTCTTTTGTGGCGAGGTTCAATGCAAGCGCAGTATCGATGATCCCCTGTGCAAGATATAGTTCTGCCCAGTAGTAGTACAGGCAGTCCTCACACATCCCTTCTCTGTAAGCACTCTGAAAAGAGATCAGAGATGAATCATATTGGCCATTTTCAAGAAACGCTATTGCACAGTTCACCAACAGACTGCGGAGATCATCCTCACGGCTTTGGGCGGTGAACAAAACACCTGCAACCAAGACCATCGATAAAATCGAAACTGTGAAGTTGTTCATTTATATTTTTTTACCACCGGTATTGGCTGAGAACCAAGAACAGCTATCTGCTGCTACCCCTGATTACTATTTTCCTGTCATTGGCTATGGCAGTCTGTCCTGGCAGGTAAAGTCCAGATGCCTCGTACCCTGCATTGTCTCTGAGGGGTACTTTACGGCCCTTAAGATCAAAAAGAACCTGTGCCGCCTGCCTGCGGTCAAAAGGGGGTGCTGTCTGCCTGCCGGAAAAAATCGCTGTATTTTGATCCATCGTCTCTCCCGGGAGATGTATATCCTGTATAATCGCAGCATAAAAACCCACATTGTTTTGCATATCAAGGGTATCACCCAAAACATACATCTCATACCCAAACGTGTCGGTTGCAGCAAAACGGACAAACTCCTCCCAATACAGCGGCGATTCATCAAGATAACAAAAACGGGCATAAATTTCAGCAGCTTGCAGTGAATCCGGCTGGATCAGTGAAGAGGATGAGTCTCCGTACAGAAAAATCCCCAGAGGATTATGTACGTTCTTTACCGTAAGCTCATAGGCGATAAAGTTTACCATAGTCCAGTCTTTTGAAGTGGGATAATCATAGTTGCAAAAGGAGTGGCGAATCAAGTTTATCTGCGACCGGTAATTGCCCGTAGTATCATAGAAGCGGTGGTGTTGGGGCGATACAACCCTATGGACCCAGTTTTCGGGAAGAAAAATGGAGTAGTTGAGTTCAGTATCGGTTACAATGGTTGAAGAATATGCTAATTGTATTGCAAGCAGAAAAAACAAGGGTGCCGCCAGCCGAACCATTCATTTTTCCCTTTCATTTTTTCATCAGTTTCCTGATTCCCTAAACTCGATCATTCGAAGCTCTCTTCTGTTCTCTATATCAGTGATTGTCTGCTCTATTCGCTCCTTTACCTCAGGAGGCAACCGATCAAAGGAATCATGCCGCTGCATATGTACCCTCTGTTGTGTTTCAGACTCAATTCTCTGTTGCGATACATTCACCCCTTTTGATTGTGAAGCAGCAGCAACCTTTTCCCTGGCCTCAGGGGGTAACGTCTCCATAATCTGATTAAAGAAATGCTCTGTATCGATCGGTTCGCGCTCCTTTACACTGCCCTGTTGGGCAAAAGAGACCGAGAAGATCAAAAACAGAAAGCACGCCCAGATCTTTTTGATACTTTTCATTCTGTCCTCCAAAGGCGTCATTAAAAGTGTTGGTACCTCTGCGTTAGATAGGAGCAAACACCGGACCACCTTTGTATCACACTGATTTTAAGGGATTTAGAAAAGGTCACTATCAAACACCCGGACTTTTTGGGGTAATTGCACCCCAAATGAATCCTTGGACCGAACGCTCTGCCCCCTCATTACCACTATTATACATAATATACCACCTTTTTTCAACAGTAGTCTTTTCACCCCACCGGTCAAAAACCGACTATCACACTGATACGGTGACCAATCCCAAGTGATACATCGGGGTTAAATTCACCACCGGAGGAGATATCACTTCCAAACCCATAGTGCAGAGCATAGTTAAGGTATTGCACCCCTATTCCGGCAGAAACACCGTAGGAACCCAGCGTAGTGTGAAGAAGCCTGTTGCCTCCAGCCTGAATGGCAACCTGGAAATCATCTACAATAAGAGCATATTCCAACCCACCATACCCTTTTTTATTATCGCGAGATCCTGATTCATCCGCCAGCGCAAACAGTTTGGCGATTTCAAACTCCCAGGCCTCCCCGTCTATCTTTTATGCAGCACCGGAACCGTGGTGGGTACCGTCACTAACCCAGACGGTGTCACGGAAATGCATATCACTTTAAGTACCTCCGCCTGTTATTCTTACACTGTCTACCCCTTAACCGGCAAACATCTCTCTTATATTCATATCATGGGTTTGCGGTATTTCTGTAGCTGGCACTTCAACATCCTAGTGTATCAGCCTTAATCGTTCCTGAATTTGCCTGAGCTCCTGGAGCTTGCTGTTGAATCGTTCCCGAACTTCCTGAGCCTGAAGAGCCACTTCAACACCATGATTGTTTAAAACATCAATTGCCTTGTTAAGTTGTGCTTCAGCAGCAATGCGCCGCTCTTCCAGATGTCTGCTTTTCTGCTGATCAGTACGTAACCGGAAATACTCATCGGCTTGTTTCTGTGCTCTTTGAATGTATGGTGTTGCTTGTTGCATGGCATCATTGAGCTTTTCCTGCATAATCATCTGCCCCTGATTCGGGTTCCTTTCGGGCACACGGTCACTTACACCCTGATTATTGCCAGGCTGAGCAACTACAACAGAACACAATACTAAAAACAGTGCCCCAAACTTCTTCATAACTCCCCCTACGTTATAGTAAGCATAGATCTCTGCACGGTTGTTTTCTGTGCCACAACCACCAACAAAAGTAGTGCCAAAACATGTATCCCTTACTATATCAGCAAGTTACATCTTTATACGAGTTTTACTGCCGACTGACTTTTTTGTGGTCCATTGACCACTTTACACAATCACATTCGCCCGCAATATTGCACAATACACATAAATTCAATGAGTTACATGGCAGCGTCATCAACCAAGGCCATTTCACCCCACCAAACTCACCCCACCATTCCTTGCCCCTATCACCAACTATATCTATTTTACTATTCAGTTTTTCGCTTTTAAACCCCAAAAGCCAAAAGACCCCTTAAAAGTGCATATTCCCGACTTCTCTTTCTACCGCACACCATCGATTCTCTTTGGAGCAGGTACAATCAAAAAACTTGGTACGAAGGCGAACATCTCTGGAAAAAAGGTCTTTCTGGTAACCGGAGCCAACTCCCTGAAAAAAAACGGCTACATGAAAACAGTCCAAAAATTCTCTCAGACCATCATATAGAGACCTGCGCTTCCCACTCTGCTTATCGATACCCTTTATGGACTGAAAAGCAGGTTTTTCCCACCTGCACTCACCCGATACAGAGTGGAACAAAAACAGATAGTGAGTATCGCCAACGAATCACACTACAGAAACAACCCCTGCGAATTAAACGCAATGGATATTGAGGAGCTGTTCAGCAAAGTTTAAGATGAAAGCCCTGGTTGTGCCTCCCCACACTCATCTATATTCGATTGATCCCAAATGCCCCGAATTTCTACAGCTGTGCCTGCCCGATTCTGCAATTATATCATCCATCAGCCCAGCATCGCAAACCTGACCATAGTAGAGCCGCAGATAAAATCTTGATCATGACTGCTGAAACGGTGGCGATTGCATGGCCACAATTTTAGCGGTACCACCGCAACCTTCCCCTCTCCGGTATCATTTTTGGTTTTTTCAGGAAGCACCCTGAAAGCATCTTTACAACATAAAATTACTGCAGTTACGAAAAAACGGTTCGAATAGATTCTCATATACGTACCGGTTCCATCCGAAAAGTATCTTTAGTAGAGTTGAAATTTTCCATCTAATCAACAAAGGAACCAGAACCCAAGCCCATGGCAAGAAAAAAAAACATCAGCGCGAATAACCCTGTTGTTATCTCTGCACAACTGCAGTCGGAACATCTGCTCTGTTACATCCGGCTGGGTATCGGATCGCTGTTTCTCTTCTTTGCGACCTTTGAGCTGTTATTGGGAATTTCAAAGCTCACCCCCTTCATCATACAGGCCACCTCATCTGCAGCACTGATTGGGTATAGCTCCCTTTTTCTTCTGTATCTTAGCAAAAGGCCGATTCCTGCATGTCTGATCTATGTCACCAATTTCCTTGATATATCCATAATCACCACCATTCTCTACTCTTTCTCTTTGAGTGGTTCCGATGCCGATTTTCTTACCAGTGCAGTTGTGGGTGCATATTTGATCATCACCGTTTTTACCGCTTTTCACCATCGGGTTACCCTGTCCCTATTCTGCGGAATTGTCTGCTTGATAGCTTACACAATATTTTACAATCTCTACTGTTCAGCAGATCCCGGGTGCTATGTATGGAGCCGTGGGCACATAACGGGGTTGAGTTTATTGGTTGCCGTCTGCGCCCAGAGCATGCTGATATCCAGAAACAATTTTAAAACCGCACACAAAATCATCTCCTCAGAAATCAAATACCTCAGTGTCGTGCACCGGTTACCCGAAATGCTCTTCACCATCGACAGAAACGGCAAGTTTCTCTGGGCCAACGCAGCAAGCAGAAATATTCTTGCTCTAAAAGAAACAGCCCTCTTGGGACGAACACTCAGCTCATTTCTTCTGCATCCCAATCAACTGCGCCTGAATAAAGATGGATTCAGAGGGACTTTTGAAATCTTTGACCACAACAACAACCCCAAGATTGTGGATTGTGTTCTTCAACACTTTACCACCGAAAATGCCGGTTCACTGTATGAGGGGATAATGCACGATGTCACCGATCGTGAACTGGCCATCTCCCAGCGCGAACAAATGAAAGAACGGCTCTTTCAGTACCAGAAGATGGAGTCTTTGGGGACTCTTGCAAGCGGTATGGCCCACGATTTCAACAACATTCTTCAGACCGTCAGGGATTTAAGTGCTACAGTATCAGCACAAACAGGTGAAGAGCAGACCAGGCGGCGAATGGATCTGATCGACGAGACGTTAACCGATGCAAAATTTCTGGTTTCTGAGCTGCTGGCGCTTGGCAAAAAGAATCTTCTGAACACCGACACCCTCAGCATTCAAAAACTGCTCAACACCATTGTTCCCCTCTATAACTCACAGCTGGGTTCCAACTATCGTATCATTCTTGACCTTCCCCCGCAGGAGTGCTTCATTCAAGGGGATTGGGAGTACCTTAAACGTATTTTCCAGAATCTTTTCGGTAATGCACGGGACGCCATGGCCACAGGCGGCACAATTACCGTGCAGTGCCTTACAAACACCGACACCAACCCCGGAACCCTTACAATAAGAGTAACGGACACCGGAACAGGTATCGATAAGACCACTGAGGAAAAGATATTCGATCCATTTTTCACCACAAAAAAGCCCGGCAAGGGGACTGGACTGGGCCTTGCACTGGTACACCGGATTGTAAATCTTCACAAAGGAGAAGTGTCGGTTGAGAGCAGTTCCTCAAAGGGCACTACATTCAAAATCAGCTTTCCCCTCACAAGTCAAGAGACGCTGGATCACACTAAAATCCTCCCGACCAAACATCTGAAAACAACAATCCTTCTTCTCGATGATGATCCTAAAATTCAGGAGATCCTCAAGTTTTACCTCAAGGAATTTGACTACTCGATCGGTGAAGCCAATGACCGGGAAACCGCCCTGAAAGCCCTCCGGGACAACCGTGACAATTGTGAGATAGTGTTGATGGACTGGAACATGGGAACTGAGAAACCGGCCGAAACCATCTCCAGGCTAAGGGAGATCAAACCAGACATCTCAATAATCATCATCTCCGGCTACGCACCCGATCAAAAGAGCATCGATGAGCTTGGGATTCATAAGTGGTTCACCAAACCCTATGATAAAAACAGGCTCGATTTGGAAATTCAGAGGATATTGCATGCAAAGAGTGCACTGAGTTATTAATACTTTGAAAAAGCAGATTCCGGCCTTCCGGCCGGCACCGCGATTTTTCGTTGCTAAGCTGGTTGAAAAAGGGCAGTTCAGGCGAACCTTAATTAAGCACCCGCTCGCATCACAGCAAACGGCGATAAAAAGCTCAACACAGCAATTGCACGGCGCACTGCGATCGCAGAATAGTTATCGTGACAGGTGCCTGGGGGAACAGCACATAACAATGGGTGCGCAAAAGGAGGCTCCCCTTTGCGCACCCACACTCAATCACTCAAACCCAAAAGTATCAACTACGCTCAAGCTTTATTGTCTCTGTAGTACTATCACACACTTCAGATGGTCCGAAATACTGAATGGGACCGGGATAGACATAGGCCTCCTCATCGGCCCATTTCTTGCGGTTATATGCAAGCTCATGGTATGGCTTACCATGCAATTCAACCAGAGCCTTTTTGATTACCGGTGTATCTTTTCCGTGTCGGCGTTCAAGATTCATCATCATCGTTAGAGGAATTCCCCCAGCTACCCACTGCTCCACCGGCTTGGTAAGATTGCGAACTGACGAAAGATACCCGCTGGTACCGGAATTAATCAGTGCCGCGGCATTGAAACCAAGACTGTAACAGTAGTCTGCGTCAAAATTTGAAGGAGCAGCACAGCGTCCTTCGTAGCCAAAGAAGTGATTAAGACCACTGAATTTACCTTTGAACTGCCCTTTGACCTTCCATTCGCTTACAACATCATCCACCATATCAATGAGCAGTTTTTCTGTCTCAATACGTGATACCTGAACATTGCCGTGAGGATCACGGTCGGCCAAAAGCTGAAGCTGCAGGGTAGCCGGAAGACTTGAGAATGCCTTTGATGTGTCATCAGACAACCGGCTGTTCACAAACTGTACTTTGTCTATATTGGAAAGAGTTTCGAAATATTGGGTCTCAGAAGCGAGAAGATCGTTCAGCTCACTTATAAGCTTTTTCATCTCGGGGATAAACTCGATGAGACCTTCCGGTACAAGTACCACCCCAAAATCCTTGCCGGCTTCTGCACGTCTTTTCACTACTTCTGCAATTTCAACCACTACCTCTTTGAGAGTCATTTTCTTCTCCGCAACCTCTTCAGATATCAGTGTGATATTTGGGCGGGTTTTTAGAGCACACTCAAGGGCGATGTGAGAAGCACTGCGTCCCATAAGTTTTATAAAATGCCAGTATTTTTTTGCAGAATTGGCATCACGCTGAATATTGCCGATAAGCTCCGCGTAGACCTTGGTGGCAGTATCAAAACCAAAAGAGGCCTCAATCCAATCATTTTTCAGGTCACCATCGATTGTTTTTGGACAACCGATAACCCGTATGCCACTCTCTTTTTTCATGCAGTACTCTGCAAGCATGCAGGCATTTGTATTTGAATCATCACCACCTATAACTACCAGAGCAGTAATTCCAAGTGATTTGCAATTGGTGATAACTTTATCAAACTGTTCCTCTGTCTCAAGCTTTGTACGCCCGGAGCCAATAATGTCAAAACCTCCGGTATTGCGGTACTCATTGATAAAATCATTGGTAAACACCACATATTCATTGTCAATCAATCCGCTGGGGCCGCGGAGAAATCCATACAGCTCACTATTATTATTTAAGTTCTTCAACCCATCATACAGACCGGCTATCACATTATGACCACCGGGAGCCTGGCCACCGGAAAGAATTACCCCTACCTTTATCGCTGCACTTTCACCCTCTGCCGCTGCCTCAAAACTTATCACCGGAAGACCATAGGTGTTAGGGAACAGAGCTTTGATCTGGTCCTGATCAGATATTGAGGAGGTAGATTCACCAACAGATGCTTTCACTTTGCTGCCATGGGTGGAAAACACTTTCGGCAACTTTGGTTTATAGGCGCTGCGTACAGCCTGAAGCGCAGAGACGGCTCTTTCCATTGAAACGGTCCTTTGATTAGAGGTTAAATGTCTTTGATGTTGCTGATGATCAGAATTGAATAAAAAACAACCTGAAAAAATAAGCGATTTCATGGAAAACTCCAAGAACAAACGGGTTGAAGCTCATAAAAGGTGCAGGTCTAAAAGTAAAATAGTTTTGAGAACAGAGGGCGAAAGGTCTCTGTTTAGGCTCATGTTTTTGGAAAAAAACAACTATGCAGACGACTGTTCTCTTTTTTGATCTGTCGAAAATAAAAGCCGGTGTGTCCCCCTTTCGACTGGGAGCTTAGGGACCGCCCAGAACCAACTACATAGCTGCACCAAAAGACAGGTTTGCGGAGACGCTTTTGAAAACCTGTTGGGGGGAAGGTGAGAATATATCGCGCAAGGGAACGAAGGTAGGAATACGAAAGACGATCGCACGATTTAGGTTGTACTGTTTGTGCCATCAACCGTCCTGAATTCGCATGGAGGAAGGATTATTACATCTATCCTGATTGCCCCCCTCTTTTCCCCCTAACTACCCTTGTCTATTTCCCTGCTCTGCATCCTTTGCGACCTCTGCGTTTACCCCCACCCCCCGGAGGGTTTCTCAAGTAATAATCATCGCATCACCATAACTAAAAAACCGATACTCCTGCTCCACCGCTTCCCGATAAGCCATAAGCACCAGTTCTCGGGAGGCAAAAGCACTCACCAGCATCAGAAGTGTGGATTTTGGCAGGTGAAAATTGGTCAAAAGCCCATCAACTGCCTTGAATTCGTAGGGGGGAAGGATCATTAAATCGGTGATACCGCCAGAGGGTTCGATGACATGGTGATCCACTGCACAGTGTTCAAGCACACGGGTCACCGTGGTTCCCACAGCGATCACTCTGCCCCCGTTTTTCCATGTATCGTTAATTTCACCGGCAGCCTGATGGCTCAGTTCATATCGTTCCTGGTGAATCTGATGTTTGCGCGGATCAGATACCTTCACCGGCCTGAACGTTCCTATGCCCACATGCAGCGTGACAAAGGAGATAGCAACACCCCTTTGTCTTATTGAGTCAAGAAGTGAATCCGTGAAGTGCAAACCCGCTGTTGGTGCGGCAACCGCACCATCAACCTGAGCATAAACGGTCTGGTACAGCTCACGATCCTCTTTCTCCGCTTCCCGTCGGATATAATGGGGCAGCGGCATGGTACCGTACGTCTCAATCAGTTCATCAAAAGACTCTGCCCCTGCGATAAGGTATACCACCCGAATACCATCCTCCTCTATCTCCTCAACCCTGATCTCTATCTCAGGATGGCCCACAAGCTCCATCACTGTTCCCAGCGGAGCCTTTCTGGCTGGCTTTATCAGCACTTTCCAGTTCAAGGAGTCCATCCGTTGGGTAAAAAAGAGCTCTATATTTGCACCGGTCCTTTTTCTGAAAAACAGCCGTGCAGGCAGCACCTTTGTATTGTTCAGTACGAGCCGGTCAGAAGGTTGCAGCATATCGAGAACGGATTTGAAATTATGGTGGGATATTGTGCCATCTGCGCGGTCAATATGGAGAAGACGACAGCTGTCACGCTCCGGTAAAGGTTTCTGGGCAATCAGCTTTTCAGGAAGGTCATAGGTGAAATCATCAATATGCATTAGGAAAAAAACTCCATCTCAGAGATCAAGGGATTAAGATATTAATTCAAAATAGTTAGTTTTTTAGCCGGATACGATTTTTTTTTGGCTACATATGGATGTGTTTCGCGCAAGTCCCCCTGAAACAAAAACCGATATACAGGGACCTTGCTGCCGATCGAGGCGGAGATATGCGCAGCAATGGGCAGAGGTGAGTTTTCACTTTATTGTGGTGGAAAGAGGACTACGGCAACGGCACCAAACTGGGCAATACCCTCTTTTACAACTTACATTGCCCAAAATCGGTACCTGAACGTATTTTTCCTACTCATCACCAATCAAAAAAAGCAAATCACTTATGGAGGATTTCACATGGCCGCTAACAGCCCCGATCTTATGAGTACAATTGTAAGTTTGTGCAAACGAAGAGGTTTCATATTTCAATCCAGTGAGATCTATGGAGGCCTTAACAGTTGCTGGGATTACGGTCCTCTTGGAGTGGAGCTCAAGCGCAATGTAAAAGAGGCCTGGTGGCGCTCAATGGTGACAAACCGGCGCGATATCGCGGGTCTTGATGCTTCAATACTGATGCACCCCAAGGTGTGGGAGGCCTCCGGACATCTTTCCGGCTTTTCCGATCCTATGGTTGATTGTAAAAAATGTAAATCCCGTTTCAGAGCAGACCACCTCGAAACACTCGAAAAGTGCCCCAAGTGCAGCGGTGAACTCACCGACATAAGAAAATTCAATCTGATGTTCAAAACCTTCATGGGTGCACTGGAAGATCAGTCTGCAACCGTTTACATGCGACCCGAAACAGCACAGGGCATTTTTGTCAACTTCCTTAATGTACAGCAGGCTTCACGATTAAAGCCCCCTTTTGGTATTGCACAGATCGGTAAAAGCTTTAGAAATGAGATCACTCCCGGAAATTTCATCTACAGGACAAGAGAGTTTGAACAGATGGAGATGGAGTTTTTCGTTCCACCCGAGGAGGATGAGAAGTGGTATGAATACTGGCGCGAAAAAAGACTCCAATGGTACAAAGATTACGGAATAAAGTCTGAAAGCCTCCGTTTGCGCGAGCACGAAAAAGATGAACTTGCGCATTATGCCAAAGCGTGTGTTGATGTGGAATTTCTGTTTCCGTTTGGATGGAGTGAACTGGAGGGGATCGCAAACCGTACCGATTTTGATCTCAAACAGCACTCGGAATTCAGCGGCAAGAGCCTGGCATATTTCGACGAAACTTCAAAAAAGCATTATTTTCCCTATGTAATTGAACCGGCAGCGGGAGCCGACAGAGCTACTCTGGCGTTTATTGTTGATGCCTACTCCCGTGAAGGAGAAGGTAAAGAGGCAAGAACAGTTATGAAATTCCATCCCGCTATTGCTCCAATCAAAGCAGCGGTTCTTCCTCTGGTGAAAAAGGACGGTATGCCGGAAATGGCAGAAAAGATCTATTACGACCTGCTTGACAATTCAATAAAATCCCATTTTGACATAGCCTCCTCAATCGGACGCAGGTACGCACGCCAGGATGAAGCCGGTACCCCGTATTGTATCACTGTCGACAACCAGACGCTTGAAGACCAGACCATTACGGTGCGGGAACGGGACAGCCGAGAACAGTACCGCACTTCCATGGACTCCATTGTTGAGGTGATCAAAACAAAAATGAAAGATGCTACAAGATGAAACCACTGGTCATTGTGCTGATGGGCGGCCCTTCTGCTGAACATGAAGTCTCTCTGCGTTCTGGACAGGAGATGCTTATACATATGGACAAAAGCAAGTACAGAACACGGGCGGTGGTCATATCAAAAGAGAAGCTCTTTTACTATACCGATATCGGTGAGCACTTCCCCGCCCCCCGGTCGTTTTGCGCACCAGACTCATCACCCGTTTTCAAAGGACCATTTAAACCATTTCAGAGCGAAGAGGTGTGGGATTCATGTGATGCAGTGTTACTGGCGCTTCACGGCACTTTTGGTGAAGACGGTACGATACAGGGATTCCTTGAAACTCTTGGCCTCCCCTACAGTGGCTCTGGTGTCCATTCAAGTGCCGTTGCAATGAACAAAATCACCTCGAAATTCCTGTATGAAAAGGCGGGGCTCACGGTTACCCCATATTCAATCTTTGGCAGAAACAATCCCGACACAACTGTTGAGGAGCTTATCAAAAAACACGGACTCCCCTGTTTTGCCAAATGCCCCCAGTCCGGGTCAAGCCGCCTTATGGGTTGTGCAAATGACAAGATCTCTCTTATGAAACTGCTCCAAAACCTGCTGAAGGAGTCTGATGACATTCTTGTGGAAACTACCATCACAGGCATAGAACTATCATGCGGTGTGCTGGAAAACAGCGATGGCTCTCTGTGCCCTCTGCCTCCTATTGAGATACGGCCGCTTCACTCTGCCTTTTTTGATTTTGATGCCAAGTACCGTGACGGCTGCTCAGAGGAGATCGTTCCTGCACCTCGACCACCCCAACTACTCGAAAAGGTAAAGCAGGCGGCACTCGCTGCCCATACAGTGCTTGGTTGCAGGGGCTACTCGAGAACCGATATGATCTATGCTGATGAAAAACTTCACCTCCTTGAAACCAACACACTCCCGGGAATGACGTCCAACTCTCTTTTGCCCAAAGAGTTTAAAGCTCAGGGAGGAACATTTTCTGGGCTTCTCGACCACATGATTTCGTTGGTTATCGCTAAAGAGAAACATGGTGAATCATGAGCACCGTTCTTGGTATAGACACCTCCTCAACAGATCTCAGCATTGCCCTTTTTAAAGACGGAAGACCAGCGGCATCTGTTTCAAGGTTCGTGCCCAATTCCCATGCAGAGCATATAACCCAGGCCGTGACCATGATCCTTAAACTCAACAACATTTCACCCGAAGAGATCACTCATATCGCGACAACCGTTGGACCTGGCTCCTTTACCGGCCTTCGAATCGGAATATCTTTTGTAAAAGGTTTCTGCCGGGGACAATCAATTAAAGTGGTACCCTTGTCGAGTCTTCACATTATGGTCCACCAGTTCAGGGCAGGCAGTGGTGCAAAAGTCTTCTCGGCAATAGACGCCAGACGGGATGAAATATTCTGGGCCTCATTTTCATGCAGCAAAAAAGGTCTTCTCAACAGAACTACCCCCGATTCACTCAGCAGCATTGATTCCCTTCTCGATACTGTTGCAGCGGACGATATCATCATCACCGACACTATGGGATACACACGCAGTACCGTTTTCGAACCACTAGGGGAATACACCAACCACTTCCCTGTCGAATCATTCCCGATACACCGTGGTTTTTCCGCCGCAAAGATTGCAAACAACCTTATAGACAATAAAGATGTCTGGATAAACGCATCAGAGTTACAGCCCCAGTACCTCAGACTTTCATCGGCTCAACTGAAGGCGACAGGATGATTTCTTTCTCCTTTGAAAACCCTCTTATACTAGTACCAGTGATTGGTGGGGCCATACTGTTTTTTCTTGCAGTGTACCATAAATTTCCAATCCACCTTATTTACAAGAGTAAAATTGCCATTGAAAGTATGCTTGATGCTGTAGGGGATCCATTGGCAGTTGTCTCTTCTGATTACACCATCGTCAGGGTAAACAGAGCCTATGCAAAGCTGATTGGTCTGCCCTATAAAAAATGTCTCGAAAAGAGATGCTTTACACTTTTTAGAAGTCGTACTACCCCCTGCGATGACTGCCGATTGCAAGATACACTGTCAAAGCAGAGAAGACATTTTCTCCCACACTCAAAGCACCCCTCGAGAGATGGTGCTGTATCCATTCGGTTTTCACCGTTCCCCTTTGACTGCAGGGAAAAATCCAAGCAATACATAATAGAACATATCAGAGATATCACCACTCTCGAACAGCTCAAAGTGGAGCTTGAGGAGAAGAATGCCTTTCTCTCAAAAACCACTCACAAGCTCAAAACAGCAACCGACAGTATTCGCGAAGAGCTCAAACGGGCCCGAAGAATTCAGCAGGGACTGCTGCCATTACACCTGCCCGAATCAAAGTACCTGAAACTGGATTTGGTTTACAAGCCAATTAGTGAAGTTGGTGGTGACATTTACGACTTTTTACCCCTCGGTAAGCAGAAACTTGGAGTGTTCATTGGCGATGCTTCTGGGCATGGGCTATCTTCTGCTCTGGTTGGTACCATTTCCAAAATGTCGTTGAGTAATCACACTAAAACAGATCTCTCCACCTCAGAGATGCTCTTTAAAATGAATGAAGACCTTTGCGAAAATATCCACACCAGCCACTACCTTACCTGCTTCTGGTGTATATTTGATTTCCAACAGAAGACCCTACACTACAGCCGGGCTGGACATCCTGATCCTATTGTTATCAGAAAAAACGGCGATATTATTCCCCTTCACTGCTCAGGATCTTTTCTGGGTATTCTAAATGACACCACCTTTGAACAGGCTGTATTCACCTTCTCTCCCGGCGACCGGTTCTATTTTTTCACCGACGGAATCTATGATGTACTGGAGAGCCCAAACTCCCCGCGGTATATCTTCAGTTACGACCGATTCAAATCGCTGATCGGTGAAACTGCAGAGATTCCATTCGAAAATGTTATCGCTTTTATAAACAACAAACTTTCAAACTACTCCAGAGAAGATGACCACACACTGATAGTGGCAGAGATTGCTGAATGAAACTTTTATCGTATTCAATACCTTTGATTGCAATGGTTGTACTGGCCAGCCTTGGAAAAGCTGCAGGGGATACAGCCAACGGTGGTGAGAACTCAGCCGACACGGTTTTCCATGGGGAAGTCGAAAAAGATCAGGATCATCACCTGCATCCACCATCAAAATGGTTATGGGGACCAGGTGCGGGTATCACCTTGGGCAGTTTCCCTGTTTTCTCCATGTGGGAAAATGCTCTTCCCGATTCACTGGGTACATTTGGGCTTGATAACAATTATCCACTTCAATACTCCGATTCATCAGAGCTGATATACCGGATCACACAAAAAGTAGATCCTTTTAGCATGAGCATACCGATAAGTATCAATTATGGTTACTGGACAGAAAACAGCCTCTTATCTGTTGCCATCAATTTTTCCACATCAAGCAAACGCCTTCAATCTTCGCTCTTTATGCAGAACGACTCTCTTGAACGCAGAGTCAACCTCAACAACACGATTCGGTTCACCACGCTTGGTTTTGGTGCAGAAGTACACCGAAGTATACCCCGGCACTATTTTAGCATTACCGGAGTGGACCAGACATTCTTTACTGCTGCGTTAGGGGTGTCCCCCTTCTCAAGAGTAACGGTACACAACTATGTTTCATCCGTTGAAAATGACACGATCATAGAGTCGGTAAGAGATTCTGTAGTTGCTAAATTCTCGACTATAGCAGGGAATGGTATCGGTGCATCATGGCGCCTTGGAATTTCATCAGTGCGCAAACTGGATAAGAGGTCTAATCTGTTGATCGGTCTCTGTTACAGCGGATCGTGGTTTTCCAGATTCAGAACGGAAAACAGGCACCTCCGCAAAGAGGATATCAACCCACAGCAGTCAGATGAGTTGCTCTCTTTTGTCGCAAACCGCATAGAATTTACCATCTCTCTGCTTTATAATTTAGGGCCCGAGACAACAGAAATAGTACCGGATAATGAAAACCTACAGTAAAGAGATCAATTCAGTTTACCTGATCCTGAAAGATGAATTCCCCAAGCACCGCACACCTGTTGTTGAGCTTATTGAAGCGCAGACAAAGAACCCGTTCAAAATCCTTATCACCACAATCCTCAGTGCACGCACAAAGGACGGGGTGACAGCGGAAGCGGTTACCAGACTTTTTAAATATGTAAATTCACCGCAAGATCTTTTGGGCCTCTCTCAGAGTAACATTGAAAAATTGATCTTCCCGGTCGGTTTTTTCAGAGAAAAGGCGCGCTATCTCAAAACTCTGCCTTCTGTCTTGAACGACCTTTACAACGGCACAGTACCCGATACCGTTGAAGAGCTGGTAAAGCTTCCCGGGGTGGGCAGGAAAACAGCAAACCTGGTAGTTGCAGTAGCGTTCAATAAGCCTGCAGTGTGTGTTGATATTCACGTACACCGAATTTTTAACCGACTGGGATACCTGCACTCAAAAACGCCACTGGAAACCGAAATGATTCTGAGGGAACATTTGCCGGTTACATTCTGGACAACATTTAACTCCTACTTTGTCTCATTTGGACAAAACAGGTGCTCTCCAGTACACCCACGATGCAGTGGCTGTCCGATAATCGATTACTGCAGCAGATGCGGTGTCAGCTGCCCTGCCTGAAACGGTCGATCATTGAATGGCTCTTTCTTGAAGAGCGCCATACGAAATTGCAGGACCGGCAGACAAAGCGACGTCTGCCGTAAAAGGCCCTTATGGGTGCAAAGAATAGCGGGTCATAAAACTCAACTACCGTTGAGCCGCACTTGGGGCACACTTTATCGGGCCGGGAGCTGAGAGTTTTTTTGAGCGCTTCAAACATTATTATCCAGCCTTCATTAAATAACGGGTGCAGGCATAAAGAGCGCAGAGAAAGTCCTCTGTGCAAAAAGGTCGGTCATCCCCGCAATATAATCGGTAACAATACGCCAGGAGAGAGTCTTTTCGGTGTAATTGCTATTTTTGAGGAAATCAAAAAACGTCCCCAGCACAGGCGTCTCTTTGATTACCGACTGCACCATCGCCTGGTCTGAACCCCCGAGAGTATTTTCAAAAATTTTCTCCAGCTCCATAAACAGATACTCAATCATATTCACCGCTTTGAGCGATTTTCGCTCCACTTCAGGGTGAAGATAGATACGATTATAGTTAAAATCCTTGAGCATATTCATCAGCTCAAAAACTTCCTCACTCATTATTATGGCATCATTACCGATGCTATTTGATATGACATCATTTACAAATGAGCCAATAATCTTTCCATTTTCATTTCCCAGATTTTTAGAGATATAAGAAGGAAGGTCGCTTTTCTTTATCAGCTGAGCCTTGATCGCATCTTCCAGATCCCTGCCCAAATAGGCGATCCTGTCAACTAATCTGACCAGACATCCCTCCAGCGTAGTGGGAAGATAACAGCGGTCATTTATATCCTCCAGCTCATAGAGATTTCTTCTCCTGTCAGGAGCTACCACCCTGTCAAAGCTCTCTCCACAATGGGTGATAATCCCATCCCTGACTTCATAGGTCAGATTCAGACCTTGACCATAGTTGGTAAGCTTATCAACCACCCGTAAACCATGAACCTCATGCTTAAAACCCTCGGCCACCTTTTTCCTGAGCAGGATTTCATTCAATACCCGTTCACCAGCATGGCCAAAAGGAGGATGTCCCAAATCATGCCCCTTGGCAATAGCATTTATCAGGTCGATATTCAGACTCAGACAGCGGCCTATAACCGATGCAATACTGGAGACATGCAGTACATGCTCCATGCGTGTACAGATATGATCATTGAAAGGAGACAGAAACACCTGCGTTTTATGTTTGAGACGCCTGAAAGGTGGTGAATGAAGGATCCTTGTCTCATCCCGGGCGAATTCAAGTCTGAACGGGTCCTGCTTCATAGCAAAACGCCGTCCAAGAGACTCGGTACTCTTTTTGGCAAACGAGCTTAGTTTTTCCTCATCGGCTTGAAGGAATTTTCGTATATCAAATTCAGTTCTCATAACACCTCAGATAACTACTTACAAAACCAATCTGCTCATCGGTATCGATAGCAGGCCTCATTTTTTTGATTGTTGCGATAGCAGATGCACCATCAACCCCAAACAACATTCCTACCACACATGCCAAGAGCAGCCCGGTTCTTCCAATCCCGGCATGACAGTGTACACAACAGGCATGCTCTTTCTCTACTTCATTGACAATTGTCCTTACCAGATGATCAAAACCGCAACCGTCCTGCGGAACCGAAAAATCAGGTATATAGTAGGGCATCCATGTAATCCCTGCATCTTGGCACAATGAACCAATCTCATGGTCAGGCCTAGTAAGTGAAACAAGATTTCTTATCCCCTGTGAAGAGAGCCATTGAATGTCCCGTTCGCTATGGGGCAAAGAGCAACCAGCAAGCTTTGACGGTATAACCCATGAGAAGTTGGTAACCATAATAACAATATCCCCCTCTTTCTAACGTGAACTCTGAAAATAATTCACTACTGCGTTTTCAACAAAAAAGAATAGCCAAATCCAATAGTTTATTGAGCTCTACAACCGTAGTAATTGATACTTTCAATGACGAAGTTGTATTTTAACACTTTTCCCGGAGACCACTCCCTATGCTTCCAAATATACAATCAGATCTCAGCTTCAACGGCCTGACCGTCCTGTACAGTATCGCTCATCAGCTTGCCTCAGATCAGAGTCTTGAAAAAACCATGAACACAATCCTGCAAACACTTGAATCCAAGGCAGGGATGAAACGTGGCATTATAACGATTCTTAGCCCGGACAACCAAGAGATGGCAGTTGATGTAGCCTCAGGCATCAGTGATGAGGAGAAACAAAAAGGAAAATATAAACCAGGAGAGGGCATTACCGGAAAAGTGGTCAGCACAGGGCGCCCAATCGCCATCCCTGCCCTTGATATGGAACCGACATTCCTTGACCGCACCGGTGCCCGAAAAGGGCTCAAGCACTCCGATCTCTCATTTCTCTGCGTCCCGATTAAAGCCGGCGATGTGGTTATCGGGGCACTTTCGGTGGACAAAGTGTCGGTACAGGATTCTGTCACACTCGAAGGTGAGCTTACCTTTCTTCAGGCTGTTTCAGATCTTATCGCTCAGGCTGTTCTGACAAGAAGAAAACAGTACGATATGATCCATGCCCTTGAGGAGGAAAACATTCAGCTCAAGCGCACCCTTGAAAGCAGCGGTAAACCAGACCAGATGATTGGCAACAGCTCCATTATGTTAAACGTCTACCGCAACATTGCACAGGTCTCACCCTCTTCCACAACAGTATTGATACGGGGTGAAACCGGTACCGGAAAAGAGCTCGTGGCCAGGGCAATACATGAAAAAAGTCAATTTGTCGATGGTCCCTTTATAGCAGTAAACTGCGCCGCACTACCAGAATCCCTGCTGGAAAGCGAACTGTTCGGACATGAAAAAGGATCCTTTACCGGCGCCACCAATAAAAGAATCGGTAAGTTTGAGGCAGCAGACAGGGGCACCCTTTTTTTGGATGAAATAGGCGAGATGTCCATGTCGGCCCAGAGCAGACTACTAAGAGCCATTCAGGAGAAGGAGTTTCAAAGAGTCGGTGGTACTGATTCGATAAAAATAAGCGTCCGTCTGGTTTGTGCCACCAACCGTAATCTTGAACTGGATGTCAAGGAGGGAAGATTCCGTGAAGACCTCTACTACAGAATTAATGTTTTTACCGTTTTTATCCCCCCTTTGCGTGAAAGAGGTGCTGATACGCTTCTGCTTGCAGACTATTTTGTCAACAAGTATAATAATATTCACAATAAAATGGTGGAACGGATCTCAACACCGGCAATCGAAATGCTTTCAGCCTATCACTGGCCCGGTAATGTCAGGGAACTCGAAAATGTGATCGAACGTTCCGTTATCGTATGTTCAGGAGCAGTCATTGAGGGCAATGATCTGCCACCTACCCTTCAGATCAAAAGCGTCTCTCAACAGGGAAAAAGAAAAGACACCTTTGAAAACATGGTCGCAGCCTACGAGCGGCTGATAATAATTGATGCACTCAAAGACAGCAGTGGCAATCAGACCGAGGCAGCAAAAATTCTTGGTACCACCAAAAGAATTATCCAATACAAAGTTACCAAATACAATATTGAATACAACAAGTTCAAACGATCCGGAGATGATTCTGCTTGAATTTTGGGGCACTGTTTAGTAGCACGTCGCAGGGGTGCCACGACAAATCCCCAAATAGGCCTCGGCCTCAGAGTCGACCTTCCCGTAATCACAACAAACACGACGCCGACCGCGAGTAAAACAAAAAGCTGCAGCAGGCTGACGGCGCTGTATGTCAACCCACTGCAGTAAAGACGCGCAGAAAAAGCGTCCCCTCTCTGCGCCGAACCTTTTTACCCTACTGCTTCCTGGCCCTCCTCGCCAGTTCTGATCCGTATACACCTTGGAAGATCAAGAATAAAGATCTTACCATCACCGATACTACCGCTTCGTGCACCCTTTATTATGGCATCAACCGTAGTATCAACATACTCTTCATTGACCGCAATCTCAAGCCTTATTTTCTTTAACAGATTGATTTCAACGATATTGCCCCGGTAACTTTCAGTGTACCCCCCCTGCTGACCACATCCAATAACATTGGTGACGGTCATTTTTCCTACATTTGCCTTGAAGAGCTCTTCTTTTACATCAGAGAGTCTGTTAGGTTGAATTACAGCGATTATGAGTTTCATACATTTTCTCCTTGTCTTTTAGATTCCTGAGTTAAAGATCTGAAAACCGGCATATGCTTCCTGCCCGTGCTCTCCAATATCCAATCCTTCCAGCTCCTCTTCGGCAGTAACTCTTATTCCAACAGTTTTCTTTATAAGAGTGAAAAGGATGAAAGCTGCTCCAAAAGCCCAGACAAACACCGAAAGAACACCAACGATCTGCACTCCAAGCACTTCAAAACCACCACCAAAGAACAGTCCGTCAACTCCACCGTACTGTTCCTGTGCAAAAAGCCCCGCAGCAATAGTCCCAAAAGCACCGCAAACACCATGTACACTCACCGCACCAACCGGATCATCAATCTTAAGAACCTTATCGATAAACAGAACAGAAACAACCACTATAACTCCTGCAATCAAACCAATTATAATAGCACTCATAGGTGAGACATCTGCACACCCAGCGGTAATTGCAACCAGACCGGCAAGCACCCCGTTAAGTGCCATTGATGCATCAGGTTTACCAAGAAGCCCCCAGGCAGCAATCATTGCTGTAACTGCACCTGCAGCTGCTGCCAGGTTGGTTGTAACCGCTATTCTTGCAATAGAGAGATCGGTACCGGCAGTAGTTGAACCGGGGTTGAATCCAAACCAGCCCAACCACAATATAAATACACCAAGTGCAGCTATTGGGATATTGTGCCCCATAATAGCCTTTGATTTTCCTGTTTTTGTGTATTTACCCAGTCTTGGTCCCAAAACAATGGCACCAGCCAACGCAGCCCATCCACCCACAGAGTGAACAACCGTCGAGCCGGCAAAATCGATAAATCCAAGCCCCTCAAGCCATCCATCACCATTAAAGAGACTTCCCCATGCCCAGTGACCCGAAATAGGATAGATCACCGCAGAGATAACCACACTGTAAATGAGATATGCCTTGAACTTTGTTCTCTCAGCCATTGCTCCGGAGACGATTGTTGCTGCAGTTGCGGCAAAAACAGTCTGGAACAGGAAAAAAGCAAAGGGCCAGTGATCACCAGAGGCTGCATCAGAGAGAAAAAATCCACTTCTTCCAATAAAACCACCCATAGTTGTACCAAACATGAGTCCAAACCCAAGAACCCAGAATCCAAGTGACCCAAGAGAGAAATCCATAAGGTTCTTCATCATAATATTTACCGAATTCTTGGCTCTTGTGAAACCAGACTCAACCATTGCAAATCCAGCCTGCATGAAAAACACCAGAAAAGCAGCAATAAGTGTCCAGACCGTATCAATAGAGTCGACCAAATGCCCTATTGTAACGGTCTCTTCACCGGCCATTGCCGGTAAAGCTGTCGCAAAAAGTGAAACTGCAAGAATCCTTTTTTTCATACCAAACCCCTTCCAGAAAAAGTTAGAAATTGACTATTACTTCCATACCAAAACCAAAATATGCATCATCCCCTGAAGTGGGCTTTGCCACCTGACCCCAGATCCACCACTCAACCATATCGGCAGGATAGATGTAAAGAGTGGGAACTACCCAGAACTCATCATCATCGGTTGTGTCCAGGCTGAACGAGTGGTACTCAAGTGGGAGACCAAATGCTACGGTTTCATTGAAAGCGTAACCAGGCTCGACATACACAAACATCTCGTCATCGATCCCAAACAGCGGATCAGCCAGATCATTAACCGAATCGAAATCAAAGAGACGATAGAATGTAAGGGCAGTGAAAAAATCGCCGAAAGCCATCTCTGGTTCCACAAGAAGAGTTACAACACTGGAACGCTCCTCACCTCTCAATGAAAGCAACCCAAGATCGAGTTTAAGATCCAGTGCACCAAAAGAGCCACGATACTCTGCACCGGCAAAAAAATCGAAACCGGTAGAAAAATTGCTGCGGGCATTTCCATTTATACCATAAACCAGACCCAGTGACCCGTCTTCACCCAAGGAGGTACTGCTTTTTCCCACAATATCGACAGTACTGTAATCCTCATCAGACACACCCACAAGAAGATACTGAGAAAAGTTCTCTCCCGAATACTCATAACTCAAACCTCTGGAAAAACTTTCGGGTGCAATCATGCTCAGACGTTTGTACAAGTAGTAGTTGAAATCTCCAAACCCGTACACCAGATCCCCCACACTGAACTCCCCATACGGACTGGCATAGGTGATATCAAAACCATCATAATCAAATGCCGGCCAACGATCGGCGGGGTTTCCAACTCCGGCCGGAATTCTCTCTTCAGAAATTGCAGTCACATACAGATTGGCACTCACAGCATCGGTAAACTGTAAATGAATACCAAGATCCAATTCGGCATTGGTATAGAACCGCCCGGTAAAGTCGGTCCAGACATCGGTGTCCAGATAGCCACTGAATGAGACATCGGGGGCAGCGCCTACCCCTGATAGAAGAACAGATACTGCCAGTACTGCTGCTGCGGTAAAACGAAACATACAACCTCCTTGATAAGTGAAAAAAACTTTTTTTTATCAGCTACAACCATAACATGTCATATGAGGCTATATGCAAAAGGTGTGCCATTCAAAAAACAGGGGTACAATGGGTGGAAAGAGGGGTCACTTTTAAATTTTCGATACATTCTTGTATCAAATCAGGCAAAAGAGCACATTTTTGAACAAAAACAACGCGACCCAACCCTATAAACGGTATAAATCAATACGTTTTTTGTATCAAATGGGAGGGCGTACTGTATCGATCAGGTATAGAGCAGCACAGGAGGGATTCCCCGAGTAGAAGGGCCGACCGCTCAATCCAAGAACGATCTGCCCCGGGTACACCGGTATCATACCGCTGCACAGTCCGGGATCGGGTAATTGTGAGGAATTACAGTTCCAGGTAGCTCATAAAACAGAGAAACGTTGCATCACCATGCGCGTCACTCCTTCAGATCACCCCCGCATACCTCGCAAGCTCACTTCTCACACGAGGTATCAGCCTTGGAGCGATACTCAGTGATTTTATCCCGGTAGCAACAAGCTTTGTGGATATGCCTTCCCTGCCGGCCATCTCACCGCAAAGAGAGAGAGGCTTATGAAGCGAAACAGCCGTGTCTGCCAGTTGCCTGAGAAGATTCCAGAGAACGGGATGCTCTGGATCATACTCCCCTGCTACAAGAGCGTTTCCCCGGTCAATTGCAAACAGGTATTGTATAAGGTCATTTGAACCGATACTGCCGAAATCAAACTCGGTCAATATCTCTTTTGCCTGAAGAAAGGCACTGGGGATTTCAAACATTGCTCCCAATGAGACATTTTCAGGTTTGCATTCGATCCCCGCCATAACATCTCTGGCAAATGAGACCAGTTGCCGGGCCTGTTTCTGATCAACCACCATGGGGTACATGATCTTCATCTTTGCACTCTTACTGAGCATCAAAAGAGCGGTGAGCTGATCCCGCAATATTTCCGGATTACCCAAAAGGAATCTCGATCCCCGCCATCCCAGAAAAGGATTGAGCTCCTGCTCCATTTTCAAAAAAGGCAACTGTTTATCCCCACCGGCATCAAGGAGCCTGAAGGTAACCGGCTTATCCCCCATCTGATCCATCACATTCTTATAGTAGAGAAACTGCTCCTCAACACTGAGAAGATGTTTATTTTTCATGAACAGAATTTCTGTCCTGAACAGCCCGATACCATCAGCCCTCACAAATTCAGCAACCTTCACATCCTCCATACTGCTTGCATTGGCCAGCACCTTCATACCACGGGGAGAATCCACGGCACATACATTTTCAGCCTGTGCCTTTTCAACAGAAAGGTAAGGGGCCGTGAGGCTCTCCTCGGGATTGATAAACACCTGTCCGTTATCACCGTCAATGAGAATGGTGTCTCCGCAGTTAACAGAATCCAGCAGGTCAATGACTCCCGAGATAGCCGGTACGCCGATGGAGCGCGCCATAATTGCTGCATGAGAGGTAATTCCACCCCGTTCTGTTACAAAACCAAGCACCTTGTCCAGATCCATATTGGCGACCATATCGGGAGTCAGCTCCTCGGCAACAATAACCCTGTCCCGCCCCTTGGTGCAATTCGCATGTCCCTTGCAGACAAACCCACTCTTCTTGTCTGTTAACTTGTTGAGTAACCGCCTCCTGACCTCTCCTATATCCGAAGACCTCTCCCGAAGATACTCATTGTCAATTTTGGTAAATTGTTCCTCATAACTGTTCAGAATATCGGAAATCGCCCACTCGGCATTTTTCCGTCCAACAGACACCGCCTCCTTTATGGACTCTATCAGCTTGGGATCATTCATGATATGCTTCTGAGTCAGAAATATCTCAGCTTCAGCTTTGCCAATATTTTTGGCAACCTCACTAGCGATTCTGTTGAGTTCGTGGCTGCACAACACAATCGCTTCATCAAACCGCTGCAGCTCCTGGTCAACGGCTTGCTGAGTTGAAAGAGAGTACTGTGACACGGTCCGGTGCCTCTGTGAAGAATACATGCACACCTTGCCAAAGACAACCCCGGAGTTGATCGAAATACCGGTAAACCTTCTGTTAACAATATTCACTCTGTTATCGGACACTGGCTACACCTTTCCTGAAATCAATCATACCTGCTCTGCACATAGAGAAGTCATACTTGACCGGATCCTGAGGATCAATTCGCCTGAAAAAAGCAGTGATCTCCTCCGCCATTCGCCAGTCTGCACTCTTTCTCTCTGTTATACCGTAAAATGAGGCTACTCTTGCAACATGAGTATCCACCGGAAAAATCAGCTTGGATGCAGAAACTCTCTTCCACAAGCCAAGGTCAATCCCGTCACTGTCCCGTACCATCCAGCGAAGATAGAGAGCCAAGCGCTTACATGCACTGCCGTTGAGTGGCGATGGCACAAGGTACTCAAAGCTTTTTTTGCGTCCCTGCACCGACTCCGCATCCGTTGTGATCATCTGAACAAACCTGCCCAGCCCCTCTTTTATCCCGTCACCGTTCATACAGTTTACAAATCCGGTTTCAATTGAACCATAATCCCTCAAGACCTTTCCAAGGGTCTCAAACAACATCGCAACATCTTCACTATCATTAAATCTATGTTTAAACCCTGCCAGCCTTCTCTTTTTTTCGGAAAAAGTGGTGTTTACTGCAAACTGAGCCGGCCCCTCACTGGTGATTGCAAAAACAGTCTTTAACGAGCGCACAATACTTTCCACTCTTCCGTAAGCAAGGGCGGAGCAGATAAAACCACCAACCTCCCTGTCCCGAGGCTGCGAAAAACCATGAACACATACCAAAGGATCCAGACCAAGATATCTGTGCTGGTGATACGTTGTATACACCGATTCAAAATGGGTTCTTAACCCTGCAAAACGCCTTTTTGTAATCAACTATCTCAGTCCGATGAATAATTCACAGTAAGAAGGAACCCTTTTTATAGATCACCTTCCGGGAGCCATCCTGCATAAATGCCGTCACTACCCTGTCAGTGGATGCAATAATATCGGTATGTTCAACTGAGTGGTTGAAACCAATCTTATCAAGATCCTCTTCAGATACTTTTGACAACTCCCCGTCATAGGTGTCGTGATATGACTTACCAACAGCAAGATGGGTATTACCATACCTGCCCCCATAGTTCTCATCATAAAGGGTGTCGGCCATAAACTTTGTGATTTTGGAGAATCGCACATCGGTAAGTGAAAACTCACCTATCTTGTCTGCATTCTTCTGAGCGATCATCTCTTTTAGAAAATTTTCATTCTCCGAAGCGGTAGCTTTTACAATCTTACCGTTCTTAAACTCAAGCCTTATATCCCTTATAATGTTACCATAACGGTAGAGGGGCATATCGAAATGTATTTTCCCCTCCGTGCCTCGCCAGTCCGGGGAGGTGAATATCTCAAAACTCGGTATATTTCTGCCGCTTCCCCCAATCCACTTTCTCTTCTCCCCAACTTTTATCCATAAATCGGTCTCCTTGGCCTCCACGTGAAGTCTGTCGATTTTCAATGAGTTGAGTTTGTTTATAGTCTTCTGCATTTTGGAATGGATCTCTCTCCACTTTCTGAGCGGATCTTCCTCATCAAGGAAACACGCTTTCTTAATCTGATTCCAATACGACTGAACCGATATTCCCGCCTCTTTGGCGTTGCCCTCGGTCCCATACATACAGAGCGTCCAGGTAAACTCCCCTCTGTCCTCTTTTTCGTCGAGCCAGTCCCGAAAAGGCCTCACTGCCCTGTTTGAAAGCATTACCTTTCGGGGATCTGAGTCTTTGAGATACATCGGATCCCTGTCAGCAAGAATCCTGATCCAGTGATCGACAGAATCAGCCAGCCCACGGTAGTACTTTTCGGGAAAAAATGTCAGCTGTTTTTGTGTTGCCTGCCGAATAAAAATACTCTTGAAATCATCATCCAGCGTGTTTACCAGCACGTGCCCCCCCTTTTTCAAAACAGCACTGTAAACCGCTTTGGCCAGGGGCAGACCGGGAGTTTGTGTTACCAGATAAACCACTTCGTTTTTCTTTATGCCCTTGCCACTGTTTAAAGCAAAATTAACAAGCACGTCAGCATATTTTTCAAGCACTTTGGCTGCTGGTGTATACATTGGCACTAACCTCTATGATTAGGGATGATTAGAATTTTCAGATTATAGATAAAATAATTGATGAGCGCATGGTTAATGTATCGCCTTAAAAATCGGCCTCGCGGTCTGCCGCGGAATCGGAATAGCTTTTCCCCAAAAACCCTGTTCACCTTGGACCAGAAACCAGAAAACCAAGTTTAAATATGAAGAAAAAAAGACGATTCCGCGGCCAAGGCCGACGCCGACCGCGAGGGGGAAAGGGGCAGGGCTGTGCACTGATTATCTAGTGCAGATCAGCGTTTTCTTTTCACGAGCTTCCCCTCTCCGTATCCCTCCATTTTTCTATCCCCCACTCTGGGTTGTTCTCTGCGCACTCTGCGGACTCTGCGTTTTAATCCCCAGCCCTCAACTCTGCCAGAAAAAATAAAGAAAAAAAGACGATTCCGCGGCCACGGCCGACGCCGACCGCGAGGGGGAGAGGAGTGTTTTTAAAAATACCCCACCACCCTCTGCCGTAATTTCTTTGTAAGCCATATTTCAGTGCATACTTTCACGACAGAGCAGATAATGACTCTTTCAAATGGAGTAATACTCATAGTCGATGACGACCCGATAATTCTTGAGATGGTGTCCATTAACCTGAAAATGAGGGGTTTTGAGATCCACCCCTTCCGGAGTGGTGTTGATGCCCTTGCACGATATGAAAATATTCAACCCGATCTTGTCATCCTCGATGTTATGATGCCCGAACTAGACGGGTGGGAGATATGCAAAATCATAAAGGACAGCGATGAATTCGTGAAGGTACTGATGCTTACTGCAAAGGATACAGAAAAAGATAAACTCATTGGAAAATCAATTCTTCAGGCAGATGATTATATTACCAAACCCTTTGATCTGAGTCAGCTAATTGATACGGTGAAGAAGTTGATGGGAGACAGGGAGTGATAATCAAGAACGGCAAACATGAAAACAACTGGCTGTTTAGCTCAATTTTAAGATTAAAGGTTTGATTTATAAAGGGCATCATCAAAATTTAACCGCTTGGCAATAAAAAGCTGGCACTGAACAGGTGCTTCTATCACTCTATCTGCCTGCTATAAAGTTGCACCGCAACGCAGCATGGGAATGCTGGTATTAGGACAACCTAGCCCTTTTTTGCAAGGATCTGGATGCAAAAAAACCTTGTGAAGGCTGCGCCTCCACAAGGTTAATTTTATAAGCCTAAAACGTTCAGCTTATTTAACTACATTTACAGGAACCTGCATATTGATACCCTTACCATTGACATCAACAGCCTGTACTCTTATAAAGTATAGGCCCGCAGCAATTGATCCTGCATTAAGAGTCGAATTAACAGTCGCACTCTTTGAAACAGGAGCTGATGCAACCTGAGCACCTCTTGCGTTAATAAGTGAAATAGTGCCACTCTGTATTTCCGATGAAGGATTCCAGTTAACGGAAACAGCACCTCTGTTGTAGGTTGCACTCAGACCGGAAGCACTAACATTGCGTTTGGGCATTATAACAGAATTGTCATCGCCAAAAGGGGTAATTGATGTAGCACCCATGAAGTAGACATTGTCAATTGCCAGTGTACCTTCGGATTGTGCCGCACCCAGACCCTTAAACTGCAGTTTCATCAGGTCTGCAGTATTGAGCGGAGTAGCAACTACGTGATCCCAGTCCGGAAGAACAAGTACGTCCCACTCCACCACGGCTCCGACCCATGCTCCATCAGTAGCAGGTAGTTTTATGTAATGCTGTACAGCATCACCACGACCTTCGTTAAAGGAGATTCTATCAACGACCTCAAACACCAGTTCGTTAAGTCCTGTTGTTTTGTATTCGAAATAGATACCGGTTACATTATCAGCTGATGCATTGTATGATTTCTCTTCCAATGCATCGGTAAGATTAGTTCCCAGACCGGCAAAAGGCTGAACAGTATTGCCATCAATCGCATATGGGTTACCAAGAATAAAACCGATCTGTGCACCATAGGCGCCATCTCTGCCATTGAGTCCGATATCAAGTCCAAGAACATCAGCACCCGCAGTGATCATTGTTGACCCTTCCGGTGTGTCATCATAGGAATACCAGTAGGCTC
>SKJJ01000194.1 GCA_007115975.1 Chitinispirillum sp.
ACCCTGCCTGTACTGACCCTGCCTGTCGAAGTGAGCCTGTCGAAGTGAGCCTGCTTCCTTTTCCTCCCCTCTTAGCAGAAAAGTTTAGGTAATCTAATGCCATAATCCTTATTTTATGAATAGCAACAGGACCTGACTTCATTTTCCCGGCCAAATCCTAACCAAACCAGGAGAGCAACACACATGAACCACAGGCAAATAGTTTATCTCCTTATCACAGCACTTTCTGCCCTAAGTTTTGCCGGCCAGCCACCATTACGGGAATACGCCGATTCACTCGGGCTCAATATCGGAACCGCCGTTGGTGTGGCATTTTACCAGGGAGAAGAGGATTACATCCAAACAATCGTACGGGAATTTAACACCGTTGTGCATGAAAATGAGTTGAAACCGGATATTGTTCACCCCCAGAGGGGCGTATTTAGCTTTACACAGGCTGATCGGTTGGTGGCCTTTGCGATAAACAATAGTATGAATATCAGGGGGCATACACTTATCTGGCACGATCAGAACCCCGACTGGATTCAGAAAAATGAGTGGAGCCGTGAAGAGGGTCTTGATGCTATGAGGGAGCATATCCAAAGGGTTGTGGGGCATTACAGGGGAAAGATATTTGAATGGGATGTGGTAAATGAGGCGTTTACTGATGGAGGCAACAGTACGCTGCGTCCCAATAGTGATAATCCCTGGAGACGAGCTATCGGTGATGATTATATCGATTCAGCCTTTGCCATCGCTCACCGTGCCGACCCGGATGCAATTCTCTATTATAACGACTACAGCATCAGCAAGACAAATTTAAAATCAACCGCCATATACAACATGGTCAGCCAGATGGTGCAAAACGGGATTCCGATTCACGGTGTGGGTTTTCAGGCACACCGGATGGAAACTGAATGGAACAGTAACCTGAAAAATGAGATAGCTCAGAATCTTGAACGTTTTTCTGGCCTTGGTCTCAGGGTCGCCTACACAGAGCTTGACGTAAGGATAAACCTGCCTGCAAGTAATCAGAACCTGATAAATCAGGCCAATGTTTACAAAGCATTTCTGGAAGCGGCGCTTGAGAACGGTAGCTCCGGGACCTTTATGGTATGGGGTTTTACTGACAAACACTCCTGGATTCCAGGCCATTTTACGGGGTATGGAGATGCATTGATTTTTGATGAAACATATGAGAAAAAACCGGCTTACGATTCACTTTCGGGTGTACTGGATAAATGGACCCCGGGTTTCTCCGGAAATGATGGGCATATGCTTACAATCGTGTCAGAAGGACTTGGAACGGTGAGCAGAAATCCGGTTGCAACCCGTTATTCTCAGGGCTCAGAAGTCACTCTCACTGCCGTTGCAAATGATGGATGGACCTTTTATGGGTGGAGCGGTGAAGGGATAAACGGCAGCATTCCAACACTGAATCTAACCATAAATTCTGATACCTTTTTATCAGCATTATTTGCTAGAAGCACCAGTGCCGGCGATCGCGGAAATTTTATCTGGAACGGAGATTTTTCCAACGGCACTCAGCACTGGCAGCTCTCTTATTGGAACAGTAAAGCTTCCTACTCGTTGAGTGACAACGAATGTATCATCACCATAACAGATCCCGGAACACTGGACTATAACATTCAGCTCATTCAATCGGGGATATTGCTTGAGCAAGAAAAAACCTACAGAGTAACGTTCGATGCGTATGCATCAATCCAGAGGCCGATGAGGGTCAATGTAGCCTTACCGGTTGATCCCTGGACATCATTTCTATCGGATGTGGAGGGTGAGACGGGAGTTACTCTCACAACCGAAAGGCAGACATTCAGCTTTGAATTTACAATGAATAACCCTGCCAACATCGATTCACGCATAGAGTTTAATGTGGGGGCAAATCAGGGAGATGTGACAGTTACAAATGTTTCTCTCACAGAAGTTCCCGATTTACCGATACGGACACCATCAAGACCATTAAGGGAGTCTGATTTCAAAATCGGTACTGTTGGGTCAGGTATTTCTGTCAGTTTCAAATCTCTACACCTAACAGAACCCGTCATAAAGATCTATAATCTCAAAGGGGATGTGGTGATAGAGATGGTGAAGAAGAATTCCTGTAAAGGAAACGTGTTTACCCTTGATGTTGCAGATATCTCAAATGGTTACTATGTGGTGCGGCTTTATGAGGGAAGGGGTGTTGCTGGTCAGTCGAAGGTGGTTCTGAGCAGGTAGTTGCGGTCGGCAACCTCCTGAAGGCCTATTTCCTGAGCAAAATTTTCTGCAGCTCATTGGCAAAATCCTGCCGGTTTCTTGGGCCCAAAGGCGGCGGGCCTCCGGTATTTACCCCGCAATCCCGCAACTCTTCCATAAAATCTCGTACACTCAGGCGGGACCCCACATTTTCCTCTGTATAGAGTTGGCCCCGGGGATCCAGGGCAACAGCACCTTTTTCAATTACCCGGCTGGCAAGGGGGATGTCTGCGGTGATAACCAGGTCTCCCTCACAAACGATCTCTACAATTTTATCATCTGCATCATTATACCCTGAAGTGACCGATACGGAGCTAAAGAGAGTAGAGGGTGGGGTACGGATATGGGTATTGGCGACCATTACCATTTCTATAGAAGCTTTCTGTGCAGCTCTGAAAAGGATATCCTTTATCGCTCTGGGGCACGCATCAGCATCAACGATTATTCTCATTTGTCTTTACCCTGTATTTTCCTCTGCGCCTCTACCGTTTTTTATTTCGTCCCTATGGACATCTGCGTTATGTTGATTTTTGATTTTAACGCAGACTTGTGTTGAGCCCAGCCGAAGTGCTTGTGTTGCGTTTATCTAAGCAGTACACAAAGAGTTAAGAAGTTAGAATTACTATGGTTGTTACTAATTTTAAAACGCTCTTTCTTAAACCCTAATTTTCCTACCTCTGCGTTTTAAATTACCACTAAGTAAACGCGCATGCCCCCTATGGGACGAAGATGACACTTCGACCGAATATTATCTCAGAACCGGACATTAGTGATTTGATTTAGCTTACACAGTCACCGTTGTCTGGTATCAGGATCAAGCAGCTCCCTTTGCAAGTGATGCAAACCGAGGAGTTCTGAAATTTTTCTTAACTCTTCCTGGTTTTTGTCTTTGCACAAAATCTCTCTCCACTCTTTGGGGAGCCTTCTCAGACTTAAAACCGTGATAACTCGTTAATTCCAACCTTTTGCCTGTATGTTTGCCGATTTTTCTGAAGTTGTTAATCTCTTCCTCTGAAACGAATGTCAAAGCCTTGCCGGTAAGCTCTGCCCGTCCGGTTCTGCCAATCCGGTGAATGTAGTCCTCAGCGAAAGCGGGTGTATCAAAGTTTACCACATGTGAGATACCAGTGACATCAATCCCGCGCGCAGCGATATCGGTGGCTACCAGAACCCTGAATTTTCTATTTTTGAAACCCTCCAGGGCACTTTGACGTTGCCCCTGTGAACGGTTGGAGTGTATTGCTGCAGAAGCGATACCACATTTCTCAAGCCGTTTTTTAATTTTATCAGCACCATGTTTAGTCCTGGAAAACACAAGCATGGTTTCTGCATTTTCTTGTTTGAGGATGTGCATCAGAAGATCAAATTTCTGATGACGGGGGACTTCAAGGAACTGCTGAGCCACGGAGTCTGCCGGAGCAGTCTGCTGGCCGACATTGATGGATTCTGGCGAGTTTTGAATTTGGGCAACAAGGGAACGGATCTCCTTTGACATCGTCGCAGAAAAGAGCAGCGTCTGTCGTTTTTTCGCAACCGTTGCAACAATCCTCTTTACCTCATTGATAAATCCCATGTCATACATTCTGTCCGCTTCATCGAGAACCAGTGTCGTTACTCTGGAAAGATCGATAGTACGGCGCTGCAGATGATCCAGTAGCCGTCCCGGAGTGGCAACTACTATATCCACTCCCCTTTTAAGTTCTCTGAGCTGATTGCTGATACTCACTCCGCCATACACCGAAAGGATGCGGAAATTAGTATACATACTGTACTCTCTGAATGTCTCTTCAATCTGTACGGCGAGCTCACGGGTTGGTGTTAAAACCAACACCTTTGGGAAACGGTTACCGCGTCCGTCCGAATCCTTAAGGAGACGACTGAGAATGGGAAGGACAAATGCAGCGGTCTTTCCTGTTCCGGTTGGTGCACAACCGAGTAGATCCTTACCCGCGATCGCTAAAGGAATAGCTTGTGATTGAATTTGTGTAGGGGTGCTGTGTCCACAGGCATACACTGCCTCGACGATTTTTTCCTCTAATCCAAGTGTTGCAAAACTCATTGTACTCTTTTCTGAGAGACCTATTTTCGTTCTCTCTATTTATTATGTTTTATTTGCCTGACTCAATGATATTTCAGTTGCGAAGATCCAAACAGAAGCATTCTTGAGAGCGGTCCCCAAACAGTTATATTAAAGGGGTTACCTCTTAGGGAACTGTAATATAAGTGCTGCCGTTAGTGATAGTTGAAAATTAAACAACAGATCAGCAACCTGAGTCAAACTATACTTTTACAATTACTATAAACCTTTGAAGGATTTCACCAGTAGATTACAGGTACAACCGCTATAACCGACTACAAGGACACGGGCGGAGGATGGGCAAGCGTGTTGGAGGATGAACAGGTCTTTTTTATCAAAAAAGCCTCCTACTCTCCTACGTCCACGTCCCTTTAGTTCATGCAAAAAAAAACATTGCTATTAAACCGCATCTATCTGCTTTATTTAGGCAGATAGTAGATGGTATTACAGATTGTCCCGATATTGATTTTTGCTATATACTCCAACTCGGCATATCCCAAATAGCCACAATTATTGCAGGCAACACTATTACTGTTTGCACGGCAACAGTGGTAAATTTTTCCTGCAGCATATACATCACACAGTGTTCCAGGTCTTTGCCATTTACCTTTTTGAATTCCTTTCAAGCAATGTACAGAATTCATTATTGGATAGCCCTGTTTTTTCAAACTGATAATTTCATCAATTGCCTTATTCCGCAAGCTTTCGTCTATAAATAACTCATCAATTCCGTAGTAAGGGGTATGAAAATAGAAAAAGATAGCCTTAACAGTCGGAGTGTTTTGAGCGAAGAGACAAAGAGAGTTGATCTCCTTGTAGTTTTTGCTGTTAATGGTTGCATTTATGACGATGTGTTCATGAGTTGTTTTTGAGAGGTTCTCAACAACAGTCTTATAACTGTTGTCTCTGAGGCGATTGTTTGTTTCAGACACTCCATCAAGACTAACGAATAAAACATCTGCACCACTTTTCAGCGTCAATGTGCCATTTGTATAAACACTGATAAGTTTGAAGCCTATCTTCCGTGCCTTTACAATTACATCATCAAGTGTCCAACCACTGTTTGCCCAGCACATGGGTTCTCCACCAGTTATTGCAAGGAACTGGGAACCCCGGGAATAGAGTAGCGACAGTGCGCTAATGACATCATCTTTTGATAATTCTTGTGCCTCAGTATTATTGGTCAAATGACAATGAGAACATGACAGGTTACATTTATCGGTAATTACCAGTCCACCCATCAGAGGAATCCTTTGACGGAGAACTACAGACTTATAGAAAAAATTCAAACCAAAAGAAAGGTATTTTAGGAGTGAAACCATGCTTAATCCCTGAACTCCTTTACTATTGTGTGGAGATCTGAAACCGTTCTGGAAAGAACTACTCGGGCATAGAAGATATCCCACAATCGAAGTTTTCTGTCAAACACAACCGTCTGAGAATAGAGTAGTATTGGGTTTTCGTGTGAATGGTCAATTACGTATTCACCTTGGGAACTAATAGGTTTAGGGAAAAGGTCCCAGTTGCTTTGAAAAGAGACCTGTTTTACTTCAATACTGTTCAATGGTGACCGTTGGCGAATATACACTGCCTGACTGCTATAACCTAAGAAAGAGAAGGTGTATGCGACTTTTTGTGAATCGTTTGAAGATGAAAGGATAGTTACATTCGATATTTTGGAAGATAATTTTTCCAGTATATCCGGCTGCCAAAGGTAACCAATAACAGAATCAGAATTGTGCTGAAGAGGGATTTTGCAGGCGAATGTAACTTCCGTATCACTGGTTTCCAGATGCCATTCTGTTCCAAAAACAAGCAGAGGTATAAAAACAGCAAGTATTGTCATTACAGGTCTATTCTTGAAGGCCAAGCGCATTGCTTCATCTGCTCCCAAAGTTTACTTGTATAATTCAGTGCCACAAAATTTTGTAATAGATGTAACCAATGGCTTCCCCTTGCCGTAAGACGCAAATGAGAACCAGATTCTTTTTCAATCCACTTTAACCAGGTTAAAATAATAAGCTGTATTTTAAAATCTTTGAAGAAATCACCTCCGAATTTATGGCGGTATGTATCAGTATCGATAGAGGTCTCATAGAACCGCCAGTAGACCCAAAAAAGTCGTTGTAATTCAACGGGAACATCCATCGTGAGAGCTACCGGCAGATATCCTTGATCTGATTTTTCGGCATAGGCAGTAATATCAAAGGTGTTAAAATAGAATTGCCTGCCATTGTACGAACCCGCACTTGGTCCAAATCCTGCAAATCGCTCTCGAGTAACAGAGGAAAAAGGTTTGTTTCCCGACAGGGTAAAAGACCAAACAGATGTACGTACATACCCGTTTCTTAGGCACCATTCATGAATTTTGTAATAGATATTTTTACGAACTGAAAAGGGAGGCAGCTTCACTTTTTTCAGGTTAAGGTATCGGCCGATTTCGGTATAAGGAAATGTAAAGAGCGGGTAACAGGTTATTTGTGTTGCACCAAGATCCCGGGCATTTTGCAAATCTGTTTTTACAGATTCCCAATCCTGACCATCAATTGCAAACAGCAGATCAACATTCAGTGAATCAAAGCCGGTCTTATATAAAACAGATAAGGCAGATTTAGCAACGGTGGCACCATACTGCCGTCCAATACTCTTTAGCACTCTATCATCAAAGCTCTGCACACCCAGGCTAATCATTGAAGCATTGCACCTTTGTATAACCTCTACCCCTTTACCAGTAATATCATTGGGGTGAACTTCAATTGCTACATCACCATCAAAGTGCAATTTACTTCTAAACAGATCAACCAATTCGCTTAACATTAACCCAAGTACAAGAGGGCTTCCGCCACCGACATACAGAGATGTAATATTTGTTAAAGAGCATTTTTCAGAAAAAATATGAATTTCACGTTTGATCGCCTCAAAAAGTAAAAGGCCCAATCCATCTGTATATCGTTCCTTGAGATAGGGACAAAACGAACAGTAATTATGACACAAGGGAATATGTAAGTACAAACCTGCAGGATCATTGAAATGGGGATTACTCTCCAATGGTTTTTCAAAGACCAGTTGTTTACCTGATCCAGCTATAAACGTGCGTAATATTTTTTCTAATGCAGACACCGTAACTGAGAAACCTTTTGAAAGCCTAACTGATTGTTTTCTTGTGACTTTATAGAAATTGCTTAATGAAGAATAACTTCTAATCAGCATACAGTTTCTGTAAAGTTATTATAGCGAAGCAATGTAATATGATTTTTGTCATTTTCAAAGCAACAGTATTCTGCCAGGACGATACGATCTACTCCCCCACCCTATACCGCGACCTCTCCTTCTGCACAATTCCTTCTCTGGTCAACAGTTCAAGTACCTCACTGACCGGTTCCTTGCCCCGTTTCAGTTTGCGCACGATTTCATTCACACTAAGCACTTTCTCTTCCAGCAGCAGTGCAAGAACCAACCCCCTTAGCTGGCGGCGGGACCCTACAAACCGAGATTGCTTTTTGTAGTAACTGCTTTTTCGTGAGAGGTTACCGTGTATCTTCTTTAACTCCGTCCCGTAGTCCATCAGCGCAGAGTACCACTCTGCTGTATTTTCCCAGTCAATAGTCTGCTCAAGCAAAGCGATAATATCTGAATCCCTCACCTCTGTACTGTCAGGAAAAAAGTGGTGAATGTATACTGTTCTGATATTGGTCTCAAGAAAAAGTACTTTGGCATTGAAGGCAAAAGCTGCAATTGAAGCTGCGGTTGCAGAGCCTATTCCAGGCAGTTGCTCAAGTTGTTGTGGTGAGGAGGGAAGAACGCCTCCATGCTGTTCAATAATTATTCGTGCCGCATCCCGCAATGCTCTTGCCCGGCGATTATACCCTAACCCCTTCCACATAATAAAAACCTCTTCAAGTGAGGAATCTGCAAGGGACTGAAAATCAGGAAATCGTTCGATAAAGGGTGGGTACTTCTGCCTGACACGCTCGACCTGCGTCTGCTGAAGCATTATTTCAGAGACAAATACCGAATAGGGGCTGGTGTCATCCCTCCAGGGGAGTTGACGTTTGTGTTTTCGGTAAAATGAGAGGATTGTTTTCTGAAAAGCTGCGGTTTTTTGGGGAGTTACATTACTTTCAGCACTCATCTTTTACCTTTGTTGTTTTTGTCATATTTGAAAACCTGTAATCTCAAACCAAGTATGCCGACCCCAGAGCAACCACCACGGTCAAAAAAGCAATTTCAAAAAGCTCTGTTGCAGCACCGATACAATCACCAGTTAATCCCCCAATATGTTTCATATAAATACGGCAAAGCGGTACAATAGCGACTGTACCAATGGGCAGTGCCCAATACAGAATATAGATATTATTAAAGTACCCTACTGCAACTGATATAAACGTTGCCTGCAAGACCAGAACAATGGTAATCCAAAGCGGCCCCTTAAAGCCGAAAGCTTTACCCTCCTCTCCCCGTGCATAGGGGAAGAGCAGGAGAAGAAATCCCTGCAGTATACGAGAATTCAACAGTGCAAAGACAATCCACAACGTCATCTTCATTTCGAACAGTTGTTGATACGCAATAACACGCCACAGTATTGCTATAACCACCGCTGCCACACCAAAAGTCCCGGTGTGAGGATCTTTGAGGATAGTGAGTGTTTTTTCCGTTGAGTGGACCGTACCGAAAGCATCGGCGGTATCAGCAAGTCCGTCCAGATGCAGCCAGCCGGTTAGCATATAGTTGAGTATGGTAATAATCAGACCGGCAAACAGTGTCAGGCCGGATACATAGTATATGCCCTGTGCTGCAAAGTATTGCAGCAAACCAATAATTGCACCCACTGCGACAAAGTATGGCAGAGCACGATATTTGTTGTCAGTTTCACTTCCACTAATGGGAATGACTGTTAATAATCTCAGTGCTGTTATAAAACCTTTTGGTATCAATGTTTCCCTCCTATTTCCCCTTCCGCTCACCCTGAGCTCCCAGTCGAAGGGTTCCTATTTCCCTCTCCCTATCCGCTCCCCTACTTCTCCGAAACTCCCGCAGAAGCAAACGTCGCCATATCATGATAACAGTTAAGCGCCTGCTCGATAATCTGCATCGCCAACACCGCCCCGGTACCTTCTCCAAGCCTCATTCCAAGTTCAAGGATAGGCTTCACACCGAGCGAATCGAGCACACTGCGGTGAAACTGTTCATCCGAAACATGCCCAAAGAACAGATAATCCAGCACCATTGGCTCCATTTTAACCGCGCATAGCGCTGAAGCAGTTGCGATGAATCCGTCAATTACAACAGGGATGCGTTTTTGAGCGCAGCCAATAATATACCCGGTCATTGCGGCAATTTCAAATCCTCCCACACGCCTGAGCGCATCAACTGGAGACCCATCCCAGTTTTCCCTGTGAAAGTTGACGGCCTCATCGATTACCCGACATTTTCTCTCATACAACTCCCCAACCGCTCCAGTTCCCATCCCTACGGTGGAAGTGCCATCGACACCGAGCAGCAACGCATAGAGAGCTGATGCAGATGAGGTATTACCTATTCCCATTTCCCCAACTGCAGTAATGTCACTCTCTTCTTTCAATGCGATTTCAATTCCTGCACTGAGTGCGCTATCACACTCTTCCCTGCTCATTGCACAATCAGAATGAAAACTTTGGGTCCCCCTGTTTACCTTTTTGCAAACCAAAAGATCATGGCTGTCAAAATCACCATCAACACCCATGTCGATCACCCGGTAGTCTACTCCTGCAGCTTTACACATCACTACAACAGCCGCTCCGCCCCCAAGCATGTTATGGACCATCTGAACGGTAACCTCTTTTGGAAACGGGGCCACACCCTGAGCGGTTATCCCGTGGTCACCGGCAAATATTTTCAGTGATTTGCGTGGGATTTTAGCATCGGCATCTCCCCGGCACAGGCAGTATTGCATCGCAAACGCTTCAAGTCTACCCAGGCTTCCCGGCGGTTTGGTGAGGTTGTCAAGGCGCGATTGCACGGTTGCCTGGAGTTCAGGGTTTGCGGTTTTGGTTATTTCAATCTCTTTTGTGATCATGTGGTTTTTCCTTTGTATATGTATAGTATTTCTTTGGGGTTCTTCCCACTCGGATATGGAATCGGGTTTCACTTCCGGGTTTCGTGCTTTTCTTCTGTTTTTTTTCGAGACCCGGTCGCGGAAGCGAGGGGCAAAAGAGAGTGATGCACCCGACATTCACCCTTTTATCCGCACTCCTATCCCCGCAACACACAAATACACCTCATCGGCAATTGAAGCAATCCTCTGATTCAGCTTCCCCGCCCAGTCCCTGTACCGCCGAACGCTCTTTTCAAGCGGCACTATCCCCCAGCCCACTTCATTGGACACAATGATAACTTCCCCCTCACGGTCACTATCGCACCACAGCTGAAGTGCCTGAACAAACATTTCAGTATGCTTCTCAAAAACAGCATCACTATCTCCGAACTGGTGCCAGATGTTTCCAAGCCATACGGTGCAGCAGTCAATGATCGCTACAGTACCGTCTTTGAGATTGTCCAAAGTCCCTGCCAGGTCATGCGGCTCTTCTATGGTCCGCCACTTTTTACCCCGTTCCTTCTGGTGATTAACAATCCTCTCCTTCATCTCTTCATCGAAACTCTCAGCCGTTGCGATGAATACTTTTTGATTCTGAGAAGATTCATCTGCCCGCTGCAGAGCCCAGGCGCTTTTGCCGCTGCGAACCCCGCCGGTAATCAGGACAACTTTTCCCATATTTGCCTTACCATATCGACCGATTCTGATAAATCAGTCTGGTTGAATATTTCAAGTGTTACAACACCATTGTAATTTACTTTTTTAAGCTTCTCAAAGAAAATTGTGATATTATCTCTATCTCCGGAAGCAAGGGACATGTGGTCCTTTTGTCCGTTAAACCCGTGCAAATGAACCACACTTGTATGTGGCAACATCTCCTCCAGCTGCACTTGCCAATTATGGTCAAAATAAGCCCATAAGTGCCCCACATCGCAGCACAGTGATGCTCGGTTTAGTTTAGCCAGTTCGTGATGCCAGTGCCAGGGGTACCCCAGATTCTCTATCGCCACCTTTGCAGGTGAATCAACGACCTCCATCAACGATAAAATCGTATGGTCACACCTTTGCACCCAATCATCAATCTCCTCTGTAGCTGCATCAGGTTTTATCCCTTCCAGATGCAGTATCCAAGCGCGCGGTCCAAGGGGCAGAGTCCGTTCAATGATTCTACTTGCTGCATCACAAAATCCGACTCGCTCGTTTTCATCGGCAGCACCGGCCTTTTTATCGATGGGCAGGTGAACGGTATATCCGCATCCGTATTGTGCCCCCAAATCTGCAAGCTCTTTTATCTCATCAGGTGAAGGGATATTTGAGATTTCCGGTGATTCAAAGAGTACCAGCTCTATGTCATCCACAAGCGGGGAGATCTCCCTTACATTCGGTAAAACATTATCGGGTATGATGTAGGAAGTTGTTCCCAGTTTAAAGGGATAATTTGTTTTTGTCATTAGCACTCGATACCTTTTCTGGCCTGTACGCCCGATGCATAGTAATGTTTTATCTCTTTCATCTCTGTCACCAGATCTGCTGCATCGATGAGCTCCTGGGGTGCGCAGCGACCGGTAACGACTATTTCACAATCAGATGTACTGCTGTGTATGAGCTCAAGCAATTGATTAACGGTAAACAATTTGTAATGCATGGCAATATTGGCTTCATCAAGAATTACCACCCTATATTTGTTCGATTGCAACAGAAATTTCAGTTCCTGCAATCCTTTGAGCGCACACTCAACATCCTCGTTTTGTGCTTCCCGCTCAATAAAGCAGCCACGACCGTACTGTTTTATTGTTATAAGATCACTGTACCGCTCCAATGCCCCTATTTCGCTGTATTTTTGTCCCTTTATAAACTGGGCGAAAAGAACCGGCAGCCCTGCTCCTGCAGCCCGGATAGCCAGACCGATTGCTGCGGTTGTTTTGCCTTTGCCGTTACCGGTGTAAACCTGAAGATAACCTTTCATTTAGCGGTCCTTTATGTTAGGTAAGTGTTCTGTTTATCTGTTTGGTTTGACTACTGCTATAATCCGTATACCAAGTCTGTCCTGATCCTGCCTTAGGCAGGCCTCCAGTCTTCTCCCCTTCCGCTCACCCTGAGCTCCCAGTCGAAGGGTTCCTTTTCCTCTCCCCTCCCACTCACCCCGAGTCTTCCCAAGCGAGATCAAAGAGTTCCCAGTCCTTTTCTCTTCCGCTCGCCCTTCGATTTAATAGGTATTTAGGAACACTTCGATACGGCCAATCGGAATCCCGACGTAACGTCGGGACTCAGTGTGAGCGGAAACGGACACACATCTTCATTTGGTGGTGCAGCTTCACTTTTAAAATCCGATCATACTCCTCCCAGAATGCAGAATTTTTTCTTACATCAGATAACGTTTTTTCCTTCTGGCAAGTACGATGAGAAAAAAGGGCCCTCCCAGCAGTGATGTAATAATTCCAACCGGTATCTCCGAAGGCGGTGCAATCGTCCGTGCCAAAGTATCGGCAAGCACCAGAAATGCTCCTCCAAGAAGAAACGAACTTATGGAGAGCAGCCGGTGCCGTATCCCCGGCATTATCATTCTGCAGGCGTGGGGAGCGATAATTCCGATAAATCCTATGGGCCCACAGGCTGCCACAATGCCACCAACAGCAAGCGCGGTTGCAATGATAAACACATTTCTGTTCATTCTTACATTTATCCCTCGTGAATGAGCAATGTCATCACCGGTAAGGAACTGATCGAGTCGTGGTGCCATAATCGCAGTAATCCCCAAGAATGCGGTAAGAGGCACAAGCATCAAAAAAAGCAGCGAATAACTAACCCCGTCAACTCCACCCATGATCCAGCGCAGTAACTGAAAAGACTTATGAATTCCTCCAATCAGATGAAGAAACATTATAAGTCCCGAGCAAAGCGTTGCCATCACTACTCCGGCCAGCAGCAGTGTGGTTGAGTTACTCTCCCTGCGCCAGGCAAAAGTGCAGATGATAAGGATGGATCCTACTGCACCGGCAAACGCACCAAAAGTTACAACCGATAATCCCCAAAACGACCCAGCAACCCCGGCAACAATGCACAGTGCTGCTCCAAGGGATGCACCGCTTGAGACCCCAAGAATGTGAGGACTGGCAAGAGGGTTACGAAAGATCGCCTGATAAATCATACCGGAAACGGCCAACCCTCCACCGGCAAAAAAGGCCGTCAGGGTTCGCGGCACCCGTATGGAAAAAAAGATAAAGCGAAGATCATCGTTATGCAAAATATCAGAAAGTGAAATTCGTGTTATTCCAATACCAGGACAGATAAGAAGCGCCATGAGAGAAAACAGAAACAGCAATGGCACAATGACAGCGGGCTTTTTCAGATATGACATGTCTGCCCCCAGGCTCCGAATGCATGCATGCCTTTTTCGGTACTTGCATACTCTTTGAAATGTACTCCGAAGATTTTGTTAAGTATTGAAGGGCACTCACTCCTGAACGTTTCGGTAGTTCCTTTAAAAAGTATCTGTCCATCAAGCAGAGCACATAGGTGGGAGCAATGAATCAGTGCAGTATTAATATCGTGGGTTATCATTATTGTTGAAAGTTCACGTGTCTTTTGTATTCTGCCAAGTGCGTCGAAAAAGAGCCGCTCATGAGCGGGATCGAGAAAAGTGGTTGGTTCATCCAAAAGAAGCACCGGAGTGTGCTGTGCAACACTTCCGGCCAGAAGCACTCTTTGCAACTCTCCGCCGCTTAGCGTGCTCATCAGCCGTGTTTGAAGATGCCCGATGTCACAAAGTTCCATTGCCTCTAAAACCGCATCCCGGTCTTCTGAAGTTGCCAGGCCAAGGGGCCCCATAAGGCTATACCTGCCCAGCATCACAAAATCTTCCACCGTATAGGGTACCACTCCTTCTGGTTTCTGTGGCACGTAGGCAATCAGGCGGGCTCTCTTTTTTGCAGGATAGTCTGCAATGACTATTCCATTAAGAAGAACTGAACCTTGTTTTGGATGCAGTATACCTGCAGCAAGTTTGACCAGTGTAGACTTTCCGGTACCGTTACGCCCGATAACCGCCCATTGCTGGTTTACTTCTACCGACAGGGAGATGCCTCGGAGGACTTCATGGGAGCCATAGCCGGCATGTATGTTTTTTATTGAGATTATTGGTTGTGTTGAACTCATTTTTTATTGATCCTGATTCCGAAATTCGTCTTCGATGATGCGTTGCGCATTGGAACTGGCCGGGTTCCGTATTAACCCGCCCCGGGTAGGAAACCCGGGGCTTGTGACATAACCCCCGGGGTAAGGAGGTGCGTTAATTTATGCCTTCGCCACCTGCGTTTATAATCCCTTCTTTGCGTTCTTCTCTCTGCGCCCTACTTCGGCTGGGCTTAGCACAAGTCTGTGTTTTTACTTATAAATCTAAAGTGACTCCCGAAATCTCCCCACTGTCTCCCTTATATCCTCAAGCAACAGTAGCATTCTCGGCCCCGGTATTGTGGCATAATCCGCCGGCAGACAAAATACATTGCGGTTTCTTACCGCAGGTACCCTGTCAAGCGAATACCAATCTTCAACAAGCAGACTACACGAGGTATGCTCCATTGACGGGGCAATGTCAATTATAATATCCGGGGCAAGTGACATTATCCCCTCGATAGAGAGCCGGGGATAAGAAGGTGCATTTTCTGCAAAAGCATTTACCCCACCTGATGCTTCAATTAATTCATTGTAGAAAGTGTTTTTTCCTGCGGCAAAGATACTGCCGATCCTCCCCCCCCCGGGACTGTCACGCCCTACACATATGAGCACTTTTGGTGGGAACGATACATCGTGGATTGTTTTGGTCATTTTTTTATCAAACAGGCGTATCAGACTGTCAGAAACATTCTCCACACCACTAACCGTTCCGATGGCAGAAAACATACTGCACACTGCAGCCGTTGAATTATCATTAACCATCAGAGTATTTATGCCAAACCGCTGGAGATGCACCCTGTACATCTCATGATCACCTGTCATCATAACGACATCCGGCTTCAGTGATAGTATCTTCTCGATGTTTGCATCTGCATACCCTCCCACCTTTTCGATCCTTTCGGTTTGCACAGGATAGCGACAATGGTATGTTATTCCCACAATCCGATCATCAAGTCCCAAAGCAAAGAGTGTTTCCGTTATGCTGGGAGCCAAAGAGATTATTCTTTGGGGATGAGCCGTGGCGGATTGTTCATCTCTTGAACAGCCGTTGAAAACGGATGCGCATAAGGCGATGATGAAAACAGGTAGAAAAATTTGCTTCATGATAGTCCTTGTCCCCTACTCCACCACAACCATACTCGCCGGAGGCAAACAACTCCCCGATCTCACCGTCTCCCCCGACTGCTCATTGCCTATAAATATACGTATACCCATCTCCTCCGGGTCCCTCTCCCCCACATATAAAACTTCCTCATCCGTATCGTAGTAAATCCCACCAAAGGCATCGATTACGTTGGGAAGAGTAGCGATGATTTCACCCGTTGCAGCATCGATCTCAAGTACCGGTACATCCAGCCAGCCAACATAGTTGGTGATATAGAACCGACTACCCTCTTTATGGACGATGCTATTGGGATCTCCTCCCAGTGCTTCACCGTCAATTACAGTCGTTACCTCATTGGTCGCAAGGTCAACTCTTTCGATTGCCCCATCACCCTGCACAAATAGATCACCCGGATTGGTGACATACAGGGCACCGTCATAATATGCCATGGAGTGGCCATTCTTGTACTCAAGAGCAATGGTATCGGTGATTTCATCGGTTTGTGTGTCGATCTTCAACAGAAGAGTGGGTGCTCCCGGATTATATCCGTCACGCCTCTGAAGCATTACGTAAAGATCCGTTCCCACAAGCTGCATTACACCTGCATTAGGACTGGAATTAATCTCTGAGGGAAGGTAGGTGTAATCATAAATATCGATATAGCCTGCCACCTCCCCGTTTGCAGGATTAACAATGGCAATTTTTGGCTCATCATTGAATGAGATATACCCTTTTGTCGAATTAACTATTGCGACATCCTGAGGGTTCCAGTTGATTCCGAGATTTCTTTGGTAAACAACACTTTTGTCTATAGCAACCTTCGATACATCACCTTCCAAAGAGACGCTGCGGACCTGACCGGACTGAAAATCAGACTGCATCACAAACAGTTCCCTTCGTCCGGCATCAATCTTTGAAGGATCAAGTTTAAGGATGTTATCCGCCCCCCTGCGCTCCAGCACATATAAATATCCCCCATAGCTGCGCAGCACAGCATCACCGTGAACAGCATATTTTGAAGAATCAACCGGGTTTGAACACCCGGCAAAAAACATTGTTATAACAGCTATAAACAGACAAAATAGATCGTACTTTCTTGACATCCCCTGCCTCCCTAAAAAGTTATATATTATTGTTAAAGATCAAAATGACATGCCTGCCGTTATACTCCATTCATTTACAGGATAGAGTACCCATGAGTATTCACTCTCTATAGCCTGTAAAACATCATCATATCGCAAATGTTTACCATTGAAATTTATGACCGAAAGATCTATTTGGAGCCATTCTGCAGGCTTCCAGGAAACAACCGCATTGTGAAAGGCCATCCCCAACTGATCTGGTGAGACCGGAACCCGCTGCCAGACATTCGCAAAGTCCCTGTATAAACCTGATTTATAGTCGAGCCAGTAGATCACATCAACTGTTTTATGTGGGGAGACCGTAAATCGCAAAAGCCCGCTGAATACAGGTTCATTTGGCACCTTGTTTCCATAATAATTGTAAATACGAGTCCGGTTCTCCACATTCTGAAGAGTAGCCCTGAGTTCTGTTTGGAAAAAGCGTGAAGGTCTCACCCATACCGATGTTTCAATTCCTGAAGCCACTGTCATCCCAAGGTTCAACGGTTTACTCATATTACCGTGTGACAGAAGAATAATTCCATTCTCTATCGTATTGCTGAAAGCTACTAAATCGGCAAAAAACGTTTCAGCAGAATATCTGATTCCTGCTTCATACGTTACTCCAGTCTCCTCCTTAAGATCGGGGTTAGGTATTATTGGACCATTCGCCCCGTATTTATCGCGAAGTCCTGGCACATGGCTGTACCGGGCAGCATTGCAAAAGAGGATAAAATTCTCTTTGGGCCGATAGTGGAGGCCTGCCTGAGCTGACCAGGGATATTCAGTTGTATCACCCGCAGACACCTCTATTTCAAAGGCGCTGTTGTGCCCCCCCTCAGTAGAGCTGCGAACTCCTCTGAGACTGCCGCCAACCGACAACCCGACAGCCCTTTTGCCAAAAGGGAAAGACCAGTTGAGATCACTGCTTACAGTAAGCTCCTGTGAACTTCCCGGCCAGTCCCCCTGGGGAAAACCGGTAACCACTGTTTCTGTAACTATCTGGGAGTGCTTTCCATGCAGTGCAACCTGAATTGCAAAATCATCAGTCAAACTAAGATCGGTTACACAGGAAATATTTAGAATGTGGAGGTCGGTTTGGGAGATACCATAGCCGTTGGGTACAGAAGTGATGGTGCCGTGAAATGTCCCCATACTCTCATCAAGACTTGTCCAGAATGTATTGGTACTCCAGCGGACATACCCTGCTCTGGGTGTAACCTGCACCACCGAACGCTCATTTTCATTATCATTCAGTAAAACTGAGTGTAGGGTCAGCAGCTCCCTTCCATGAATTGCAGTTCTGTTTACCGATCCCTCTTTGGCCGGAATACCCATTTCTGAAGTTGAATAGGATATCCCGGTCGACAGCGTTCTCCCCCGGTCAAGCTCAATTCCTGAGTGCAGTCTTCCTTCGAAATGGTTATACTGATGATTGCTCACTCTTTTGACTTGATAATCATCAAGACTGTACGGTGTTCTGCCTCTGTCAAGGTACGGCCAGTTGTTTTCTGAACCGGTATATGCAGCAGAACCGAAGAGGTGCAACCGCTCATTACCCGGTGATGATGCATCAATGTGATACCTTTTATACCCATAGGCCCCAAGCGATACCTGAGAGCCAACAGCCCTGCTGCCATCCGCAGTTTTACTTTTGAGATTAATCACTCCACCCAGGGCATTGCCACCAAACTCTCCCGGAGTCAAGCCTTTATGCACCTCAATCTCGGCAATTCTCCCGGTGCTGATCGCTCCCAGATCAACATCTCCCCCCATTGCAGAATTGAGCGGTATCCCATCCAGCAGTACGAGTACCCGATTCCCCTGCACTCCACGAATAGAAATACTCTGAAAACTCCCCGCACCACCGTACCGGCGGGTCTGAATCCCGGTCTGCTCGGCAATTACATCTGCAACACTCTTGGTGGTCCCCTCCCACTCATCGGGACGGATAACAGAAAATGACTGGGTTTTCTCCAGAAGCTGCTGACGCCTGTTGGCAGTTACCACCATTCGCTCAAGCTCCAGATCATTGGAACGATCTTGTGTAACTGCAACAGTGTCATCGGTGAGTGGTGTGTGTGAGTTGATGGCTGGTACACTATCTGCCTGCAGAGCAGTTGTATCAGCAGATACAGCTGTCCCATAGACAAAAAGTACAAGAGCACACAGTTTGTGCACGCCCTTTGGAAGAGAATACGTAATCAAAGCCTAAAGAACCCTCTCTGAACTTTTTTCCTGAAGTTCAAAAGGAAAAGATATTTCAGGCAGGTCTCCTGGCTCTCCCGGTGCTGTCGCCTTCCCGCTCTACTTAAAGAACAGTGGCCTTGATTGACAGTCCCCCGCCTTCGCTTGAAGCTTGGTGGGCATACCGATGAAAATTGCATCGATAAGAGGATTACAGTGGCAGGACCGCTCCGGATTTAAACCGGTATTCCCTGGCACCTGAAATACATGTGTGTTTCAATTAACGGTAAGTAATATAGGTTGTTTTTTTATCTGTGTGCAAGTGAAAAAAAAGCGGATGTATAACAAGGGCCATTTCCGAGTTTGATCTGGATGGCTGGTTGCGCAAACAAAAAGTTCCCCGCTTTTCATCGATTCAAAGCCATTTTGCCCGTGCCTTAAATAAAATAGTGCTCCGCTCCCCACCCCGACCCTCGACACCTGCCCCTGCTTTTGATGCATAAGTGTGGCCGATGTTGTCTGCAGGATAAGCTCTGGACCTTTCAGTCCAGGGGATACTCCGGAGGGGCATAGATGTTGAGGCTGAGAAGGTTCTCTTTTTCAGAGGCCAAAATTTCGTGCACCTCACCAGGCTCGATTAAAAGCAGCATTCCCGGCTTCAGTTCTATACTGAGCCCCTCAATCAGCGCTTTACCGGTTCCGGAGAGCACATAAAGCCACTGATCACTGTTGATGTGCATGTTATCGGTGCTGCCGGTCGTATCTCCGGCATTAATCACCATCACCGCTGCCTGAGAGCGCTGAGAACCTGCTATTACTTTAAACTGATCCTGTGGCTCTACATACCCGTGGTACATTGATCACCTCCATGTCGCTGAATTGTGGTGCCATACAGAATTGAACTGAGCAATTTTCATACCCCCAAAAAACAGGCCGCCGTTTCGTACTCTCGCAGAGCGGACCAGAAGAACACCGCATAAACGGAACTGAGGAACTCTGCATTGTACCTCACTCCTTTATCTCTAAAACAGTGTATTTACTGCCACTGGACAATCAGAGGATTCCTGCTCAGAAGAATCGTTTTTGCGATTTCCCGGTGAGAATAACCTTGTGAGGGGGGGGGAAGTTGCTGTTTGAATTAAAGCTCTGCGATAAGACTCGTAATCCAGACTATAGACCACCCCAAAAGGGCGGCGAAAAATGAGTTTATGAAGAAACCGGGTAAAAATCCGGCCACCAGCGCAAGCATCAGTGCATTGATCACCAGGATAAACATCCCAAGGGTCAGAATCGTTACTGGCAGGGTTAAAATGATCAGTATGGGTCGTATCACTGCATTTACGACCCCCAGAAGCAGTGCTGCAAAGAGAAGGGTTCCAAACGAGTCGATCATTATGCCCGGAATCACTATGGCAGCCAGTGCCAAGCCAAGGGCGGTTATGAGTGTCTTTGCCATACATTTTTTCATCTCGAGTATTTCCGATCATCAAGGTGGACTGGTTGTTGCTGTTTTATAAAAATAGCTAAAATGAAAATGGTTTAAAAGGGTGGCTGTCGATAATGCAATCCGGAAAGTCTCATTAACCATGGAAAGTTTTCGTAAAAAGGTCAGGCGGGAGCTTTACGGAGAGAGCATCTCTGAGGGGGTGGCAATAGGTGATGCTCTTCATTACAAGCCTATCGCCCTTGATGCTCTTGAGATGAACAGTTTTCCGGTGGATGACATTCAAAAGGAGCTGGACCGGCTCGAATACGCCATCACCAAAAGCCGCAACCAGCTCTCTGCAATAACCCAACGGTTGCAACAGAAACACTCTGCTGAGATCGGTGCAATTTTCGCCGTTCAGCTTCAGCTCATCCAGGACCACTCCTTTATCCAGGAGATAAAGGACCATCTGTATGAAAAGCGGATGAATATCGAACATGTCATAGCCACCGAAATACGCAAACTTGAAAAACGCTTTAAATCAATCGACGATGAGATGATCCGAACCAAATTCCTGGACATACAGGATGCTTATCACCGCATTCTCAGAAATCTTCTGGAGATAGAGCATGTAAGAACAAACCCTATGCAGCGCATTGAAAAACCGGTGGTGTTTGTTTCAGAAAAGCTTCTGCCTTCGGATGTGGCCCTTTTGGATTTTAAAAAGATCGAGGGGATAATAATCGAGGAGGGAAGCAGGCTGTCGCATGTGGCGGTAATATCCAAATCCCTTGGCATTGCGGTAATAACAAAAACCCCTGGTGCCGCCGCACTGATCCGCTCCGGAGACAAGGTAATCATTGACGGCTATACCGGAAAGGTGATCATACATCCCCAAGCCGCCGAGCTCTCATCCTACCGGGAAAAACGTGAGCACTTCATCGCCAAAACCCGCCCCAGCATTCTTCGTGCACAGGCCTCCAAACTGTGCCGCACAAAGGATGGCAGACGAGTGCGGCTTGAAGCCAACATCGGGTCCGAAAAAGAGGCCCGGGAGGCAATAAGTTACGGAGCGGAAGGGGTGGGGCTGTTGCGCTCAGAACTTTTCTACATGTCCCTTGCTCATCAGCCCACAGTAGACCAGGAGCGGGAATTTTACAAAAAAATAGCCGGTATCATGAAACAAAGGCAAATCACCATCAGAGCTCTTGACCTTGGTGCGGACAAATCACTCCCCTTTCTTAAAACCTACGAGGAGGACAACCCCCAGCTTGGCATACGGGGGGTGCGCTATCTGCTCAGAAACAGGGAGCTCTTTTACAACCACCTATCAAGCATTATACCACTGTGCAAAACGGCTCCTGTCAGAATAATACTGCCCTTTGTCTCTACCGTGGAGGATCTGGACAGAGCGCTGAGGATGATAGAGCGAATCTGTCGGGAACAGCAGGTGGAAAGAGAGATCGTTCAGGTTGGAATGATGGTTGAAATCCCTGCAGTTGCACTCTGCCTGCCCTCTTTTCTCTCCAGAGTGGACTTTTTGAACATTGGAACAAACGACCTTGTCCAGTACCTTTTTGCTGCAAGCCGCGAGGACAGCGACCTTGAAGAATATCGGCAGAACACCCATCCGGTGATCCTAAGGCTGGTACGCAACATTGCACGGGTCGCAGCACTCAGAGGCAAGGAAGTCTCCATATGCGGCGAGATCGCAGGAGAACCTCTGAGTGCAGCCCTTCTGGTGGGATCGGGAATAAATTCACTTTCCATGCAGCCCTCATCAATTCCGGTGGTAAAAGAGGCGCTGGGCCGGTGGTGCTATTGCGATCTTAAAAAGCTGGCCAAAAAGGCCGCTCTGCTCGAAAGCAGCAGCAAAATAGAGCAGCTCCTTGAGGAGTTCTCAAAACAGAGTGAAATTGGATCATGATAGATGCCCCCTGTTTGGAACCTTTGGCAGTGGGGCAATTTAGACTATTGCAAACAATTCTCCCGGGACCGAACATCTTTTGAGGATTACATATGCCTGAAAAAGCCAGCCCACCGCCACCTCCTCAAAGCACTCAGACCACAGCCTTTAAGGGAGACTGGTGTCCGCGTTGCGGGCTGATAATCAGCGTGCTGACCCTGCTCTTTTTTGTCTCTGGCACCATTGGCTGTTCTCAAACGAGCTCTGAAAAGAGTCTCAATACAGTGTTTACCGGACCGGTGAAACCAATCTCCAGCGGGCTTGGAAGCTGGGGGCCCCACGGCACTAAGAGAGTATCCTTACCAAACCCCTGTTGGAGTATGGGGGATATACACCTCTTTTTGCCCTCAGGGCACACCGGTGCCCTGAGGGTTCCGGTAATTTTCTTTTCTCATGGATACGGATCATCAAACCCTGCTACTTACAACAAATTAATCCGCTTTATGGTAAGTCATGGTGCGGCAGTGATCTTTTCCACCTACCGGAAAATTACCCATCTGCCGGGTAAACCCAATAACTATGAGCTTCTCTACTGCGGTTTCAGGGAAGCGGTGCGGGTTTTTGGCTCCTCTCTGGACACAACAAGAGTGGGCTTTGTGGGACACTCATTTGGAGGTGGTGCAACCCCCTGGATTACTCTCACTGCCATTAATGATCTTGGATGGGGCAAAGAGGCGGCGTTTATGTACATAATGGCACCCTGGTATTTTTATGGGATCACCGATTCCCAGCTAGCAACATTTCCCTCTCATGTACAGCTGATTATGCAGGTCTACAGTGATGATCAGGTGAATGATCCGGCAATTGCCGCAGAGCTGTTTAACACCATCGGGCTTGAGAGGGACGCCAAACTATTCGTCAAACTGCACAGTGACACCGCACACTTAGAGGACGGAGGTCACTATATCTACAGAGCTGACCACCATGTACCCAAAAGCGCTATTGATCCAAAGGCTGTTTATGATGCCTACTTGTACCATGCTGTTTTTCGCCTCTGCCATGCTCTCTTTAACCGCGCTTTTATAGATGGAGCAGGTGAAGCCCTCAATCCTATTCCCGGCGAGGGGCTGGCTAATAGGGGTAGTTGGCCTTGTGCTGGAGGTGTGGGGAAAATGGAGTTTATTGAGAATCCCCATTTTGATCAGAACGCTCTTGGTTACTTTTTTCCCTTCAGAAGCATTCTCAATCCCCGAAGAAGCACCGTTGTGACACCGTCAAAATAGCCATACAATGTATGATTTTATGGCTGCAATCCGTGTGCGCCATAATCAATCGTTTTTTTTATCTGTGATTATCAACGCTTGCGGTGCGCAGTTGTACCGGCGGTGTTCCGCACAAGTCCTCTGTTTGGCGCTGTAGTGCTGCTTAGAAGGCCGGTTTTGGTGTAAATAAGCGGAGAGAAACCTTTGAGCGGACTTTTTTGAACTCAGAATTGTTACAGACCGGTAAAGACCTAAGCGGGCACGGCATGAAAAATCTTACCATTAAATGATAACAGTGCATACTATCTGTTTTTTCTCCTGGGTGCTCTTCTGTCTGGGCTTAAATGGGGGGTGAATTTTTCAACAATTCCCTCTATTACTGCCGCAGAGATCGGTTTTGTAAGACAGTAATCCACATCGGCATTTTGAGCCTTTTTCTTTAGGGGCGAAAGGGGCTCCCCCCCGGACCAGAGGATCACTTTTACTCCCGGCAGTTTCTTTTTTGCATATGCACTGATTACAATACCGGCATCCTCAACAATAGAGCTGAACATCAGATCAGTGAGAATTACCTGATAGCGGTGGTTATCGATACACTCTCGTGCGTTTTCGAGAGAATCGGATGTATCCACGGTAATGTTGGATTTTTGAAAGAGGCGTTTTATGGCAAATAGGGTAGATTGGTCGTCATCGATCACCAGCAGTCGTCCGATTTTTGGGGTTCTGTTATTATTTGTTTTTTTAGGGGAGGGGAATTTTTTTACTGGATCCACCATTGACCTCCTTGATTGTAGTGTAGGGCCAGTGGCCGTTTCAAGCGCTTAAATACCCAATGGCTTACAAAGTGCAAATAATGTGCCACGCCGGCTGCTACCGTTTGTACTGCTTTACCGAGACCCGGAAATAGACATTGCGGGCTCTTTACATTCCTAAACTGAAAAAAACTGCTCCAAAAATCCCATAATCGAAAAACCGTACCCCCCCCCCACTCCCGAGCTCCGCTGCCGCACTGGGTGTGCTTTGGTCCGCCCGTTTCGGCATATTTCTTGCACCTTTTCACCTTAAAAGCTGATCAATTACCGGCATACGTTATACTATCCAAAGAGAAGGGGAAGGGTAAACAATATGAACACTGCAAGGGGTTGGGGTATGGTCAAGGCGGTTGTTTTTCTCTTTTGGGTTGCAGGGGGAACTGTTGTCTTTGCACAGAATGAAAGTGTCGGATCAGGCAGAGTTTTTTTTCCCGGGGAGGGGGTAAGGATTTCGGTTTTTCCCGAAACCGACCATTTTCTTGCTGGTGATTACCCCGTCGACAGTGACGGAACCATAACGCTTCCGATGCTGGGCAGGGTGGAGGTAAGCTCTTTAAGCAGCGCAGAGCTACGCAGTTTTCTTCAGATCCACTTTGAACACCATCTACGCTTTCCTGACCTACAGCTCTCCCCTCTCATGCGCATCAGTATGCTGGGGGGGTTTGAAGAGCCGGGGCTCTATTATGTAATGCCCCAGAGTTCACTGTGGGATCTGGTCTATATGGCGGGAGGGACATTGCATGAGAGCGGGTTGCGTCGTATGCGATGGGAGCGCAGCAGAAGGGTAGTGGGAAGGGATCTGGTTGGATTTCTGGAGTCGGGGGTATCCCTGCAGCAGGCGGGGTTTCGTTCCGGGGATCAGATATGGACTCCCAGTGAACCGCGCAGCGGTTTTTGGTCCGGGGTAGTGAGGGATGTGGTTATACGGGACATTTTACCACTGGCCACCTTTATGCTGACGCTTTATGTAAGTCTTTCAACCATAAACAATTAATCTGCCACAGGAGAGAATACAGGTGAGCTTCAGAAACAGTGATAAAAACAGCGTAACATGGGACCACTATCTCCACCTTATGCTTAGAAAGTGGTGGATTGTTGTTCCGGTTTTTCTTGTGGTTTTGCTGCTTTGGTCAATGCTTATGCTCAGGATGAATATGCTTACCCCTGAGCAGGAGGCTTCGGCAGTATTGCGTTTTGATGATCCCCAGACACTCAGTGCCGTTGATGAGAGGGTGGGGTACGATTATGAGAGCAGGACGGTGCTGGTAAAGAGCCGCTCCTTTCTGCAGGAGGTTGCCCAAAAGCTCTCTCTTCAGCTTATGACCGACAATGCACCGCGAAGCGAGGTGTTTGATTCGGTGCATATCGGCCCCCAGGCTCCGGTTGGCAGCTATACACTGATGGTTGGCAACAGAAATTACCGTCTGGAGTACTCCAACAACACCCTTGGTATAGAGAGAAAAATCGTAGAGCAAGGACCGCTCTCTCAACTCCGTACCACCAGGCTCCCCGGAGTTTACCTCTGCTACAGCGAGCGGTTCAGGCAAAAGCCCTTTACCGTCACCTTTACGGTCACCAGACTCAGGGATGCTGTTGACTGGATACTTTCAAATCTGGACCTACGCATAACCGAACCATTGGGCACCATTGTTACCATCACCCTCTCTGGCCGCGATTACCCTCTTATCGCCAAAACGGTAAACACCATCGCCGATGATTTTGTCCGCAATAACAGCGGATTGAGCCACTCCCGGAAATCAGAAATTCTCACCGTGCTTCAGCAGCAGCTCCAGATGGCCCAAAAAGAGATGCAGCAGGCACAGCAGCAGCTTCGCACGTTCAGAAACGCAAATCCCACCGTCGGGGTTCCCGATGCCATGCCCCCCCCCGCCTCACTTTCTGATCTTCACGAAACCGAAGCACAGCTGAGGTCCTACCTGCTCCAGGCCCGCTCGCTTCGAAGCAGATACGATAACACCTCAAGTGCTGAGCTCTCTGCGGTTCTCTATGAGATGGTCTCATTTCTCTTTACCCATAGCGGAGCAACCGCTGCGGGGCTTCAAAGAGAACTTGACTACCTCACCGCGCGGCAGCAGCTCTACCACCAAGAGTACTCGCCCTCCCACCCCTATACAATCGAAAACAGAAACCGGCTCAGGCAGCTGGGCAGAAAAGTGGATGGGGCAATGGAGGTTGTCGGTAACAATTTCAGCCGCAGAATAAACGAATATGAGATCAGAATAAGCCGTATGAACAAAGAGCTTACCGCCCTGCCATCAAAGGAGATACGCTACGGGGAGTTGAACCGGCTCTACGAGGTCAATGCACAGATCTATGCAACCATCTTAAGTCGCTACAACGAAGCTAAAATAACTGGTGCAATAGAGGTAGGGTATGTTTCGGTCCTTGATCATGCGGTGGAGCCAGAGGGGCGCCATGACCTCCGTTTTTTGATGATGATTATTGGTGCTGGTCTGCTGCTGAGTATGACTGCTGCAGTGGGTCCGCTAGCGGTCATGGACTCTTTTGATCGCAGGGCTCAAACGGAAAAAGACTTGAAAAGACTCACCACTCTTCCATTACTGGAGGCGATACCGGTCAAGGGACGCTGGAAAAGCGATTACCAGAACCGCAAACCGCTCAGTATTGACCCAAAGCTTGTAGCTCCTGACTACACCCACAACTTTGTTGATCAAACGTACCGTTCACTTAGAGCCAAGCTGCTTCTGACACTTTTTGACCAGAGGAAAAGGCGCATTCTGATAACCAGTCTTAACACCGGTGAGGGAAAATCTTTCACCAGTGCAAATCTGGCAATCACCATGGCTCAGCAGAATATCCCAACCCTTCTCATTGACGGTGATATCAGGCGGGGACTTCAGCACCGGCACTTCGGTTTAGAGAAAAAAACGGGGCTTTCAGATATTCTGCTCTCGGATGAGCCCCTTTCAGCGTCGGTTCTTGAGTCCCATTTGAGCACTGCTCATATAGAAAACCTCTTCGTGCTCTCGTGTGGGTTTTATGCGCCAAACTCTGCAGAGCTTTTAAATTCCAGGCGTTTTCGTGATCTTCTCAAGCTGTGCTCAGAGCATTTCGGGATGGTCATCATGGACTCCTCCCCGCTTGCGGCAACCACCGATGCAATAGGGATCATGGACTCCTTTGACCGGTATTTGGTGGTGGTTCGCGCTGGTCATACCAATGTCTCTCATCTCAACAGAAAGGTTAAGGAGTATCCTGGCTTAAAGGATAAGATCCTGGGGGTTATCTTTAACGGTGCCCCGTACAAAAGGTCTGAATATTATCAATACAACTCATACAGGTATTAGCCATGTGTGCAATAACAGGAATGTACCATCCCGATGCCGATTTCCCCATTGAGGGGAGTGTCCTGCGCTGCATGACCAGGATTCTTAAACACCGGGGACCTGATGATGAGGGGTTTTATGTGGGATCCGGAGTAGCATTGGGCCACAGAAGGTTAAGTATAGTTGACCTTGAAGGGGGAAGGCAGCCGGTTGAGAATGAGGATGGAAGTATCCTGGTTGTATTCAATGGTGAAATTTACAACCACACTCAGCTCATGCGCTCACTTAAAGAACGGGGGCACCGGTTCCGCAGCAGGTGTGATACTGAAGTTCTGGTTCATCTGTATGAGGATTTGGGTGAGGAGTTTGTGAATGAGTTAAATGGGCAGTTTGCGGTGGCTATTTGGGATAAGAGGAGAAGAAAGTTGATTCTGGCCCGTGACAGAGTGGGTATACGGCCTCTCTATTACTCCACGGTTTCAGATGGTACATTTCTTTTCGCCTCACAGATCAAAAGTCTGTTCTGTCACCCGCTGCACAAAAGAGCGCTTGATCTGATCGGTTTGGAACAGACGCTTACACTATGGGTTACCGTACCGCCGCGCACCATTTTCGAGGGGGTATGTGAACTTGCTCCCGGATGCATTGCAAGCGTGGATCATCAGGGTATAAGGGTGCGCAGGTACTGGAAACACTCGTTTCCCGACAAGGGAGACTACGATTATGCTCCTATCTGCACATATTGCAGTGATTTGGAGGAACTACTTTACGATTCGGTTGCTATAAGGCTAAAGGCAGATGTTGCGGTTGGGGCCTATCTCAGCGGAGGGCTGGACTCTTCAATCATTGCTGCACTGGCAACAAAGGTTACGGACAATCCCCTGCTGAGCTTTTCGGTCACTTTCGGCGACAGCTCATACGATGAAGGTTATTTTCAGGAGATGATGTCAAAAAGGCTGCACACAGATCACAAAACTATCACAATCGATAATAAAAAGATTGCAGAGATCTTTCCCCGGGTCGTGTGGCACGCCGAAAACCCGATGATGCGCAGTGCTCCTGCTCCCCTGCTGATGCTTTCGGCTCTTGTGAACGGCAGAGGGATAAAGGTGGTTTTAACCGGGGAGGGGGCTGATGAGGTTTTTGGTGGTTACAACATTTTCAAAGAGAACAGTGTGCGGCGTTTTTGGGCAAAGAACCCCTCTTCAAGAATTCGCCCGCACCTTTTGGCAAGAATTTATCCCTATATCCAGACCAAAGGAGCAGCAAACGCTTTCTGGCAGGCGTTTTTCAAACGGGGACTCACAGACCTTTCTAGCCCGTACTATTCCCATGCTCTGCGCTGGGGAAACATGGAGAGAATAAAACGGCTTGTGCGTCCGGAAATTAGGTCTCAGTTCGATCACAAGCAGCATGTTTTTGATGAGCTGGATGCCTATCTTGATCCGGACATGATGCGTTGGGATCCGTTGTGCAGGGCTCAGTATCTTGAAATGACTCTTTTTATGTCCGGTTACCTGCTCTCTTCACAGGGGGACAGAATGATGATGGCAAACTCGGTGGAGGGGAGATTTCCATTTCTCGATCACCGAGTGATTGAGTTTGCCGCAAAGCTGCCTCCAGAGTATAAGCTTCATATTTTGGAGGAGAAGTATATTTTGAAACGAGCATTTTCTCACCAGTTGCCCCCGGAGATAACCCAAAGGCCAAAACAGCCCTACAGAGCGCCCATTGCAGACTCCTTTTTGTCATCCGGAGACACACTATCCTCTTCGATGTTAAACGCAGAAAATATCAGATCCGGTTCTCTGTTTGATCCTGTGGCGGTGGATATTCTTGTTCAAAAGCTTGCAGCAGCAAGCGCTGGGGGGATAAGCGCTATGGACGATATGGCAATAGCTGCCATTGTCTCAATACAGCTTCTTGGCAGTCAGTATCTGGAGTACCCTGTATTCTCTTGCTGAGGTGTGGGCGCAAAGTAAGACTGCCCGAAGAAGTGCAGGATTGGGTTGCCTCTTCATTAAAACGGCCTGTTTTTTGCACTGTTTATGGCTATTGCCCTAAAAAACTGAAACCAACACAAACGGCCCAGGGGTGGTTACGGTGATTTTGATTCTACTGACAATTTTGGTTCTTTCTGTTGCAACAATCACCACTTTCAGCTATGTAAAGAGAGATGATTTACATCGATGGTTAATCCCCTACATAAAAACCAGAAGTCAGAGGGGTGCAGCAAAGTATCCGGTCAATCTCTACGTTGCGGTATGCAATCACTTCTCCCCTTTTTATAAAGGTGTCTCTCAGGAGATCGCAGAACACCGGGTAGCCACCTGGTGCAGAGAGTATCCCAAATTTGCATTGCAACACTGTGACAGTCACGGGAAATACCCGATACACACTTTTTTTTACAATGAGCGTGATTATAACCCCCGCTTTATGGACTCGCTCTGCAAGCTGAGCAAAAACGGTTTTGCCGACATAGAAATACTTGCCTGCAGTACTCAGGGAAACCCATATAATCTTAAAAGAAGAGTTGAGGAGTTCAGGGATGTGCTTTATCATCACCATGGATTACTGGAGATGAGCCAGCAGGGTGAAATAACTTTCGGGTATGTGCACGATAACACTCACTCCTACCACACTGCC
>SKJJ01000085.1 GCA_007115975.1 Chitinispirillum sp.
CCTGGTGGTGGTTTCGCCTATGAGTACGGCGGAAAGACTGGATATGCAGTTCAGTCTACAGAGGAGCATAACCCTGTTTTCGCCAGTTATCTTGATCCCAACGATTTCTCCGGTGTTACTCTCGCCCTTGGAGAGGGGAACAATATCGATTTAACCGCTGCGCGCGATAACCCAAACAGTGCAATTGCATTCTGGGGTAAAGCCGGACCTGGTGTAAATTCTGTATTTTTCTCTATTGGCGATGATGAGAGCAACGGCAACAAAGCAATGACACGACTCAATCTTAATGAGTACGGTATTTCTGAAGAGTGGAACTACTATGTTATTCCTCTGGAAGATTTCCGCGATCGGGGATTATACTGGTGTGATATTAACAGTGTAGAGATTGCACAGAATATTGAGTGGCACAATATCAACGAATTCAGATTTTCTATCAATATGGGCGAAAACCCTGTTGAAGAGGGAGAGCCAGCGACTTTTTACATGATGGATCTGGAGATGGTTGAAGTAGAATAAAATCAGTACTACTGATTAAATCTTTCCTGAGCGGCCCTGAAAAGGGTCGTTTTTTTTTAGTCACCCCCCCCCTCTCACGTTCACTTGCGCTATTCTATTTGAAAAGCTACAATTCAGGGTGTCGGCTAAGAGGCAAATTGATTCTGGGCAAAAAGGTTTTTTTTGTTGCTGTTGGGCACCATTCATGCGTTGACCTTATCCACGGTATTCGGAGCAGAAAACGGCTGAAACGAGCTTGGTGAGAGTACATGTAGAGCGTTTTACAAAGAGGATTTGAGGAAAAGCAGATTATGTTCCGCAGTATCATCCAACGATCCCTCCACGGTTGAATTAAAAAATAACTTGATTCTTTACCATGCCAATCTTTATTTTTTCCTCGGAAAAGTGTGCGCATAGTAGTAGCCCTGAGCACATATATCGTCACTGCTTAAACCGGCAAAGCAGATAACACCAGTGCTTTACCGGTTTTTTATTGCCTGAAACAGGACAACAAGCAGCTCAGAGGGTAATTAAAACGCCCCTGGAATTCATTTACAACCCTAAAGAGAGGCCAGATGAAAACTATTAACCTCAAGAGTGATTGGCAAAAAATTAACCTGCCCCCACCCGTACTGGACATTATACAAAACAGCCGCAGTGTAATCTTTCCATCCAGCCGTGAGCAGTTGGTAGAAATGGCACTGGGCGGCAAAGACAACAGTACCTATGATGTTTGCTATGAAGTGGAAGGTAAGGGCACTATATGTGAGGCAAGCATTGCACGATGCAAAAACGGTGTAGCTGTCAACTACAATGAATCATATATGCGTCGCAGGGACCCTGATTGCATGCTTGTAGGAGATGACAACCCATCAGACAAACAGCGTTACAAAGATAAGATGGGACACAGTTTTGATGCGGTGCGCAATGAAACTTTTGAATGGCTTAAGAGACAGGACTTGTCCATAACGACCTTTTATCTGGGTGAACCCCATGGGATAAAGTACGGTGGTTTGATGATTGCGCCAAAAAACGCTGGTTTTTTTATAGCGGGCTTAGCCGATCTTCAGGGAATGCTCGATCCCGAGAACATACCCGATGAATTCGATCTTCGTTGCGTTCTATATATTGCCCCACCTTTTAGGCATACCCATTTTTCAGGCAAACAGGTTGTGGTTCATAATCGTCTCAATGAGATGCATGAGATCTTCTCTTATAATCTCTATCCAGGACCAAGTGCAAAAAAAGGGGTATATGGTGCACTTTTAACAATCGGTGAGGCAGAAGAGTGGCTGACATTACATGCAAGCACCGTACAGGCAGTTACTCCTTACGATAATACAACTACAATAATGCATGAAGGAGCCAGCGGCAGCGGAAAGAGCGAGATGCTTGAGCAGGCACACCGTGAGGAAGACGGACGCCTTCTTTTTGGAAAGAATACGGTAAACGGAGAAGAGCTCTATATAACTCTCAATCAGACCTGTTCCCTTCATCCCGTTACCGATGACATGGCGATGTGTCCCCAAAGTGCCCAGAATGACAGTGGCTACATCGTTGCCTGCGATGCGGAGCAGGCTTGGTTTGTCAGACTCAATCACATTGCACGATATGGCACCGATCCTAACCTTGAGAAGGTAACTATCAGCCCCAAGGAGCCACTTATTTTTCTTAGTCTCCAAGGAGTTCCCCAATCAACGGTTCTCATTTGGGAACATACGGAAGATTCACCGGGGGTACCATGTCCCAACCCACGAGTGATACTTCCGCGAAGAGTTGTACCGGACTGTGTTGATGGAATTGTAGAGGTTAACATACGTAATTTTGGGATACGTACTCCACCATGTACCCGCGAAAATCCTACTTATGGTGTTGTTGGTTTGCTGCACATACTCCCTCCGGCCCTGGCCTGGCTGTGGCGTCTTGTATCACCAAGAGGGTTTGACAACCCCAGTATAACCGACACGGCAGCTATGACAAGTGAAGGTGTGGGATCATACTGGCCGTTTGCGACCGGTAAATTTGTAAATCACGCGAATCTTCTTCTCAGGCAGATTGAGGCGTCACCACAAGTTGGCTACACTCTCACTCCCAATCAGCATATCGGCGCGTACCGAGTCTCCTTTATGCCTCAGTGGATCTCACGAGAGTACCTTGCACGCAGAGGTGTGGCCAAATTTAAACCTGAACAGCTTGTGGCATCCAGATGCTCTCTTCTTGGTCACACTCTTCACACCATGCAGGTAGAAGGTGTTCCCATACCACACGATCTGCTCAGGGTAAACGAGCAGCCAGAAGTAGGCGACGAAGGTTATGACAAGGGTGCAGAAATTCTGAGGAACTTTTTTATAAGTGAATTGGAAAAATTTGTGCAACCTGAGCTTGATGATCTTGGAAAAAAGATTATACAGTGTTGCATGGATAAGGGAACAGCAGAAGATTACAGCAGCCTTTTATAGTTTTTCCGATGTGCTAACCATAACAGACCAGGCAGAGGGGCGGTAATCCTTCCGCCTTTTTTTGCTTATTACTGGCCATTATAGCTTTTTTGGAGAAATAATATTTATATTTAAAAATTAAGGTTTTCAAAACGACACAGTTGTTTTTCAGGATATCGCCCTTGATGAATAGATCTCACAAAGATCAATACGATATAATAATTATTGGTGCAGGTCCGGCAGGTCTCAAAGCCGGACTGACTGTCACAGAGACTTCCGGCCTGGATGTTCTGATTATCGACAAAAACACTCCTTGGGAAAAACCTATAGCCTGTGCTGAAGGTGTAGGGAAACGGGGCCTTGAAGAATCATTGGAAGTAAAACCTTCGTGGATACGACAAGTCATAGACAAAGCCACTTTCCACTCCCCCGATAACAGCTGTATAACATATAGGGATAAAAACAAGGGCTATATTATCAACAGAGGCCTTATGCAGAAGGATATTTGTGCAGACATCTACTCCCGAGGCGGTAGTTTTCTTTTTGGAAACAGAGCGATTGCAATAGGAGCTTTTACCAACGGCTATCGTCAAGTACTGTTACAGGATGGATCAAAGGTCAAAGCGAGGGTTGTCATTGATGCGTCGGGACCAATTGGTTTACTGGGCAGAGGAGAGGAAATTTGCTGGAAGCCCTATGACCTTGAGCCTGCATACTTTGCAGTTACCGAAAATGTGGCTATTCCAACAGATACAGTTCATTTACACGCAGGGGGGACTATCGCACCGGGTGGTTATGCGTGGGCATTCCCCAGAGAAGAGGGTTGTGCCAATATAGGTGTTGTAATTGGCAGCAGATTCAAAAAAGAGCTGAACATAAAAGAGTTGCTTGACAACTATTTAAAGACCCATTACCCCCATGCAAAGGTAGTCAAGAGATTTGCCGGAGCTATCCCCTGTGGTTACCGCAGAAAAACGATTGCACTTCCCGGACTATTCAAAGCAGGGGATGCTGCCAGCACAATAAACCCCATCTCACGAGCTGGAATAGCAGAAGCGTTTATCAGTGGTGGCATTGCCGCCAATTGTGCAATTGAGTTACTCAATAGCACCGATAGTAAATCACAACAGAGTTTCTGCAGGGAATATGAGAAGAGGTGGTACAAGGCCCGGGGTTTTCGACACCTCAAGATGGCAAAGGTTAAAGATTCACTCTCCGCTGTACCTGATGAGGATTACAACAGGGCGGCCAGATCACTGCAATCTCTGAGAATGGAAGAAATTACCATGTCGAAAATATTTAAAATCAGTCTGGGTCGTTTTCCTCGTCTTGTTTGGGCTCTGCGTCATCTTATGTAAAAGGCTTACAAACAAGCATCTGATTCCATGACTATCCATCCTCAGTTCAAAGCATCCAAATGCAAACATTTCAGATTTTAAGTGCATTTAGCCAAACAGCATGTTATAATCAAAGCAGTTAATCGTAAACAATCAGCAGAAAAAAAGCCGGCAAATTTACTATGTCAACAGCATTAATTCATGAATGGCTCGTAACCATGGCAGGAGCAGAGAGTGTACTGCAATCGATTCACTCACTTTATCCCGGCAAGATATACACTCTTTTTCATAACAAAGAAGAGTTTCAGGGCACCGTTTTCGAAAAAACAGCTATAGAAACCTCTTTTCTACAAAAACTACCCTTTAGCAGTAAGCACCGACTATTCCTACCGCTTTTCCCTATGGCAATTGAGCAGTTTGATCTCCGGGAGCATGATCTTATAATCTCCTCATCATATGCAGTTGCCAAGGGCATTTTAAACTCATCCAATCAGCTTCACATATGTTACTGTCACTCCCCTATGCGCTATATTTGGGATCTGACTTATGAGTACCTTGAAGCCGAGGGACTTGACCGCGGGGTAAAAAGTTTTATTATAAGAAGTATGATGCACTACATTCGAATATGGGATCAGGTCTCTGCAAGCAGAGTAAATGAGTTTGTCACCAACTCCTATTATATTGCCAACAGGATTAAGAAGTGCTATAACCGCCGTGCAAAGGTGATTTATCCACCTGTGGACATTGACAAATTTTCTGTAAGCGACCGCAAAGATAACTATTTTATAACCGTTTCCCGCCTTGTACCCTATAAGAGGATAGATATACTTATCGAAGCATTCAAAAAAATGAAACTACGATTGCTGATTGTAGGCGATGGTCCCTCACGAAAAAAACTTGAAAAAATAGCGGGACCTGGAATTGAATTCATGGGATATTTGCCACCCCAGGAACTTTCAGATCTGTTGAGCAAAGCACGTGCATTTGTATTCTGTGCCGAGGAGGATTTCGGGGTGGTCAATGTAGAAGCACAGGCATGCGGTGTACCAGTAATAGCTTACGGCAGAGGCGGAGCACTTGAAACTGTTATTGAAAACAGAACCGGTCTTTTTTTCAAACAGCGCACGGTTGATTCCGTGACCGAAAAGGTGGAAGAATTCATCCGCACAGAAGACCGGTTTGACCCTGCCGTGATCAGGAAAAATGCAGAGAAATTCCCACGGTCTCGCTTTGAGAGTGAATTCAAAGCCTTTGTTGATAAAGCCTGGGAACGATTCCCCTACAAATAACTCAGATTTTCAGGTAAATATTTCCCTCCCAATGCACGTAGTAAATAGTCAATAAATGTAGACATTCCCGCGAAAAAAGGGGTCAGTTTCCTCTTCACAGTTGACCTGGTGGATATCCGGTACAACGACGGGGTATGGCGAAATGTACTACCCAATAACACCGGGCAAGATAAATAATGGTAACAGGTTTCTCTTCTCGAATCGATTTTTATAAACTATTTTTAACGCAGAAAACAGGTAGGTATCACCTGTAAGTGAAGATCAAAACAGGAGGTTATCCGCAATGAACGCAATGAAAACTACCATCCTTTTAGCCGCATTAACCGGAATACTTGTGCTGTTCGGTGATATGATGGGTGGACCTCAGGGTGCATCTATGGCACTTATCTTTGCAGGGGTCATGAATTTTGCCAGCCTGTTCTATTCCGACAAAATCATACTCAAGATGTATAAGGCACAGGAGGTTGGCCCCACAGAACTACCTCAGCTGTATAATACCGTCAAAAGGCTGGCAGAAAAAAACAATATGCCCATGCCTAAAGTGTACGCCATAAATTCAGAATCACCAAATGCGTTTGCTACAGGCCGAAGCCCAAAACATGCCTCAGTAGCTGCCACCGTAGGCATAATGAGAATTCTCAATGAAGAGGAGCTTGAAGGGGTAATGGCTCATGAGCTGGCGCACGTAAAAAACCGTGACACACTGATCAGCACAATTGCAGCAACAATTGCAGGTGCAATAACCTGGATAGCAACAATGGTACGTTGGGGGGCGATGTTTGGGGGGGGTATGCGTGGAGGCAACAATCGCAACAATATGTGGGGTAGCCTCGCCCTGGCAATAGTAGCCCCCATAGCAGCGATGTTTATTCAGATGGCCATTTCACGATCAAGAGAATATGCAGCAGATTCAATGGGTGCAAAGTTTTGCGGTAAACCCCTCTCTTTGGCCAATGCACTGGCAAAGCTGAGTCAGGCAGCACAGGTAAAGCCCATGCAGGGAAGTGCTTCTACAGCACACATGTTTATAGTAAATCCATTCAGGGGTGGCGTAAGTTCACTTTTCAGTACCCATCCGCCTATGGAAGAGAGAATAAAGCGGTTGCATGATCTTTCAAGACAGATGGCCTGAGAGGGCAGAACTACTGTTCAACTCAGAAAAACCCTCTTAACGAAGCAGTGTCATAGATTGTTTTATACTTTTCAACTGCGTAGTTCCAGGAGAAGTTTTCCAAGCTCTGTATTCCGTTACAGATCATATTGCCATACACTGTTTTATCATGATGAATTTCGATGGCTTTTTTCAGAGCATTCTCAGCAGCATTTACCATGGCCCGATACGACTTTATTTTGATTCTTCTATCCGGCGATTGGTTGAGACACTCCCTCCACCCATTTTTTGCATCCATTTGATCACACTCTTCCCGAAAAAGAATGCCGGTCGGTCCGGTTGATTTTCTGAAAAAGTCTGCACGATTGCCCCCCCCCGAAAGCGGGACTTTGCTACAGGATTTAACCTGCACCAAAAGACCACCGGTAGCCCGTGCAATAACAGGGGTCCCATGAAGAAAGCCTTCCGTGGCAGCACCAAAAGGTTCATAGAATGAAGGCATAACTAGAAAACTTGACCCACGGAGGACTTCCCTGTAATCTTCTGATGGAATTCTGAAGGGCCAGATGGTTATATCCCCACTGCATTCGATCTGAATTTTTTTAAAGAACGCCAGCTCCTTTTCAATGTTTTCCCCTACCCCCGATGGACAGAAGAACAATTTTGCTTTTCCCCTGGGAAGTTTTTTGAATGCATGAAAGATGACATCGAACCCTTTTTGCATCAGATCAAGACGCCCTGACATAAAAAAGATCGGTTCTTTAGAAGATTTTGATTTAAAATGCAGCAGTCCAATGATATCGGGATTTGTTTCTGTGCCGATAATTTTTTCCAGGTTTTCTCTGAACCTCTCTTTTTCCTTAACCAACAGGTCACAGTTGCCATTTAGGGCTTGCAGCTCACCATTGGCAGTAAAGGGGTGAGAATGGTCACCAAACAACCCATTCTCAATTCCCAAAGGTGGATTACTTTTAAAGAGTTTCTGGAGATGGTTGGTGAAGACAGTACATTGAAGGGGATCATTTGTCAATTCACGGGCAAAAGGAGAGCTCACCGTTGTGAGAGGTCCATTGAGCAGAGGTATAGCGCATTGAAGAACGGTGTGTCCAGGGAGGTTATTTCCGAAAAACAGCCTCTTTTTCTCCTTGCTCAGAGGCCCATCAAAGGAGTTGTGTAGTGTTAAAACAGTTCTGGCATGTTCAAGCAGTCCACTGAGCAGTGCAAATTTTGAGGTAATGGCAACGGGTGCAGTTTCCCAATCCTGTGCGTGAAATAGGATATTGCGTTTAAACCCCAGCTTATTCATCACAAAAGGGACGGCAGCAGAGAACACGAGAGCATCCATTACCAGTTTTTCATCTTTACTATATGCATAGGGATTGGAAACAGCAGTGAACTGATTCTGCACTCCAATATGGAAAGCGGGGAGATTACAACCGGTATCTCTGTAACAGGAAACGACTCCGGAGTAACCACAAAGATTAAACTTTTCATTTTTGAAAATTTCCTGAAATTTACCTGCTGCCACTTCATTTTTAACTTTGGGGTTATTGTTGTAAAACGGGGTCACTATAATGACATCTTCTCCAGAGTCAACAAGATTTGAAGGGAGCAATGCCATTACAGCGGCCAGTCCACCAAGAGATGCCAACCGGTTTTCAAAAGTAAGAAAGGCAATTTTACGTCTGTCTTTCTGAAAAGTGCGTTCAGCCCGACTGATCGTATCAAGTTCATTTTGGTTGAAAACGGTGTTAAAACCTTTTCGCAGAATAGTCCAGGCTTCCGCTCTGGAGTTGAAAAGACCATCCGATCCACTCTGTCGGTTGTCTGTCATAGTTGTTTTTCCTCCAACACCAGCTCTTTATGATCGATAAGCGGTACAGTTGTATTTTTTTTACGGTCTGAATAGATCCATAAAAGCCCCAAAAAGGCAGGGATAATTATATTGCTGATTAATATCAATAATGCGGCACCGATTGCCATTGCATCTACTCCGACGGACTGGTGAGTCCAATTAATCTGATCCATAAATAGCGAGAAAGAGTATTCTCTTATCCCTGCATTAGCGATAAAAAACGGGATAAAAATCATGAATGCATAACTTTGTGCTCCAACAAGGAGATTCCAGACGATATCGGTATATCCGAACATATAAAACAGAAAAGCCGTTTGAAAGAGCAGGAAAAGATGAGCCAATAAAGAGAGTAGCACAAATGTGGGCGCTTTGAATAGTGTAACGACAAAACAGATCGACTGATTTGATACCTGTACCGGAAATTTCATTAGAGCCGCAAAAACAGCAATCAATTTTATACAATATTTATTAAAGATAACCACTACAGCAGCAACGGCAAAAATGATTATAGCGGGAACAACAAACAGGTTCAATGGAGCAACCCCAATGTAAAGGTACTGTATAGCTGAAGCGGTGATACCAAGAACCAATACTACCATGACAGCAGCGGCACGGTCAAGAACAGTAGCAATTACAGACCTGAATTTAACGGATGGATCAAGATCTACAGCTCTAAACAGCTCTCCAAAACGCCCCGGAGTAAGGAAGCCAAGAAAACAACCTCTGAGAAGGGTTTTCAGAACATCTCTGTTACTAACCTTGAAGTCCAGTTTTAAGAGAACATATTTCCATCTGAGGGTTTGAAAGATGATCCCTGTAAAGCCAAGAACAACAGCCACAGCAAGCTCTCTAAAAGAGATATTTTCAGATAATACGGCAATATCATCACCTGAAATATTCATATTTACAATGACAACGAACAGCAGAGTCAGGGATATTTTCAGAGTCCACTTCACTGCCTTTATATTGTAAACATCAAACAGTAACCGAACTGTTTTTGTACACGTATTTTTCACAATGAGTCCTAAAGCATATTTACCGGATCGACATCAATTACACACCTGACACCACCAGAGGGATTGTTTACAGAACTTCTTATTACACCCAAAGCCTCAGCGAGCCTTGCAGCAGAAACAGCTTTAAGCAGCATGGAGAACCTATACACATTATCAATCTTAAAAAGCACCGCAGGAGAGGGGCCTAAGATGGTAACACCCTGAACCGGTTCTCTTTTAAGGTTATTAGCGGCTTTAATCATCAGGTTTTTCACCTGTGCTTCACCTGTACCTTCGAAAACGACCCTTGCCAGCTTTCCAAAGGGGGGGTAGTGTAAAGCCTTTCTATTTTCAATTTCGACTTTGAAGAAAGTTTCAAAGTCATGGTTTTGTGCGGTTTTCACACAGACTTCCTGGGGGAAATAGGTTTGGATAATTACTTCACCCGGATCAGAACTTCTCCCGGCTCTTCCTGCAACCTGGGTGAGGAGCTGAAAGGTTCGCTCTGAAGCTCTGAAATCGGGAAAATGGAGTCCGGTATCGGCTTGTAAAACTCCCACCAGGGTAACTCTGGGGAAATTAAGTCCCTTTGCCACCATCTGAGTTCCAATGAGGATATCAGCTTTTCCCGTTGCAAAGGTGTCGAGTATAGAGATATGAGCCCCCTTACCCCGGGTTGTATCCTGGTCCATTCTGATGATCCTGGCCTGTGGAAAAAGCTCCTCAAGAAGCTCCTGGGCTTTCTGAATACCGGTTCCGATGTATTTGACATTTTCGCAACTGCATCGGGGACAAACATCCGGAGCAGGTGCAGTGTAGCCGCAAAGGTGACACTTCAAGAGTGTATCAGCCCTGTGGTATTTGAGATTCACCGAACAATTGGGACAGGTATAGGTATAGCTGCAACTTTTGCACATCAGCACGGCAGAGAATCCTCGCCGGTTCAGCAGGAGAATGATCTGCTGTTTTAAGGCAAGAATTTCGGTAATTCTTTCTGTAAGGTATCTTGAAAAAGGTGTCCAGTTATTCTCCTGTTTTTCTTGAGCCATATCGACAATTGCCACCTTAGGCAGTCTGGCACCAGCGAATCGTTTCACAAGCCGCAGCAGTTCATATTTTCCGTTAAGAGCATTGGAATAACTTTCAGTACTTGGCGTGGCACTTCCAAGTACAACAACCGCTTTTTGAATATGCCCCCTCATCACTGCAACATCCCGTGCATTGTATCTTGGATCCATATCACTCTGCTTATAGCTAGGATCATGTTCCTCATCAACGATGATAAGTCCGATGTTTTCCATAGGGATTACAATTGCACTGCGCACTCCAATGACGACACGTTTTTTTCCGGAAACGATTTCGTGAAGACTGTCACGCCGTTCACCATCGGACATATTGCTGTGAATTACAGAGATGGTGTCCCCTATTGCCACCTTAAAACACTGAATCGTCTGAGGGGTAAGGGATATCTCGGGAACGAGAATTATGACACATTTTCCAAGCTGAATCGTTTTACGTGTTAGTTCAACGTAGATATGGGTTTTGCCGCTTCCAGTAATGCCATGTATCAAAAATGGTTTAGAGGGAGAAGTCAAGGAGCGTGCTATTTTATCAACCGCAAATTGCTGTTCGTCTGTAAGCACCACTTTTTTGTCCTGTAAGGCCAGCCCAAGTTCATCTGCCTGACGGAGGATGGGGATTTTTTCACTTGCAACAAAACCTTTTTTCTGTAGCAGCCTGATTGTGGAATAGGAGATGCTAAATCTTAGTTCGATCTCTTTTTTACTCAATGCGCAGCCGCACTCTTGGAGCTTTTTCAAAAACTGAACGTGATTATCTCTAAGCCCCTCAAGTGGTTTATCTGCAGCGCTATAGACGGTGACCATTTTTGCATTTGTTTTTATATACGATTTATTTACAATCGGTCTAAATACTCTGCCCAGATCACACTGATAATATGATGCCATCCATTTATAAAGTGTCATCAGGGTCTGATTGGAATCAGCCCATTGCCCGGTTTTAACCTCCAGCACTTGTTTGAGGTTAGGGAATGGTGACTTTTTCTTTAAATCAACAACTACTCCCCAGGTGGTTCTATTTTTTACTTGCACCAACACCGGAGTTCCTGGCTGCACTGTATCACGAAGATTAGAGGGTATGTTATAGTCGTATACACCGGGTATTGCAACAGGGAACGCTACCGCTGCAATAGAGAACTCCCCGGATTGACTATTATATGATTGACCTTTTAGACTTGGCATAGTACACTTAGTTATATAACCTTGAACAGGGTAGCATAATAAGAGAAAATACACGTTTCAATACCATTTTCCTATAAATAACAGTGTGTAGCAGAATAATGTGAGAAAGCGGAAAATCAGTTGATCAAAAGCAGGGTTTTATGACCACAATAAATGTAAATCAAGCATCTGCAGGGATGGTATTGGACCAGGACATCAATGTTTCCGGTGGACGTCTTCTGCTAAGTCGCTCGCATGTTTTGAATGAAGAATCAATCGACCTACTAAAAAAGCATGGTTTCCAGGAGATAAGCATCCAAGCAGAGGATAAGAGCAAAGAACCCCCGACACCAGAAAAGCACCAGACAGTTGACCCACTGAGTTTTATCAATATTGGAGTATCGAACGACGCGATGCATGCATCACTGACTATTGATGCAGCTCTGGGCAAAGAGATACCCCTCAGCGGAGATATGCTGAAAAGGGCTCTTGAGCTCAACGGGGTCGTATTTGGAATAAAGGAGTCCGCTTTAACTGCTGCTGTAAATAAGTGGCCCGGACACAACGGGATGTACAAAATCGACATAGTGGCAGAAGGGATACCTGCGGTACCACACCATGAGGGACCGTTTGTGATGAAAGTAAAACACGTAAATTGTAAGAGTATGCTTGAAGAGGTTTCAGATCTTCACTATTACTGGGAACTGGCAAAGGTAAATGATAAGATAGAGCGTGTTGATCCAGGTTCAGTGCTTGCAGAGCGGGCACATGGAACCCCATCTATTCCCGGAAAAACGGTCCGGGGTGAACTTATATTCAGTGAAGAAATTATTGAGAAAAAGGTAACTATCGGTGAAGGTGCCCGTCTCAATGAAGAGGGCAATAAGGTTACTTCATCAACAATCGGTGTGGCACTTTGTGTGGCAGACACAATCGATGTTATACCATTGGACTTCAACAGTTCTCTTGAAGTGGAAATAAGCTCTGATAAGATGTCGGCATCCCTTATTGTACATCCAGCCGGGACAAACGGTGCACCCCCGGATACAGAAAGTATCTATGAATTACTTGAAAGTCAGGGTGTGGTATATGGTGTAAATCAATCTAAAATAGAGGAGATTTGTGAAAATTGTGGTAAGGGTAGGTATCCGGAAAAGCAGATAGTTGTAGCCAAGGGCGATGAGACTGTTGATGGAGAAGATGGTAAGGTGGAACTTCTGATCAGCACAGAATCATCACTTAAACCCAAGGTAAACGAAAACGGCGTTGCCGATTACAAGAACGTTGATATTATTGTTCCAGTTAGCAGCGGAAAAAAACTGGCGAAATTGATACCACCTCAAAAGGGCAGACCTGGAAAAGATATTACCGGAAACGAAACACCAGCAGCAGATGGTAAACCGGCACAACTTCCGGGGGGTAAGAATACGGATACTTCCGGAGAGCAAGCAGACTACCTTATAGCAACTACCGACGGGATAGTAAAGTATGATGGCACCAGTATCAATATTGTTGAGGGGTATGTAGTTGAGGGAAACGTAGATTTCTCAACGGGTAATATTAAATATGAGCGGTCAGTGACCATTAACGGTGATATCAGTTCAGGATTTGGGGTAGAGTGTGGGGGTGATCTTCAAGTAAGCGGAACAATTGAAGACTGTGCGGTAAAGGTGGGCGGAAATATTCTTTGTAAACATGGATTTATCGGACAGGGCAGGGGTTTAATCGAAGCCAAGGGGGATGTGAATCTTGGATTCATAAAAAATCAGACCGTGCGCAGCAGAGGTAACGTGAACATTGCAAAAGAGGCCCTGAACAGTACTATCTATTCCAGAAAGAGTATTGAGATCCATGGTGGCAGCCTGTCGGTTGCAGGTGGTACTTTGGTGGCGAAACACTCCATAATTGTTAACATAGTAGGCAACTCCAACGGGACACGCACCAATCTTGAGGTTGGGATGGACTATGCACTTAGCGAAGAGATGGTGAGAATTGACAGTCAACTTGAAGAGATGCATCTGAATCTGAAAAAAATGGTTGCAACAAATAAACGGTTTGAAACGATGTACAAAACAAGACGACAGCTCTCTAAAGAGAACATCGTACTGTGGAAAAAAGTCAACGAGACCCTAAAAACATATAAAAAACAGATTCAGATTCTTGAGGATCGGAAAAAAGTTGCCTCCTCGAAAATATACGACATCGAAAATGCATTTATTAAAATAGAAAAAGCGGCAATGCCAGGTACGATGTTCAAGATTTTTGACCGCCATTATCTTGTAAAAGAGAAGATCACCGGCCCCAAGACGATACGTGCTCTAAATAATGAGATAAAAGTTATTTAGACCTATTAATGTCATGACTACTTTTTAGAGAAAAAAAAACGTTTGAACTGTGATTTTGGTGAGCTGCATGATTAGGATGATTTTTGGAAAAACTCTTCCTTTATCCAGTATCAGCCCCTGCTTACACTCTTTCTCGACTAGCAAACAGATTGAACTAAGAGCTAAGTTCACCCCTTTTTTTTAATTGCCAGAATTCTGTTGCCGGTAGAGTTGAATTCAACGATATCCATGTATTTTTTAACGAGAAAAAGTCCTCTGCCATGAGATTTTATTCTGTTTGATTCTTTTAGTGGGTCTGGGAGGTTAGTGTAATCAAATCCTTCACCTTCATCCGTAATGCTGATTTTCAGCATTTCAGCTGTTACTTTATAGGTGACATATACTTTTTTTGAGATGTCATTTCTATTACCGTGATTTATGGCATTGATAGTCATCTCAAGAAGAGAGACTTTTGTCTTGCGTATAAGATCATCACTAAACCCGCATCGATCCATCTCACGCAGTATATCTGAAACAACCTCATCGATTTCGTCACGTATACTGATAATTCTCAATTGTGGTCGATCTTCAGGAAAAAAACCGGACTGAATAAGCAGTGGATCCAAATACTCCAGTCGCATGAGGAGTAGAGCGAGATCATCCCTGAGAGCAATGCCGTTTCTGAAACGAGCCTGGTCATCCAGCACCTTTGATATAATTTGCTCAGGTTCATTTTCACCATGTTTAATCAATGAATTACATAGCCTGCCACTGCCATACATTGCACCCTCAGGACAAAACACATCAGTGAGCCCATCGGTGTAAAGAAAGAGTAAGTCTTTGGGTTGCATAACCACAAAAGATTCGCCGAATTCTATTGAGGCAGGAAGATCTCCCTGGCCCAACATAAAGCCCCTTGTTGTGAGGGGTAACAGATTACCGCTACTTTTTCTATATAGATATGCACAAGGGTGTCCTGCCTGTGAATAGGTAATTCGGTTACTTACCCTGTCAAACACCGCAAGGAATGCGGTAACATAGTGTTCTGTTTTTATAAGGTGTTTGAGACGCTGGTTAACAGTTCTGAAAACCTGTGCGGGCGAATCTGTTTTTTCCATAACCATAGCAAAGAGCATTTTAACGGTTGCACCAATGAGGGCCGCGGCAATACCTCCTCCACTCACATCAAAGATTAAAAATGCGGTCTTCTGCCGTGGAGTTATAATAATATCGTAAAAGTCACCTCCCACTTTTCCCTGCGGAGCATAAAAGGAAGCTACCGTAATATTTTTAACTTCTGGGAGATGGGAGGGTAAAAGACCTTGCTGAATTTTTCTGGCAGTCTCAAGTTGTAATGGTGAAACATTGGAACAACACTTTGACTGCTCTGCGTTTGCTGCCAATTGAGTTTCAAGTTCAGCTATCTTTTGTTTTAAGCTCTTTTGATTATTCATAGCAGGCAGTATGGTAGTATCGGTTCTTTTTATTTGAACAAGTGGAAAGGCAAAATGCCATGGCGTTTAAGCCGTTCTTTATCCACGGAAGAGGCTTTTTTCAATATTTTCTTTTCCGCCGGTGTGAGTGAATCCATACCCTGACGGGAAATTTTTTCCAGTACAGGATCGACCTGCTGTTCAAAAAATTTCTGTTTCTGAATGTTCTGCTGAACTCTAAGGCGCTGCGCTCGTTCATTCCAGATTTCAGTTTTATTCCTGAACCACCTTGAAAGAGTTGGTGAAGCTTTCAGATAGAGGTAGGCCACAGCAATACCCCCCAGGTGTGTTATATGAGAGATGGTACCTCCCGACTGGAAGGAGAGGAGTAATGAATAGATGGCATATCCGATAACCAGCACTTTGACATTTACCGGAATAATGAAAAAGAGAAGTACCTGTCTTTGGGGATGGTAGTAGGCATAGGCAGTGAGAACGCCGATCACCGCACCGGAAGCTCCAATTACAGGCGTGATGCTGGCCATTGGCTCAAGGAGGCTAAAAAGGGAGAAGAGGGCCGCCCCCACCCCACAGGTTAGATAAAAGAGGAGGAATTTACGTTCTCCCCACAAACCCTCCATTTCAACCCCAAACATCCAAAGCACCAGCATATTGAAAACAATGTGAAAGATATTAGTAGTAGAGTGGAGGAACATATAAGTAAAAACACGCCACAACTGCCCCTGAAGAAACGTTAATCGGGGAATAAGAGATCCGTAGGCGGCAATGAATGAACCGATACCGGGGATGTTTTGAAGAATAAAAACAGCAAGATTTGCGATCAGCAGTAAACGAATCGTTCTTCCGGTATCATGTTGTCTGGAAAAATTCATATACACTCCCTGTTTTAACGGTTCAGTACTGAATGAAAGGGTACGGGAAAGCGAGAGGGAATCATTGAGAGCTGAGTTTATCCATTAACATTTTCTGTACAAACTGTGGGACAAACGAGCTGACATCTTCCCCGTAATGGGCGATCTGCCTGACAAGGGACGAGTTGAGATAGGTATATTCAGCACTTGGCATAAGAAAAATCGTTTCAGCGCTCCCCAAAAGGTTTCTATTTGTAAACGCCATCTGAAATTCATAATCGATATCCGAAACAGCCCGAAGCCCTCTTATCAGTGCAGTAGCCTTGTACTCGCGCAAACAATTTACAATAAGCCCGGAATGGCTTATTACTCCAATATTGGGTACGTGAGAGAGAGAGTCTTTAACCATTTCCACTCTTTCATCGACTGAGAACATTGGATTCTTTACGGGGTTTGCAGCCACAACAGCAATAACTTTTTTAAATATTTGAGAAGCCCTTACGGCTATATCTATATGTCCGAATGTAATAGGATCAAATGTTCCAGGGTATAAAGCAGTTGGCATGAAGCGCCCTTTTCAATAGTTTAGGAATCTGAAAATCTCAACAGTTGTATCCCCGAATACTCTTTTATCAATGAGCACGTTGTTTTTTTCCTCTTTAAGCGATTTTTTTTCTTGCGAGTGTCTGCGTCTTTCGTATACAACAATGCCCTGTGGCAGCAACAAATCGTGTAAAGTGGGTACAAGCTCTGCAAGTTCACTACTGTTATAGGGCGGATCAAAAAAGATCAGATTGTATCTCTTTTGAGCGGAATCGATAAAAGAGCGTACGTCTGTGCAGAATACCTGCACCCTTTGCTCAGCTTTGAGAACCGCTGCATTTTTGGTGATCTGTGCTGAGAGCCTTCTCTCTTTTTCAACAAAGTCAACCTTTACGGCTCCTCTGCTAAGCATCTCGAACCCCATTACACCGCTCCCGGCGCAGAGATCTGCTACAATGGAGCCCTGCAGATCATATTTCAAAATTTCCAGCACCGCCTCGCGCACACGCTCAAGAGTCGGTCGAAAGTGTTGATTGTCCTTGGCAGAGAGGCTGAGCACACGCCCCTTGAGCGATCCTGAAACTATTCTCAAACGCATTATAACTCTTTGACAACAAACAGTATATCCATTCCCAGCCGCACTCTGTCTCTACCGGTGGCTACCATATCGATTTTTTTGAAAGCAGAGGGAATATTTTTTTTGTTAAGCGACAGGACGAACCTGACGAAATCTCTATAGGTAGCTTCCCCTTCGACCCGGTAAAGAATTTTTCTGTAATTGCCTGATTTTTGGCTGGAAACCTGTCGTGGAGATTGACTTAAGTGTATCCCGTTTTGCGAAGCAACGGAAGAAAAATCACGCACAATGTAGGCTAGTTCATCCCGAAAGGGCACATTATCCAGCATACTAAAAGGATCCGTCTCATCGAAACGGAACTGGGGATTAGCTGCAACAGAGAACTGATAACCAAAATCACGGTGTTCACTGATAGTGGTGTGAGGTGCAGGCAGCAGCGTAACATTTTCTTGTTTCATAGCGCTGAACATTGAGCGAATGATGTTTGTGCTGCTGCTAAACCCTCTGACACGAATGGTTTTAAAATCATCAGTATTCAGGGAAACCAGTCTAATTCCACTTTCCATAGTGCGATTGAGCAGAACGACTATATTCCTAGCGAATAGGAGTTCATAGCCGATTTGTTCTGCAACAGACATCTCTTCATATGGAATAAATAGTTTTTCACCAGCGCTCTGACCATCAATCTCCCTTACAACATCCTCAATCATATCGGGTTTATAATGGGTCGATGGATTAATATCGGTGGAAAGCAGGGTTGTTTTTTCTTCTACGGCTTGACCGGTCTGTTGAGGAAAGAACAGAACGGCCGAAACCACCGCTAAAATCAATGCAGAGGTTATAGTTGCCGGCAACAGCCACTTTTTCTTTGTGGCCCCTGTGGTCTTTTTGTGAACGTCACTGTTTTTCTGAAGATTAATACGTATCATTATTATTCATTTCCGCGCAATGCGAGGCCAACAGCAACAGCAAGCTGAGCAGAATAGTTTTCCAGCTGCGACTCTTCGGCTCCAATTTGACAATTTATTTTTCTAAAGGGATTTAACATCTGAGCATCAGAAAGAACCCCGTTGAATGCACCGTTTTTTTTCTGTTGGGCAAAGAGTGAACCGGCAAGAAAGATTCGGGGGTCCCCCCCAGCTACTTCAGCAGAGTTCAAAGCGGTGAGTCGTGCAGTTTCCCTGGCGATTATATCGCAATACTCCTGTTGTTCTATGCTTTGATCATCGTGTTGAAAAAATGCACTGTCAACAAAATGCCCACCAGCAGAGAGTACCAATTTTGTTCTGAGAGGCTCACTATGGACAATAAGCACGGGATCAGCCAGCAATTCAGGGTAATTGGCCTCGAAGACATTTATCAGTGCAAAAGAATCGAGATCAATCGTGGCAGGGTTTAGCTTTATATTTTTTACCGCTTCTGATAACCGAGCCAGTTTTTCTTTTCGCATGGCTACGAGCAGATATACCTTTTCATCCCCCACAGAGGGGATCTGCTGATAGTCGAACACGTACTCTTCCACAGGTGCAATGATCTGTTGACTTAGTTCCCACTCCATGGCCTGTGCCAGGTTACCTTCGCTCCAATCAACAATGATCTTTTTTACTACCGAATGTTCAGAGGGCAGAGAACATACCGCTTCGGGATTGGAGAATTTGAATGTCTTTTTGAGATTTTTCAGTTCGTTTCCAACGGTTTCCCAATATGCTGATGGATCATCATATGCAAGCGGCAGAATGGCAATTTTGGTGACATTCTGTTCTTCAGGTGCATACTGAACAACAGTTATGTAGTTGTTTTGAAAGTCAAAGCCACTATTATAAAGGTGTGATTTCATATTTCTCGGGTAAAATCCGTTCTCATTAAGAAGCTGATTTGAAACAGAACGTTATGGTTATGTAAGTAAATATCATTTTTTTCGGAAAAAAGGGCAACACTATTCCCTTTTTGGATATTAAAAGCAGATATGTTCCTTTATTCTATCCAGTCTCGATGGTCCAATTCCTTTTACCTCCAAAAGGTCCTGACTGTTGTTGAAACTGCCGATGAGCGTGCGTTGCTCCAGAATTCTTTGCGCCAGTACCGGACCGATTCCCGGAAGTTTGGTAAGCTTTTGAGAATCAGCGCTGTTTATTTCGACACAGAGTAAATCTTTAGTATCAGCTCTGTGCTCTTTTGATTTGAGAGACTGGCTGCTCTTTATAGTTTCAGCCTCGTTATTTATGGCAACAGCTGTGTCTTGGGAATCAGTAGGCTTTTTATCTGGCCTGACAATAAGCCCTACCTCCAGGGTATCAGTCCGGGCACTTAGGGTAACAGTGTCCCCATAAGCATCCATCAGAATAACGGTGGTGTCACTATCCCTCTCCACACTGCTGTATGCCATAAACAAAACAGCGACAGCTACCCAAATGAGAACAATAATTACAGTAGTTGTTCTCATAGGTCTGATTTCATCACCTCCAGGAACGCCTCTACAATTGAAGGATCAAACTGTTTACCTTTTTCTTTATCTAAAATGTCTAGTGCCACGTCTTTTGGCATCTGTTTTCTATAGGGCCTATTTGAAGTCATTGCTTCGAAGGCATCAGAGACACTCAGGATCCGTGCCCCATAGGGGATCTGGTCTCCTGCGATTCCTGCCGGATATCCTCCCCCAGCAAAAAACTCATGGTGATGATACACCAGTGGCACCAGTTCCACCAAAGAGGGAACATTGCTGATAATCCTCGCCCCTTGTTCCGGGTGTTTTTTCACCTGGTCATATTCTTCTGTTGTAAGTTTTCCGGGTTTATTAATAATCATCTCACTTACGCCGATCTTACCGATATCGTGAAGCAACCCGGCATACTTCACCAACTCGATATCCGCAGCGGGAAGCCCCAGCTGTTTAGCCACCAGAACATTGTACTTCATCACATTTTCCGAATGTCCATGAGTGTACAGATCTTTTGCTTCAACCGCCAGTGCAAAGGCTCTGATAGTCTCCAGGTAGTTATTGCGCTGATTTTTATAGAGACGCGCATTTTCAATGGAGATACTTGCCTGGGAAACGATGACATTTAGGATTTCGAGGTCTATGTTGGAAAAGACATTTCGGTCTTTTAAACGAACCAGTATAAGCGTACCAATAATTTTAGATGTTTTCAGGGGGAAAACAACACAACAGCCAAGTTCCGGGGGCAGAGGAAAGAGGTCGTCGATAACCGACTCCATCATCATCGGTTCCCCATAATTAATAACCCTTTTGGAAGCATCAAGAAACAGTTTCTGATGCCAGAATTGCTGATTAAAATCACCGGTGGATTGTACAATGACCAGATTCGATTCGTTGTTGAGAAACAGCAGAGTTCCGCCATCAGCATTTGCCAACCGTGTAGCGTAGTGCAGGAACTGATCATTGATTTTAGTTGTATCGAGTGTCGTTGCAAGTACTCTTGTCACCTCATGAAGTGGCACCAGTTTTGAAAAAAGGCAATTATCCTCTTCCATCTGCTTGACTTGCAGGGCTCTTTTGACCTTCTCCCCTATCTCTTCGAGATGAAACGGTTTGGTTATGTAGTCGTATGCCCCAAGTTTGAGTCCATCAATAGCGCTTGACATTGAGGGGAATCCGGTGGTCATGATAACCGGAATACGATTGTCGAATTCCTTGACCCATTTCAGCAGATCTACTCCCGACATACCATCCATTTTCAGATCGGTGATCAGAAGATCGGCACCTTGATTGTGAATAATCTCCAGAGCCTGTTCGCCGCTGCAAGCAGTTGTAACATCATAACCACGAGCGCCAAGGAAATGGGCAAGTATATCGCCAATTGCCTTTTCATCATCGGTAACAATGATTCTTTTGTTGTGCTCAGTCATATGATGTACCCAGATTCAACTGTCAGAAACAAATTAGCTATTAATAACTTTTGGAACTGCAAAGTGACCTTTTTTTACATTCGGACCATTTGAGAGTACGGTTTCAGGTGGAAGGGATTGAACTACACTATCATCCCTCAGTGAATCATGGGATGGTGCTACCATACAGGTAGGCTCCACCCCCTCGGTATCAGCACTGTTCAGCTGATCGATATAGCCGATAATGGAATCCAGTTGCCCGGTAAAGCTATCTATTTCCTCATCAGACAACCTCAGACGGGCCAGTTGTGCAACATATAACACGGTTTTACGATCAATCATTATACACGCTCCAAGATTTTATGTTTCCAGATTAGCGAACTTTGCCATAAGCCTTCTTCGTGCTCCATCATTAAAGAGTACGGTCAATTTCAGATCATCACCAGCACCGCTTATCCCAAGCACTCTTCCTCTGCCATAGGTTTTGTGTTTCACACTCTGCCCCATGCGAAATTGTACAGTCTCCTGGGAGAAGTGATCCAGAGCACTGAAATCAGATTGTTGTTTTTTATAACCGGCCCCTGTCTTTGGTGATTTAAATCCCGACTGACCGTGTATTTTGGGTCTGCAATTGGAAATCTCCCCAAAGACCGCTGTGAGGTCTTTAAAGAAGTAAAGGTTTTTTTGCACATCAAAAAGAAACCGTGTTGGTTCACTTGGCAGAATTTCACCGAAGCGTCGTCTCTGATCCACATAGGAGCATTCCAGACGCCCCATGGCCCGTGTTGCACCGACATAAAAGAGCCTTCGTTCTTCCTCAATTTTACTGTCATCATCAACATTCTGCCTTGATGGAATAATTCCGTCCTCAATGCCCACGAGAAAGACCTGTTTGAACTCCAGTCCCTTGGCACAATGCATGGTCATCAAATTGACAGCATCATCCCTTGCCTGCCAGTTATCGACATCAGAGACAAGCGAAACCTCCTCAAGGAAACCGGAGAGTGATCTGCCCGGATTTTCCTGCACCCATGAAGCAAGCGCATTGAGCAGTTCATTGATATTTTCCACTCTTGCCTGGGCCTCTTCAGTATCCTGTTGTGTAAGCATATCCATGTATCCGGAGAGTTGCAGAATACTCTTTAAAATTTGGTGGGGGTCTTCACCTTCACTGACCATTTTACCCAGGAGAGTAAAGATCTCCTTTATCTGTCCAAACCCTTTTTGACATCGTGAGCCAAGCGAATCGGTATGACCACCCATTACCGTCTGAAGCAGAGAGAGTCTGTTTTGAGCAGCCGTTTGTGCCAAATCACTTCGAGCCTTTTCCCCCAGGCCCCGGGGTGGAACATTTACGATTCTTTCAAAACCCACGTCATCTTTAGGATTAACAAGCAGTCTGAGGTATGCCAGACAGTCCTTGATCTCGGCTCTTTCGTAAAACCCAGTTCCTCCGACCAGGACATAGGGTACGTTTTTTTTTCTGAACGCCTCCTCAAACACTCTTGACTGAGCGTTGGTTCTGAAGAGGACGGCGATATCAGACCCTTTCATACTCTGCAGAAGCTGTTTTGATTTTTCAGCTACAGCGAGTGCTTCCTGTCGGTCATCCCGAAAGCGGTTTACAACTACCAGATCTCCCCCTTTTCGGTCAGTCCACAGTTTTTTGTGTGCTCTGTTTACATTGGGTGCAATAACAGCATTCGAAAAGTTAAGGATCTCTTTTGTTGAGCGATAGTTCTGCTCCAGTTTAAAAATCCTTGTTTGAGGGAAATGGGTTTCAAACGAGAGGATATTGTCAATTTTCGCACCTCTCCACCCGTAAATACTCTGATCATCATCCCCAACAGCAAAAAGCTGTTTATGTTCCTTGGAGAGCAGGTGCACAAGCCTGAACTGTGCGGTGTTGGTGTCCTGGTATTCATCAACCAAGATGTAGCTGAAAAGATTCTGGTATTTTTTAAGAATTGATTGGTTTTCCCTGAGCATATAGACGGTATTTGTTATCAGATCGTCGAAGTCCATAGCCTGTTGTTGCACGAGTGCTTTTTGATAGGCGTTGTAGAGTTTTGCGATCTCTCTGTCTCTGAACCCCATGGCTTTTTGCTCCACCTCCCCAGGCGTAACGCAGGATGATTTGTATGAGGAGATGATGGAGAGCAGATATTTGGGAGGCATGGTTCTGTCATCGACATCGTACTGTTTCAATATTTTTTTAACAAGGGATAGCTGATCTTTTGAGTCATAGATAGTGAAATCAGCTGAGTAGTTGAGGGCACAAGCCTCCCGGCGCAGAATTCTGACACACAGGGAGTGGAATGTCCCAATCCAGAGTCCTGATGCCGGGACGCCAAGAAAGCTTTCGACTCTAGAGCGCATCTCCCGTGCAGCCTTATTGGTAAAGGTGGCAGCAAAAATATTGTCTGGTGAATAGCCTTTATAGATGAGGTAGGCGATTTTTGCAGTAAGCACGCGAGTTTTTCCGGTACCAGCACCAGCAAAGACCAGCTCTGGTCCTTCAATATATTTTACCGCCTCATTCTGGACATTGTTAAGAACCATTCTATCGAGTAGAGATGGTTTTGAATTAATCATTCTGTGTAGCTCCAAGTACTTGTTCTATAGTTGTAAGACCTTCAATAACTTTTCGCAATCCATCCCTGCGCAGGGTATCAAAATCACCTCGTGACAATAAATAGTTACGGATTTCCTCAGCAGATTTACGTTTAACGACCATTTTACCAACGTTTCCGTCTGGAATGAGGAGTTCATAGAGCCCAAGTCTTCCCTTGAACCCTGTGCCTTCACAGTGGTTACAGCCTTTACCTTTGTAAAAGATGGTATCCGGTTTGAGCCGGAGTTCAGCAAGCATTTCCGGTTGTGGCTGATAGGGTTGTTTGCATTTTTGACAGACACTTCTTACCAGACGCTGGGCAATGATGCCGATAATAGTTGAAGTGACCAAAAAGGGTTCAAGTCCCATATCGAGCAAACGGGCATAGGCACTGGGAGAGTCGTTTGTGTGAAGGGTAGAGAGGACAAGGTGACCGGTGAGGGCGGCCTGAATAGCCATTTCACAGGTTTCATGGTCACGCATTTCACCGATAAGAATAATATCGGGGTCCTGACGCAGAATAGACCTCATCCCCTCTGCGAAAGTAAAACCGGCTTTGGGATTTATCTGTCCCTGATTGATCCCGTCAAAGTGGAGTTCGACGGGATCTTCCATGGTCACGATATTTTTTGAGATGTCGTAGATATTCTGTAAAGAGGCATAGAGTGTTGACGTTTTTCCACTTCCGGTAGGTCCGGTTACCAGAAGGATCCCATCAGGTTTACGAAGAATACTCAAGAACTTTTTCTGTACGTGTGGTAAAAAACCCAGTTTATCGACGGTAATACCCAATGACTCAGGGTCGAGGATACGCATAACGATCTTTTCATTAACGCCTCTTTTTCTGGTCATAGCAGGAAAGGTAGAGACACGCAGGTCAATTTCCCTTCCCTCATGTCGGATCTGAAATCGTCCGTCCTGGGGTTTGCGTTTTTCAGCGATGTCCATTCCAGACATAATTTTAAGGCGTGAGATAATCTGTGCACTCATGTGCAGGGGGATGGGATTTTTTTCAATAAGCTCGCCATCGATTCTGTATCTCAGCCGTAAATAACCTTCTAATGGTTCAAGGTGAATATCGGATGCTCTTTCGGAGATTGCCTGGTTGACCAGAAGATTAACCAATTTTACAACCTGAGCCCCTTCTTCATCACTGAGACTATCGGAGCCCTCTTCAATCTGAACCAGATCAAGATCCTGATGAGCCGAATCGGCTTCACCAAGCAGCTGAGTCATCTCTTCGAGCCCGGAGGAGTAGTGTTTTTCGATGGCCCCGATGATACCTTTTTCGGTTGATATAACCGGATCGATATCTTTTCCGGTTTTGAATTTAAGGTGATCAATGGTACGCAAATTTGAGGGATCGGTCATTGCAACCGTTAAAACGCCATTTTGCTCGAAAAGAGGTATGATTTTATATTTACGTGCAATGCTTTCGGGAACCATTTTAAGTACATTTCTGGAGAGGGTAAGGTTCTCGATGACCACATGTTGTATATCAAGCTGGGCACTTAGAATATCGACTATTTTAGATTCTGAAATAAAGCGTAGATTTGTAAGGCACTTACCCAGCTGTAACCCCGTGCGTCTCTGCTCCTCAAGACCCATTTTCAGCTGTTCCTCGGTGATCAGCCCCTGTTCGATCAGGACTTCACCAATCCTTTTTTTATGCGAGAGCTGAATCTGCTCCCCAAGCACATTCTGCAACTCTTCCTCAGTGATAAATCCTTTGCTCACAAGGATTTTACCTACGGAAACATTGGTTTTCTTGTGTTCCACAAGAGCGACGAGCAGTTGTTCTTGTGAAATCAGTCCCTGAGCGATGAGGATTTCCCCGATTTTTTTACGCCGTCTTTGCATAACCATAATTTTCGCTAAACCTTCTGGATTATTGTACCAAACCTCCAGAATATACAATTCTTACAGCTGCCAGTTTCAATAATCTTTGCTGCAATGGTCATAGCTTCTGCATTTAAGGGGCAGCATTGTATCTTTGGGTCCAGCCACCATGACTCCCGAAAACTCATCAGAAAAACTACCCAATCGCACAAACTGCACCTGGTGGTCACGGTACTGCGCCGGATCAAAAGTGGTATCGGCAGCAACAATGAGTTCGTAATCCTCTCCCCCATGGTAAAACCACTCATTCCAGTCCAGACCGAGTTGATCAGCTAACTGAATCATTGTATCATAAACCGGCAGCACATTTTTTTCAAACAAAAAGCCGATATTGTTGTCGTGACAAAGTGTGGCGACATCCTTTGAAAGGCCGTCAGAGAGATCCATCAAAGCATGTACCTGGGGGTCTGCAGCCAAGGCCTGTCCAGCTTCAATCCTCGGTACAGGCGAGATGTGGGCCTTCACATAGGTGGCATATAAATCGGGAACATCTCGTCTTCCCCATCGACCCAGTGCCGCCAGGCCCGCAGCACTTTTTCCGGCAGCACCGGTAATCCATAGAGAATCTCCGGGCCTTATTGTTTGTCTTTTTACAACCCGTTTTTCAGGAGCGACCCTGCCAGTAAGTGCTATTGCAATTATCCATGCGGGACCACAGGAGATATCCCCCCCCACAATTGGAAAACCCCACCGCTTGCATGCTTGTGCAAATCCGGTGTAAATCAGCTCAATAGAATCATCGAGGTTTTGGATGTTTTTGGGAAAAACCAACTGCACAAGGGCAGAATCCGGTGTTGCCCCCATTGCAGCACAGTCGCTGAGGTTAGTGACCATAGCGCGGTAGGCGATCTCCTTAAGATCCATATAACTGGTGGAAAAGTGTACGTTTTCCACCGATACATCGGCAGTCATAATAAGCCGCTCATTCTCCTGATTTACCCTTACTGCGGCATCGTCCCCTATAAGGTGCTCAAAGCGGGGGTTTGTTCCGGACTCACGCAGAACAGATTTGATGTTTTGGATGATTTTATACTCCGCAGATGGGAACGTATTCATGCAGATTCCTTGTTGGACGATTATGATGTCTTGCCCTGCTGCAGGCTGGCCCCTGAATTCCCCTGCGGAGAACTGAGCGAGAAATACAATCTTATTGGCAACAGTGTGAATGTTGGCATTTTCCAGACATACAGTATAACCTGAGTAACAGTTATTGGAGTAATATATATATTTTTTCCTCTGCGGTCATTCTATTGTACCATAAACTATTTTAAAGAGCAGTATCCTTCAATTCATTGTACTCTCACTTTTTTCAGGTGTTCATTTATGCAAATTCCATTTACCCCCCTTGCCGGCAAAGAGAAGATCACCGCTTTTGGTTCAGCACTGGTTGATCTGTGTATTCTTGAAAAGGATGTTTTTGTGGAATCCTCAGGCGCATGCAAAGGAGGGATGGTCCTCACCGGCCACAAAGAGATTGCGGCGCTTCTAGAGAAGGCTTCCAGCACCCCGGTGGTTGTACCCGGTGGCTCAGCGTGCAATACGATTCTGGGGATTGGGAAACTGGGAGCTAAAGCCTGTTTTATTGGTAAAAGAGGCAGTGATGAACTTGGAGAGTTGTTTGAGAGGGGGTTACTCAAACACAATGTGGAATCGATTCTTTTTACTTCAGATAAGCCGACGGGCCACGTGCTCTCCATTATCACTCCTGATGCCCAGCGTTCCATGCTCACCTTTTTGGGTGCCTCAGCAGAAACACAGCCTGAAGAGATCAGCCCGGAGCACTTTAAAGAGACAGTACTTGTGCATTTTGAAGGATACCTGGTGGCAAACCCTCAGCTTCTGCTTGCGGCCTTAAAGGCAGCCAAACAATCGGGTACCCTTATCTCTCTTGATCTGGCAAGCTATACAGTAGTGGAACAGTCGAAACAGTTTCTTGACGAGATAGTCGATCAGTATGTTGACATACTCATTGCCAATGAAGATGAGGCTACGGCCTTCAGCGGATGTTCCAATGAAGAGCAGGCTTTTGAACACCTTGCATGCCGGGCAGATATTGCAGTAATGAAGCTGGGCAAACGGGGCAGTATTATAGGGCATGAGGGTGAAATTGTCACCATTGCACCACAAGGTGATGGCTTTGCTATCGATACCACCGGTGCAGGAGACCTGTGGGCTGCAGGATTTCTCTTTGGACTGATCAATGGCATGTCCCTGGAGAAGTGCGGTAGCCTTGGAAGTGCATGTGGATTTGAGGTGTGCCAGAATATTGGTGCGGCTATTCCTGAAGAGGGTTGGGAGAGGATAAAGGGGAGTCTTTATACAAGACTGTCTGAGCAGTAATTAGTATGGTAGCTGTGGTTACCGTACGGTCTCATAGAGAGAATAATTTTGCAGAAGCTTCTGTTTCACCGAACATATAACAGGCAGAGTTCGCCCGCCTCCGGTAGAGTGCGGAGGACACAGAGATAAAAACGGGGAGATATGGCAACCAACTCCAAACCCTGGTCTCTTTATGTAGTGCTTACCGTAGATAATACATTCTATGCGGGAATAAGCACCGATAGTGCAAGACGGTTTGGTGAGCACCAGTCTCAGGGACGCCAGGCAGCCAAATATCTCATAAGCCACAAACCACACGCCCTGATTTTTTCCCAGCTTATCGGCAGCCACTCAATGGCCCTTAAAGTGGAATACAATTTCAAGCGGTTGCCGAGGTCACAGAAAAAGCGGGTTATCCAGAACGGAGTGCTTGTTTTTGATAGTGAGACGGGGAAGATTTTGTTTTGATGGGTGTAAAAATATAACCCCGCGATAAATTTCACCTCTTAAGGAGTGTTAAGGCCGGTGAATAGGGCTGAGTTAGCTAACTGCTCCCACCAGTCACCACATCTTCAGTTCATACATTTTGATTGTTAACACCTCAGCGTAGCGGGTTTTATCCCCGAGCTATTTAGGAAACGATTGTCTCAACTCAGGATTTGGAATGGCACATTAGGATTTACGCCAACACTTCTCCCCTTCTTTATCCCCTGGGCCACAGCAGACGATTCTCTGCCTACACTTCTCGCTTACAGGTAGTAAGTGATTCGCTGGATTTCCACGAAATACTACTTGGCCTAATTTTTGTTCTACAAAGAAACGGTTCAGCAACAGCTGCAGACAACCGGTTTCTGGCATACTCTTGAGAGGAGGTGTTTGGTGGATAGTGAACAGAGAAAAGTATTTGATTTACCCCGGTCTTCGGGTTTAAGCAACTCTAGGAAAGTCACTAAAACACAATCAGAATGGAAAACAATATGGCTCAAAAAATATGACCGGACTGTAAAAAATCACAATATACCCCAACAGAGATGTAAAAAAATGCGGGAAGTAATTTCTGATTTTCTTGAGCATAACCCCAAAGCCCCTTACTACATGAAACCGGTGAATCTTATCAATTATGTGAAACAGGCAGACATTCTAGGAATTGAAGCATTACTCTACCTATATGAGCATGTAGCCATTTCGGTTAAGCATCAGGAGCTGATAAAAAAAAATCTGCAAAAAGCCACTGCAACCACTTCTGGTGCAGGCGTGAAAAGAGAACCGTGCAGATCAGAAGATGAGCGTTCTGTGGAGCAGGCTTATACGGGATGCGTACAGAGCGAAATTAACGCCGATTGTATATCCGAAAAACCAGAAATTACAAAACAAAAGAACGACACACATTGCGTTAAGTGGTCCTCTGAGACATCAGTGCCACCCCGCCAGCGACAATCACCATTACCCCATGAAGAACGAAAAGCTTTGCTCGATAAACTCAGGCTTGAAATAAATGCCAGGAATTACAGTAAATGTACTCTTGACAATTATATCGGTGCAGTATCCCGTTTCATAGATCGTTTGACACCGGAATCATCCCGTAATTGGTCCGTGGCATTCAAGGAGCATTTAGTCTGGTTACGGGAGGAGAGAAATCTTGCGCCGAATACAATAAATCAATACGCTGCATCAATAGCATTTTTCATGGAACAGGTGCTTGATCTGGAACCGGGTGGAGATATACTCATACGAATGAAAACTGGCAAGGCACTTCCACGGGTTCATTCTCTGGAAAAGGTATCGTTGATAATTAATGCGCTATCGAATTTTAAGCATCGCCTGATCCTGATGCTTACCTATGGATGCGGTTTACGTCTGGGTGAGGTGTGCGTGTTAAAACCGGTGGATATCGATTTGGATCGCAAAATCATATGGGTCAGAAAGGCCAAAGGGAACAGGGATCGAATCGTGATGCTGGATGATGAACTGGCACATATTATACGCAGTTGGCTGGAAACTGATTGCGGCACGCTATTTCTGTTTGAAGGTTATACGCCGGGAAAACACCTGTCAAAGCGAACAATAGAGAAAATCTATACAAAAGCCTGTAAAAAGGAAAACGTGGA
>SKJJ01000188.1 GCA_007115975.1 Chitinispirillum sp.
GCCTGCCGTGGTTCGACCATGCTCACCAACCACGGCACCGGTTCTCCTCCATGCTCGCTTCACTCGGTGCCACGTTTATAGCGCTGCGCGGACTCCGCTTTTTTGAGGGCACTGGACAATCAGAATTGTCCACATTCCGTCCCCCCTGGCGCGTTTTGCTCAGTAGCATTTTTTGTGGGCACTGGGTTTTTCATTCAACTGAATATCTATGAAAAAGAGTAACGGTACATCCAAAAGCTATATCCCTTTCCTACCCAGCAGTACAAATTCTTAATTCTCAAATCTTAATTCTCAATTAAACCCGGTCGTATAATCGTAATAATATAGTACAGAGTGGTAGCTATATCTGTGTTACAAGGGGGTAAAAGATGGCAGAAAACGTTAATCCAATAGATGTAGAAAAAATGCTGCAACATACAGATTTTCCGGCAAACAAACAGAAGATTCTCTCTTTTGCTAAACACAACCATGCATCGGATTCCATTATCGGTGCACTGGAGAAGATTCCCGACAGGCAGTATAGCACTGCACAGGATGCGGCTGCGGAGACATTTTCACCGGGACAACCCAGGGGTCCGATGGGTTCAGACTCCTGTGATGATTAACAACACCATTTGAGCGGCCTCAGGGGGCCGCTCAGTTGTTTGCAGTAATCCGGTGCTTCTCAAGACTTGCCACAATTGTGTAGACTTCCAATGGGGAAAAAGTTATAATTATTGTATATCTATTGTATTACAGTAACTTATTGCCCGTGCAATGTTTCTAAAGGTTGACATAAAACAGTTAAGGGTCTTAAATAAAAATGGGTAACGAGCAGCAGGCCGACTTTGCAATTGCACGAACTATTCAGTCTGCAATGGTCCCCCGCTCTTTGCCGGCAGTTAATGGGTTGGAGATCTCCTCTCTCTATTTTCCCTCCGGTACATTGAGAGGAGACCTTTTTGATGTTATAAAATTTTCGGATAACAAGATTGCTTTCCTTATATTTGATGTAACCGGTCATGGTGTCTCTTCGGTGCTGTTTTCGGCTATGGTCAGGGTCTTTTTCTCCCACCATCTGCGCGAATCAGTTTCACCCGCAACCGTTCTTGAACGTGTAAACAGGGATATCATTGCAACGGTTAGAACCAGCTTCTATCTGACTGCTTTTGTCGGGTACCTCAACCTTCATGACTACCGCTTCACCTATTCCAGCGCAGGCCATGTATGCCCGGTCTGTTATCGAAAAAAGGAGGCAACACTCCACACTCTTGGTACAAGGTGTACGGTTGCCGGTGCCTTTGAGGATGTTATTTATGATGAGCACAGTGTACAGTTAAATTCAGGTGACTGGCTTTTTCTTTTTACCGACGGTATCTACAACATATACAGCAGAGATTCATTGGAAGGCAGGAAGATGCTTGAAGAGGAGTTTGTTGCAATGGCAGGCTCCAAATCACCTTCCAGATTTGTTGACCTTTTAACCGCACGCTGTACTACGATGCAGAAAAACAATCCGCTTGATGATGATGTTGCTGCTATGGCTCTTAGGGTAGAGTCTGAAGAGAAACGGTGTGATCTGTTAAAGCAGCTTGGATTCTCACAAAACGATCCGGTTTATCTGCAGACAATACAGTTCTTTGAGGAGATGGAGCCGGCTGTTGCAGTGGTGCTCAGTGCAATGGATAGTAGCGGCTACTCAGATGATGCCATAAGGAAAATGAAAGTCTCCCTCATGGAGCTGCTTGCAAATGCAATAATTCACGGAAACAGGAGAGATTTTTCGAAAAAGGTGGTCATGGGGCATGTGGTAGACTATAATAAAGTGGTAGTCTCGGTTCTTGATGAAGGGGAAGGGTTTGACCCCGCTTTGGTCCCTGACCCCACTTTGCCGGAAAATATCGTTAAGAATGGGGGAAGAGGGATCTATATCTGTAACAACTACTCTGATACGCTGCATTATAACGAAAAAGGCAACAGGGTAACCTTTGTAAAATACCACCATGCCAGTAGCAGGGGATGATATGATCATTGGGATTGCAGGGTATACCGGCAGCGGAAAATCAACATGTGCACGTATGCTCTGCGGTGAGGGGTGTGCGATAATTGATGGTGATGCTGAGGGGAAAAGGGTAATGCAGAGTGACCCAGCAATTAAAGGCGAGCTTGCAGAGACATTCGGTTCTGAGGTTATCGGTGATGATGGCATTCGATTTGAAATTTTGTCAGACAAGGTTTTCAGAGATCTCCGTTCTCTTGTGGCGCTCAATGCCATTGTACATCCCAGGCTTCTTACAGTTGTCAAAGAGAGCATTAATCGGTCCAGCGCCAAAAGAGTGATCCTTGATGCAGCGCTGATACCTCTTTGGGAAATTGAGTCGTGGTTCGATACATGTGTGTGGATAGATACACCCTTTCAACTCAGGCTTCAACGCTTAAGAGAAAAGTATCCCCAAAAGAATGATCTTGATTTGCGCTTGAGAATGGATATGCAGACCCGAATCTTCTCCCCCCCGGAGGGATCCGGATGGATCACAATAGATAATTCGAAAGATTTGGATAATCTGAAAAAACATACCATGGAAATAGATTTTTCCGGACAGAAACAGCGAAAGGATTGATGCGTGGTCAGAAATTATACAATAAAAACGTTGCTATCTTTTGCGCTGATTTTTATCCATTGCGGGACAAAAGATCAATCACCGGTTAACAAGGTTGTTGTTGATTCTGATACACTTACACTTGAGATGATTGGAAGGATTGCACCGGATCTCAGTGACAGGGCTGAGTACACCGGTTACGCAGCAGTAAGATACCTGCTGTCATCAAGATGCAAAAAGGACAGTGTCGCTCTGTCACTTCAGGCGGATCTCTTACGTCAGCTTACACTTCACTGCACTCCTGGTTGGGATGAGTATTCTGCCGGCATTCTAATCAAAGCCGCACTGAATATAACCGAAAAGTTGGATTCCGCAGTGATGTACCAGAACCTGCTCAGAGAAATTGATGCTCTTTATGCAGAGTCCGTTCGGTGTCCCGAAGGTGAGAAAATTACAACACCTTTCTCAACCGACTCTACTGAAAAGAGTATAAAAGCACAGGACGTTGAATCTATGTCACAAATGTATTCAGATCTTTTGGGGCTTGGTTCTGCCGGCTCCCGCATACTCGCAGAGTTTACCGTCATCTCTGATACAACTGAGAGTGCACAAATCGATCAGGAGACGGTTAAACGTCTGGTGTATTCAAAAAAGCACCAACCTGCAGCTCAGACCGTAAGCAAGGCTACCGGTGACAAGGTGGTGAAGCAACTTCCCGATAACGATCACTCCCGAAGAGCGCTTCGTTACAGGGATCACAAATCAGTCAAGGATTCAATTGCCAAACATCTGCCCAATCTGATCGTACTGTATCAACAGCATATACGACGAAGTGATAGTCGGGATGGTACGGTGTGGGTTAATTTCAGGGTCGGCTCAGATGGCACGGTTGAGACGGCGGAGGTACACCGTTCTGGGATAGATGATCAGGAGTTCATTGTTCCGCTTGTTCAATACCTGCAATCGATTCGGTTTAAACCTATACCCGACAGTATTGGAACTATGCACTTTGAATTTCCTTTTCAGTTCAGTGCGGATCGTTAAAAGTGAACAGGGCCTGTAGAAATGCTTAAAGAACACTCATCATTTGTGAAGCAAGCAATAGCCGGTATTGATTGCCTGCTGATACTGGCTTCATTTCTTATCAGCTATAAATTCTCGGCGATAAACCGTACCCTCTCACCGCTGGGAAGTTATTGGCTGATGGTGTTTGGGTTTACTTTTTTCTACCTCTATTTTGCCTGGACCCGTTCGCTTTTTTCGGTACTTCGGTTTAACTGGATGCACCATCTGTTTTCCCGAACGACCATGATTTTTATCTCCTCGGGGTTTTTGGGTGCAGCAATTCTGTATCTTATCCCGGAGAGCAGAAACAGCCGCTATCTGTACGTCTCATTTACGATTCTCAGTTATGTCCTGATCACTTCAGAAAAAATTGCCATAAAACAGGTGATCGCTTCTGCCAGGAAAAAAAACAAAAACACCACATCGGTTATCATCGTGGGTGACAGTGGCGCAGATTTGGTGGAGAAGGAGATTGAGGGGCATCGGGAGTGGGGATTGAGGGTTAGAAAAAAAATACCAGTGGATATTTCTGCCGAAGAACTCGAAAATGTACTGAAAACCAGCTATGTTGATGAGGTGTTTTTCTGTATCTCTGACCGGTTAACAAAAATTGGTGTTTCAGTGGATCCTCTGATTGAGATTTGTGAAGAGATGGGGAGGCCGGCGAGATTTTTTCTCAACCTTACGGAGACCGCTACATTTGGCCGATGGGAGTATCATCAGTTTATGGGGCGTTCAACTCTCCTTTCATCAAATGTTGAACTTGACCCCGATCAGCTTATATTCAAGAGGTTTTTTGATATCGGTGGTGCTGTAGCAGGACTTTTACTGGTACTTATAATGTACCCCTTTCTTGCTGCTGCCATTAAATTAACATCAAAGGGCCCGGTGTTTTTCAAACAGATAAGAGTTGGAAAAAACGGCAAAAAGTTTAAAATATACAAGTTCCGTTCAATGTACATGGATGCAGAGAGACGTAAACAGGAGCTGGAGAACTGTAACGACTGTAACGGAGCCATTTTCAAACTCAGGGATGATCCAAGGATAACTCCTGCAGGTGTTTTTCTGCGTAAATTCAGCATCGATGAGATGCCGCAGTTTGTAAATGTATTACGGGGTGAAATGTCATTGGTGGGAACAAGGCCCCCGACACCGGACGAAGTGGCAAAATATCAGAAGTGGCACCACAGAAGAATTAGTGTGCGTCCGGGGATTACCGGGTTGTGGCAGGTCAGCGGAAGAAGCAAAATAACCGATTTTGATGAAATAGTAAAACTTGACCTTCAGTATATAGACAACTGGAGTATATGGTTGGATAGTAAAATTATTCTTAAAACATTTTTGGTTATTTTTGAAAGAGATACTGCGTATTAACCCTAATGCCGTTACTTAAAACGTTCTCCTTGTTTGGGGATAATCGCTTTTATAAACCTGTCGTTCTAAAAAAAACTGTGGATAATCTGATGATTGAAGATACATTTTCGGTAAAACCCCCCATAACTGTGCCTGCACAGGCACGTGAACTGCATGAACGTATAAGCAAACAGCTAAAAGAGCTGCTTGACATTAATACTCCAGACTGTCTTGATGTGCAGTTTGTTAGCGGACTGTATAAAATCTATTCGCTGCTTGAGCTCTATCAGCAAAAAATAGTAGCCGATTACAGCCGAAAAGTAACATGTGCAAAAGGATGCTGCTGGTGTTGCTATCACTGGGTAGAGGATGTTAACTCATTTGAGGCGCAAATAGCTGCAGATTACATCCAAAAAAAAATGCCTTCCCGTATCGATATAATCAAGACGGTTTGCGAACAGGATATTGCTGTTCTGGAAAATCTCGACCGGTTGGTCAATGAAAAAATGGCCCAGAAAAGAATTGGTGATGAGAACGACAGTATGCTCTATCTCCTCTCTGCTTTCTACAGGATGAACAGACCCTGCCCGCTACTTGACACTGAAGGAAACTGTGCTATCTACGAGCTCAGACCTCTGACCTGCAGAATGTATATGAACTTTTCATCACCAGACAACTGTCATCCCGAAAATATCAATGAAAATGAGGTCTCAACCTATATTATGGATCTGGATGAGGATGCAAATAAGCTCGTTGACCAGTTGCATTTCAGGTATAATAAGTTTGGTGATGATACCGGATTGAGATCCCTGTTGCTAAAGTATCTGCAACAGTAGAACGCCTTTGGCCATAACCTCGATAAGACTTTACCGCAAGGGTATACACCGTACAGTTTACCCGAAACAAGGGTAGTGTGGTAGAGGTATAATTCTAAACGGGATAGACATGGGAACTCTTTTTGGTAAATGGTTGCAGTCTGTTGATTTTTCGCACTATCGGGAGCAAGTCCGACATAGCTTACAGTAATGGATTGCTACGTGCAGGTATCCTGTAAGTGTTTGTACCGATCAATAAGGGTGGGTAGTACTGTAGTGCACTTACAAAACCAGGACATGCCACTTGTGGCAACTTTACAATTTTACTCGCTAATTATCTTGAATATCCCTATATTATAGGTCTACCGGGCAGTAAGGGTGTAACCAATCTCCAGTTGTGCTGATATAAACTGAATGGTTAGTTGTTTTGTAAGTCGCTGCATCTTTTTTACAGGCAGACTACATATTTTCTTTTTGCTTACTGGGGCTTTCAAGGGTAGTTCAGAAAGGGGCATTTAAAGTGTCGAAAACAGAGAGGTCTCTTTTAGGGATAATAATCATTTGTTGTTTTTACTTCTCTTCTGTGGCCAGTTCTTCAGAAGCAATCTATCATACATCCGATACGATGCTTTCAACTGTTATGAGTAGTTATCCCGGTGGTATCGGTATCGTTAAAGACGGTGTGATTGTCTGGGTCAATGACTATATCCTTGCTATGCTTGGGTACAGCAGTGATGAAATTATCGGACAGAATGCGGGGATGCTGCACTTAACGGATGAAGAATTTGACTATGTGGAAAAAGAAAAGTATCGGCAGATACCGGTCAACGATAGTGCTGCGGCAGAGTCACAATGGGTAACCAGGGATGGAGAGCTCAGAGCTGTAAAGGTATCCTCTTTCCCTCTTGGTGGTGGTGATTATTCGGCTGGATTTTTATTTACGGTTGCAGATATAAGCTCCGAAAAGAACAATGCACTTAATCTTCACAGCCCTGCTACGCTTCTGTTTTTTGCTGCGATCCTTTTTATAGTGGCTCTTTCTGTAGCACTTCTGTTTCTGGCTGCCATGGTACGAAAGATGAAGGCTGTACAGAGGAGTCTTCGGGAAAGTGAAGAGCAGTTGTCTGCCACACTCTATTCCATTGGCGATGGGGTAATATGTTGTGACAATCAGGGACTTGTGAGGAGCCTCAACCCGGTTGCAGAAAAACTGACTGGCTGGACAACATCAGATGCACAGGGAAACCATGTCGATCAGGTGTTTAATATTGTCAATGCTCTGAACAGGGAAAAAGCGATAAACCCCGTGGGACGTTCCCTGGAATGGGGTGTAATTGTTGGTCTGGCAAATCACACGATACTTATTGATCGTAAGGGTAAGGAGTGTCAGATTGCCGACAGTTGTGCCCCGATACGCAGCGCTGCAGGGGAAATTCTCGGGGCGGTTCTTGTTTTCAGAGATGTGACAAGAGAATACTCCATGCAGGAACGCATCAAAAGCAGTGAAGCACTGTTGTCGGACGTTTTTAACAGTATTCAGGATGGTATATGTGTTTCGGATAAGAATCTCAATATATTGCGTGTAAATCGTGTTCTGGAAGAGTGGTATGCACAAAGTATGCCGCTGACGGGAAACAAGTGTTATAGATGTTTTCATAATGCAGATAAACCCTGTAGTCCCTGTCCAGCGCTGAGAACGTTGTCTACCGGGAATACCGAATGGAATGTTATTAGGGGCCCATCAGGAACAGCTGTCGAATGGATTGAGTTGTACTCTTATCCCATACGTGATTCTCAAAGCGGTGAGATTGTGGGGGTGGTTGAGTTTGTCAGAAATATCACCGAAAAGCGTAAGGCAGAGGACACCGTCAGAGCACTTAAGGAAACTGTTGAAAATGCAACCGATGGAATTGCAATCAGCACACCACAGGGGCAGCTTTATTACTATAACAAATCCTTTGAATTGGTATTCGGTGAGAGGACAAGCTCCAGCGAATCACTTTTTGTGGATACAACGCTTGAAAAAGAGATTTTTGATCTGCTCGTGGCAGGAAAAAGCTGGACAGGAGAGACAAAGATGTACGGAAAAAAAGGGCGAATACTGGATGTGTTTCTCCGTGCCTACTCAAATAAGGACGAAAATGACGCCGTCATCTCTCTTGTGGGCATTTATACCGATGTCACAGAAACAAAGAAGGCGGAAAAATCGCTTGCAAACATGCTGAAGCTTGAATCACTGGGAATCATGGCCGGGGGGATTGCACATGATTTCAACAATCTTCTTGGCGCAATCTTTGGCTATATTGATGTGGCTGCCTTTGAGACCAACGAGGAATCAACAGCAAAGAATCTTGGAACAGCCCTGCATACTATCGACCGGGCAAGAAATCTAACACAGCAGCTGCTTACTTTTGCAAAAGGTGGAGACCCAATCAAGAAAACACAACCACTTTGCCCCTTTATTGAGCAGACGGTAACGTTTGCAATTAGCGGCTCTAACTCATCTTGCAGGTTTGATCTGCCAAAGGATTTGTGGCCGTGTAGTATTGATAAAAATCAGATCGCACAGGTGCTCGATAACATTGTAATCAATGCACTGCAGGCTATGTCTGATGGCGGGAGTGTTGAAATCACCGGCGAAAATATGGTGTTCTCTGAAAATCAGCACCCAACCATCAGATCCGGTAAATATGTAAAGCTATCAATAAAAGACAGCGGAATTGGTATGCCCAAAGATATCCTGGGGAGAATATGCGACCCTTTCTTTACAACAAAGGAAAAGGGGCATGGCCTGGGTCTGAGCACCAGCTATTCCATTATTAAACGTCATGATGGTTATATCGATGTTGAATCCCGGCAGGGTAAGGGAAGCACCTTTTACCTATACCTCCCAGCGGTAACGGAAACACTGCCTCCAAGAGATGCGTCAGCGGATGCACAAAAAAAACATAAGGGCAGCGGTATCTTTGTAGTTATGGATGACGAAAAAGTGGTCAGGGAAGTCATAGGAAAAATGCTGGAGATCTTTGGGTATGAGGCTGTTCTTAAAGAGAATGGTACGGATGCTGTCGAGTTTTTCCGAAAGGAAAAAAACAGGATACGGGGAATGCTGTTTGATCTTACTATCCCGGGAAATATGGGGGGCAAGGAAGCTATCCTTGAAATCAGAAACATCGGTTCAAATGTTCCCGTTTTTGTATCGAGTGGATATGCCGCTGATCCGGTGATGGCAGATCCTGAGAAATATGGATTCACTGCAAGTATTAGAAAGCCCTTTATGATCGCTCAGTTCACAGAACTACTCAATCAATACATGGATAAATAGCTGTTAATCAGAGGGTGCAGGTGACACCACTCCTGATCCCACAGGTATTGGGTTAAGGAGAGGGCTGTAATATTAATACACCGGTGTTGTAATACGCTCCGCTTGTTTTTGCGATCCTCCAGTGCCCGCACTGGCGATGGTAGTGTGTCGAGGAAACCGAACCCAACCGTCACTGGGTCACCCCCCGTAACAAACAGAGTGTTGTTGACTTGAAAGGTGTACGTGTAAAGAGAACCTCCTTGCTTTGAGTAGAGTTTTTTGAAAAAAACCTGATTAACGAGACGCCAATACAGTTATGGAAAACTAATTACCAATGGGAGCCAGAGGAGAAATTGTGGTGGCGCCCATGAAATAAACATTGTCAATTGAAAACGTTCCTTGGAATTGTGTTGCACCCATACCTCTAAACTGTAGTTTCATCAGATCTGCAATATCAAGTGGAATAGTTACTACCTGATTCCAGTCAGGAAGAACGAGCACATTCCATGGTACCACCGCTCCAACCCACGCTCCATCAGTTCCGGGAAGGCGTATGTAATGCACAACTGCCTCACCCCGTTCTTCAAAAAAGGAGCTGCGGTCAAAAACTTCAAACACCAGCTCATCGAGATCGGTTGTTTTGTACTCAAAGTAGACACCGGTTACATTGTCAGCTGCAGCATTGTATGACTTCTTTTGCAGCGCATCGGTAAGATTGGTTCCAACGCCTGCAAATGGGCGCACTATATCATCATTAATGGCAAATGATGATCCCAGCACAATACCAATATGCACACCATAGGAACCATCTCTGCCATTGAGTCCGATATCAAGTCCAAGGAGATCTGCACCCGCGGTGATCATTGTGGATCCCTGGGGCGTATCATCATACGCATACCAGTAGGCCTCGAGAGCATTTTCTGCAGAGCCACCCTCGAAATCTGAAAACATAGCACCTTTGCCGTCAATGTTTACATCAGCGATACAGTCGGGGCACTCATCATGTTGTATGCGTTTGTCGACATTGTGTAAAATAATATTATCAATCCACAACTCACCCGATGTACGAGGATCGTTATTATCACCTTTGACCATCCATCTGAGCGCCTGGGCAATACTGACATCAAGATCCCTGTTTCCCCCCCAAC
>SKJJ01000221.1 GCA_007115975.1 Chitinispirillum sp.
ACGGATTATGTTTATGACAGATAGTACAACACACAATTTTCTAACTGCTATCCACAGTTAAACCAGAATGGCCATTTTTTCTATTATTTGTTTTACATCAAAAATCCCTCATGTATATTGTTTTTACTTCTTGAAATCACATAATCTCACAGCGCGTTATTTTTAATTTTTATTCTCAATATTAACCATGAAGACTTAGGCCTGCATTTAATGGGGCTGTCCTGCATTAGAATGCAGGACACACCGGTTTAAACGAGGTACACTGAAAACAGCCACTGGTTTTTGACAAAGGATCAGACTATCATGATGGCGGCCAGAATTACCGATATGACAGCGCACGCCGGATCTAACACCCCAAATTCTGTTTACAACCCCGCAATGCAGATCCGTTGGGGACCCCCTTGTTCCCGGCAATCAGAGACTGGTCACGTTCAGAGGAGGTGTGTTCTGGGGAGCCAATGTCGTAGGGCCTGAGTTTAACTCCGGTTTCAGGGATGGAGAGGGAATGCGTTCTCCGGGAATGAAAGTGGGCTTTCGGGTGGTGTTGCCCACAAATGATCCTCCTCCAGTTATACCGGACAGTTTGCTACAGAAATATCCGTTGATGGGGGAGTGAAGCGGGATGGGGGAGCCCCTTCTCACAAATTAAACCTGTCATGCCCATGATACATCCGATCCCTTATTTTCGAAATTTCAGAATCCCCAATGTAGTCATCAAAGGACATCACCCGGTCAATAATTCCTCCGGGGGTAATCTCTACAACCCTGTTGGCGATGGTACTGATAAACTGATGATCGTGAGAGGTGAAAAGTATGCATCCGTTAAATTCACTGAGTCCGGTGTTAAGTGCGGTAATGGTTTCCAGATCAAGGTGATTGGTTGGCTCATCGAGAATGAGGGTGTTTGCCCCGGAGAGCATCATTTTGGAGAGCATGCAGCGCACCCGTTCTCCACCGGAAAGAACCGATACCTGTTTGAATGACTCATCCCCGCTAAAGAGCATTCTTCCCAGAAATCCCCGGATAAAGGTCATGTCGTTGTTGGTAGTGTACTGGCTGAGCCAGTCGATTATACTGATATCGTTAGTAAAATAGCTGCTGTTATCTTTAGGAAAATAGTCGGAAGTGATTGTCACACCCCGGTTAACGGTCCCCGCATCGGGCTCTATCTCGCCGGCTGCTATCTGCAGTAGTGTCGATTTTACAACTGAGCTTGCTCCTATGAATACAATCTTGTCGCCTTTATTGACCGTGAGGGAGATGTCTGTAAGCGGTTTTAGCCCCTCGATTGTTTTGCTGATATTTTCCAGGGTGATAATGTTGGTACCGCACTCGCGCTCAGGTTTAAAAGCGATGTAGGGGAATTTCCGGGATGAAATCGGGATCTCATCAAGCGTGATATTTTCAAGCAGTTTTTTTCGTGATGTCGCCTGGCGGGCTTTGGAGGCATTTGATGAGAAGCGGGCAACGAATGCTTTGAGCTCATTGATTTTGTCCTCTTTTTTCTTGTTCTCATTTTTCTTCTGCGTGAGGGAGAGCTGGCTTGCCTGATACCAGAAATCATAGTTTCCCACATAGATAAGGATTTTATCATGATCAATATCGGCAATATGTGTGCATGTTTTGTTTAAAAAGTGGCGGTCATGGGAGACAACGATGACGGTGTTTTCAAATCGGTACAAAAACTCCTCTAGCCACATTATCGATTCAAGGTCGAGATTGTTGGTTGGTTCATCCAGAAGAAGGATGTCAGGGTTACCGAAAAGCGCCTGTGCAAGCAGGATGCGAATCTTTTGCCCCCCTTCGAGTTCACGCATGTAGCGGTCATGAAGCTCTGTCTCGATCCCCAGTCCGGCCAGTAGTATGGCTGCATCCGATTGTGCCTCCCATCCATTCATCTCAGCCACGGCCATCTCGAGTTCACCGGCTCTGTAGCCATCTGCATCGCTCATCTCTTCCTTTGAATAGAGCAGTTCACGCTCCTGGAGAACATCATGGAGCGCTCCGTGCCCCATGATGACCGTATCCAAAACGGTACAATCATCAAAAGAGAAGTGATCCTGACGAAGCATTGCAAGCCGCTTATTATGGCCCATTATAACCTCTCCCTGTGAGGGTTCAATTTCACCTGAGAGGATTTTAAGAAATGTACTTTTTCCCGAACCGTTTGCGCCGATGAGACCGTAGCAGTTGCCGGGTACGAACTTGAGGGTTACATCTTTAAAAAGAACCTGTTTTCCAAACATCAGGGAGATATTGTTGGTAGCGATCACTTGTAGGCCTTATCTGAAGTCGTGTCCGAAATCGTTAAAAATTAGTAAGTAGGGTAATGGTAAAGGGTAGCAATATAAGATATGCCAGTGTAGGGGTCTAAATTGTCTTTATTAACAGCTCTTGATTCTGGTTTTTACGTCCCACACTTAAGTCAGACTAGCCGTGGTGTACTTTTACTATAACTATGCGATCCCATCATTGTGGAACCAGGGAAAAGACAAGCGAGTGTGTACCTTTTCAATTCCTGGCCCAAAATTAACAGAGGAACAGTCCATTTTGGGGTTTTTATTGTCCACACGGTTCAATTTCGCTGAGAAATAATGTATTTGAAGCATAGTGGAGACGAAAAATGATTTTTTTTGTCAAATAATCTTACGATTACAGTTTGCAATACTGATGATTTTTACTTATATATAGTATCCTTCCGAAATTACCAGGAGAATTTCACTCTTATCAGAGGTGCTCAACAATGTTTCAAAAGTCAATGTTTACTGTTCTTTTTTACATGGGCCTTCAGTTTGCCGTATCAGCGCAGGATGATGCTGTCAGAGCCATACTTGATGCCAATGGGTTATATGATGTAAGTGTTGACGAGGTTGTAGTCAGAAATTCATGGAACGAAATAACTCATCTCGAATTGAACAGTATGGGCATCTTCGTTATACCGGCGGAGATAGGTAATCTTAGCTACCTCAATGTACTGCGGCTTCGCAACAACCGGCTCACCACCCTTCCTCCTGAAATCAAAGATGTGGGGAACAAGGGCATCCGAAGCGGATTTACCGAATTGGACCTCAGGTACAACATGATCTATTATCTTCCCGAGGAGATGGCGGATATAGTAGTAGAGCGTTTCAACAGTGACAGAGTGATCAGTATCATCGGCAATTATCTCTGTAAAGACATGGTACCCGACACGGTTAAAACCATGTTGGACAGGCGGGCAGAAATTACCTGGCGCGCTCATCAGACATGTGACACACCGTTGCTTATTCTTAACGGGGGAGCGATGTCGGTAGCCGTCAATTATGGGTTCATTGACCCTGGTGCAACCGCCCATGATGCTGTTGACGGAGACATTAGTTCTCTTATAGAAGTTGCCGGAGAGGTGGACACAACCACCCCAGGAAGTTATACCCTGACCTATAGCATCATGAACAGCGCCGGTGTGGAAGCAATCAAGCAGCGCATAGTTAATGTGGTAATCGATAGCATACCACCGGTGATCAGTCTTTACGGCGATACATTGAGTATATGGGAGATGAGAATGTTCATTGACTCGGTCTCTGCCTGGGATGACATGGATGGAGATGTCACCTCCCGGATAGAGCGTACTGGAGTTCTTGATTCTTCTGTTGCAGGAACTTACACACTTGAATACAGTGTAGCTGACCGCTCCGGCAATTACGCTTTCGCAACTCGCACCGTCATTGTTCAAAAAGATACAACCCCTCCCAGACTTATCCTTGATGGTGATCTTGTCATGTACCTTGAAATAAACTCCCAATTCGCAGAGCCAGGGTTTACGGCTACAGATCTCAACGGCACTGAAAACCTTACATCTGAGGTGAGCATTATTTCACCCTTCCCCGATATGTCAACGGTCGGAACCTATGAAGTGGTTTATGAAGTAACTGATGTGGCAGGGAACAGTATAACGGCTACCAGAACAATACACGTTATGGATCCAAAATTCTCAAACTCCCTTATCCGGGTAAACCAGATTGGCTATTTCCCGGACGGACCTAAGATGTTCACCTACGGAGCCAACGCCCCTGATTCTTTCCGTGTGAGACGAGAAAATGACGACCAGATTGTATTTACCTCAGCATTGAACCCGCCACAACGTGGTTTCCATTCCGGTGAACAACATGTGCGAACCGGTGATTTTTCTGCTGTTTCCGAGCCGGGGTTATACTATGTAGAGGTTATGAACGCAGGCCGCTCACCAACATTTCAGATCTCCTCAAACATCTATACCGAAGTGTTTCGTGCCGCACTCAAGGCCTTTTATTATCAGAGGGCTTCCATGTCACTTGAGGAGAAATATGCCGGAAAATGGAGCCGTCCTGCCGGACACCCCGATACCTCTTGTCTCTATCACCTGACTTCAGGCAGCGGCAACTCCATTTCAAGCCCGGGGGGCTGGTACGATGCTGGTGATTACGGGAAGTATGTCGTGAATGCCGGGATTACCCTTTGGTCCCTGCTTAGTTTTTACGAACTGTTCCCTGATGCTGTTCCCGATGGATTTTTGAATATACCGGAATCTGGAAACGGAATCAGCGACCTTCTTGACGAAGTAAAGTACGAACTCGACTGGCTCAAGACAATGCAGCCACCTGGCGGTGGGGTTTATTTCAAGATTGCCGGGCTTGAGTGGCCGGACTTTGTAATGCCTCACGAAGACACCCAGCAACGGTATGTGATAGGCATGTCAACCACATCAACCCTTAACTTCGCAGCGGTTATGGCCATGGCTGCGCGTATCTATGATGACATTGATTCAGATTACGCACAGGATTGCCTCGAACGGGCTGAGCGGGCCTACTCCTGGGCAAATTCAAACAGAACGGTAAGCCATCCAGATGTAAGTGTGGGGTCTGGACTCTACGATGATTCCAGTTATGAGGATGAGTTTATCTGGGCAGCAGCTGAGCTCTATATAACCACAGGAAATGATGATTACCTGCCTCGGATAAATAACATCACTGCTAACTATTATCCTGCAAGCTGGCGAACTGTAAAAAACCTTGCAGTCTTCTCTCTCATTGCAAATGGTCATAATGTGTCAACAGGTGCAGTTACATCTCATTCACAAAGCGTTGTTAATAAGGTCCGAACAGATCCTTACAGTGTTCCGTCCCATTTCTATTGGGGCAGCAACAGTGTGATTCTCAACGATGCTATAGGAGTCCTCTTTGCCTCAATGGTTAGCGATAACGACAGCCTCCATTTTGAAGTGATGAAAATTATGGATTACATGTTCGGCCGCAATCCACTGAATAAATCGTATGTGACCGGGTTTGGTCACAACCCTCCACGCTTCCCTCACCACCGACCCAGCGGAGCAGATAACAATGAGAAACCGGTTCCTGGATTTCTGGTAGGGGGCCCCAACTATGGCAGGGAGGATTCCATGGATCCCGATTATATGGTAAACTATACGTACACAGCTTACTCCAAAAGCTATATGGATTTGCAGGAAAGCTACGCTTCAAACGAAGTCGCAATCAACTGGAATGCTCCACTGGTCTTTGTTCTTGGTTTTCTCCATGAAAAATACAAAAATGACACTGAATCACCCTTTACCCTTGTTGAGCATAAAAAACCACCGAGACAATCTGGCTTGAACATCCGGTCGGTAAGATTTACAGAAAACGGTGTACAGTTCAGATGCGATCTTAACAACGCGCAATCTCTTCGGGTAAATGTCTATGACCTCAAAGGAAAGGTTGTTCTATCCCAAATATATGACGCGGTAAAGGGAAATAATTTGGTTAATGTAAGTACAAATAAGCCTGTGGCCAGCGGAACATACCTGCTCTGGATATCCTCTGGAGATCGCTGGTACCAAAGTCGAGTTATTTTATACCGTTAATAGTGATGACGCAAATCTGGAAATGATTTACAACTAGTGTAAATTGGCTGATAGTCTCAAACCGGGGCATATCAGACAAGACAAAACTTAACTCATGTAGAGCCTGCACCTAAATTTTTGTCCATATGGTGATAGGTTCATGTCGGGTTAAGTCTTGAATACTAACTGTTCAAAAAAACCAGATCACCACAGTTAGCTGACAAAAGACAAAGAAGTGCACAAGACGACTCAATATTTTATGTATTTGTAACTGTATTGCTCGATTTAGATCTAATTATCTCTTCTCAGTGCCAGCATGGTAATATCATCGTAGGGGTCGGTATTGGCACAGAAGTCCTTTAGAGCCTCATTTACCCTGTTTAATTGTTCGGAGGCAGTGTTGCAGGGTAGAGTGATCAGATCTGAGAGTCGCTCTCTGGTGAAAAAATCGCCTTCGGTATTTCTGGCTTCGGTAACACCGTCGGTATAGAGCAGTAGCTGTTCTCCGGGGTTAATCGTTATGGTTTCAAAACCAAATTCCAGTTCCTGAGTGATTCCAACAGCCGGTCCGGTCCGGTCGAGCCATCTCTTTATTCTGCCGTCGGCAGCAATAAGTGCTGGGGGATTATGTCCTGCATTGATGTAGGTGGTTTCTCCGGTATCTCCGTTAACAACAGCGAAAAACAGAGTTGCATACATCAATCTTCCTTCACCACTGTTGTGGTGGTTGGTGATATAGTTATTGGCAAATTGAATGGTACTCAGGGGGTCGGTGCAGTTGCCAACCGATTGTTCTGCAAAAGCCCGTATAAGGGTTCTTGTAAGTGACATGAACAGGGCTGCGCTCACATCCTTTCCCGATACATCGGCGATAAGGAACACTATCCTCCCGTCGGGGAGTGTGAAGGCATCGTAGAAATCTCCCGACACCTCCCGTGCGGGAAGGAAAAGAAAGTCTGAGGACCATCCGTTTAAAACCGGAAGAGTGTCGGGCAGAAACGATGCCTGAATGGTTCTTCCAAGATTCAGTTCGCGCTTGATTGCGTCCAGATAGGCTTTTTCCTGTTCCCTGAGCTTGTTGAGCTGCTTGTTGGTATTTTCAAGTGTTAATGTCTGTTCTTTAATTCTCTGCATTAAAAAGGATCCCTGCAGAGCACCGCAAAGATGCTGGCTGAGCACAGAGAAGACGTCCTGTTTTGCATTGCCCGGTTTGTAAAGTGCAAACCCAAGCTGTTCATCCTTAAAGTAGAGTGGTTGTACAATAAACTGCCAGGGTTGGTTTGCAAAACCGAAACCTTCAGGGGTCAGTTCATTGCAGGAAAACACCTTATCATCGGGCAGAATGTTTTTTTTGCCGTTTTTGAGGTTGAAGATGAGTTCAGCGGTGTCATATGTTTTGTTTTTGTAAATTGATAAATAAAACTCATCGATACCGATTTTTGGAAACTCCCTCTCGATAGCCTGGGTAAGAGAGGGGATGTCAAATGTATTTGCGATCGACTGCCCTGTAAGGCGCATTGATGCAGCCTGTTGCTCTTCAATCAGACGCTTGTGAGCCTGGATTCGCACCGCAGCTTCACTTAAAAGATTATAGGCACTGTGAAGAATCGTATCTGCAACAGTCAATTCAGAGCCGGTGAGTTTGTTGGCGAATTTCCTTAGGACTATAAGCAGATTCTGCCAGTGAAGGGCATCTTCGCCTTTAAGTAAAATCACCCTCGTTATCCTGTTAAGGCAGGGGAGAAACACTCCTGTTTTACCCCCTTTAATCTCATCGATAAAGGTTTTGACCAGATCCCTGATCTCTTCTTTTTCAATTTTATCGGTGGCTGAAGGATCAAATGCAATAATCGATTCAACAACATGATTTCGCAGCCGTGTATAATCCTGTCCGCTCTCGATGTCGAATATGTCGGCGGGTATGGATCCTATATTGATGGCTTGCTGAGGATTTATGAAACATCCGCATGATTGTCTGATGATTATAGGGGCATCGATCACCGTTCGCATCGGGACTTCTTTGCCATCAATAAGATCAAGCAAAATGTCAACCGATAACTGTCCGATTTCGTAGAATGGCTGTTTAACAGAGGTAAGGGTAGGGGTTGACAGTTCTCCCTTTTCTATGCCATCGAACCCGACAATTGCGATATCTTCGGGAACTCTGAGACCTTTTTCCTGAAACGCGTCTATTGCGCCAAGTGCAGAATCATCATTTACCCCTATGACAGCATCGAATTGAATCTCCTTTTGCAGAAACTGCAGTGCTGCACGGTACCCGCCATCATTGCTGAAATCCGCTCTGATTATCCGCTCTTCTCCGTTTTCAAGACCGTACTCTCTCATTATCGACAGAAAGAACTCTTCTCTTTGTGATGCGTCCAGATTGCCTTTTGGCCCCCCTATAAATACAAATCGTTTGTGTCCGTGCTCTTCAATAAGGTGGGTGATGACACTCCTCATCCCTGAACGGTTATCAATAAGAATAGAAGGGATTGTATCGAGGGTTGGAGTAAGGGTAACAACGGGTAACCCCTGGAAACGTTCAAGGAAAAGGGCAAACTCTCTGTCAGAGATGTAGTTTTTCAGGGAACCGGAAATAATCAATCCGTCTATATTCTCTCTTTTAAAGTGGTCATATATAACGTTGGACTGATATTCGTAAGCGTTCCATGGAGATTTTTTCAATGTCCCACCACCGTAGCAAATAAGGTTACAGCCATATTTTTTTACGGTTTCCGTAATTCCAGGCCAGATGCTGGCATAGTACATACCATCAAGACCCTCTACAAGCAGGCATATGGTTTTTCGTGTTTTCTTCATAATAGTTATAACTTACAGATTGAGATGATAGTATCCCCCCACATATCTGAAGGGTTCCATTCTTTATTATCAAAATACTACATCTCTTGTGATCAACAAAAATTTGTTTGTTTTAATTTTTCCTTTTCCCGAGCGAATAATTGATTCTTTCTTAAAAAGCAACAACTCACCTTCAGGAGTTAACTGATTTTATGGTTCGTTCAAATTCGTATATAAAAAAGAAAAACCTCCCGGCTGGTCTCAGAGCGGTGATTGCAGACCGAAAAACTATCTGCTATCAGACAAGTGATCTGACCTCTTCACGGAAATTCGGGTCATCTTTTCTTGTGGTTACTGATAAAACACTGCTTACCGTTTGCGATGGAGCAATTCTGGAGGAGTACCGACTGGATGAGATTGGAAATCTGAAAAATGAAGAGCTGGTAGGAGGGGGAAGGCTCTCTGCGGTGTTAAAAGATGGAACCCGTCACCTCATATACTATTCAAACCATAAGGTACTTCATTTCACCGATACCGCCCGCTTTATAATGGACTATATAGCCGGAAATGCATCTGCACCTCCCGAAGAGCAGTTTGATTCCTTTTGTCAAAAGTGTAATTCTCCTCTGCCCGATCCCCAGGGTAATTGCCCCCGATGTGTGCCAAAGCTCAAGGTCTTCTCAAGAATTCTGGCGCTGTCCTATCCCTACAAGGGGCGTCTTATATCGTTAATGATTGTCACTGCTCTTGGAGTAGCTTTTCAGGTCATGCCACCTTACATAACCAAAAAAATCGTGGATGAGGTGATAGAGGGGGGTAATACAAGCAGACTCTATCTGTACACCGGCATGATGATTGTGTCGGGGGTGCTCTACTTTTTTATGCGAATCTTAAATATCTATCTGACCTCGGGGATAAGTGCCAGGATTGTTAGTGACCTCAGAGCCCGTCTGCACACTGTCCTTCAGTACCTTAAACTCAACTTCTTCACTAAAAGAGAACCAGGTGAGATTGTTGGAAGGGTTATGCATGATACGGGGGAGTTGTTACAGTTTCTTGTTGAAGGGGTGCCCTATCTTCTCATAAACACTATCTCCTTTTTCGTGGTTGCCGCTATTCTCATAAGCATCAACTGGATGCTTGCCCTGTTTATTTTCATCCCAGTACCGCTTCTTGTGATTGGTTCAGGCTGGTTTTGGAAAAAACTGCACCCGCTGTTTTTGCGTCAGGGTAGTGTTATTGGCCATATGCACTCGGTTCTCAATGAGTCTTTCTATGGATTAAAGGTTATTAAGGCTTTCTCTCAGGAGAAACGGCGCATAGCAATGTTTAATTCCGTTAATGACCGTCTTGCATCAACGGAGAAGAAAACATTCAGGATTTTTGGCACGTTCAACGAATTTATGTACGCAGTGATGGCGCTGGGGGTTTCACTGGTCTGGTTTTTTGCCGTTCATATGATAGTAGGTGAAGAGCACAGAATGACTCTTGGTGATCTATTGGCATTTGTAGGGTATATATGGCTTTTTTACGGGCCTCTTCAGTACTTTTCGGTGATCCTCAACTGGATGACCCACGCTTTTTCAGGTGCTGAGAGGATTTTTGAGATTATCGACTCCAATTCTGAGTCGCACGATCAGCCCGATGCTGTTGAACTGCCAAGAATCAATGGGCATATAGAGTTCAGGGATGTCCACTTCAGCTACGAAACAGGCAAAGAGGTAATAAAAGGTATCAGTCTTGATATCAAACCCGGAGAGGTTATCGGGCTTGTGGGAAAATCGGGGGCTGGTAAGAGTACGATAATAAATCTTCTCAGCCGCTTTTTTGAGCCTGATTCCGGGCAGGTACTGCTGGATGGGGTGCCGGTTGAAAAGATCAAGCTTGAACAGCTCAGAAAGAGCATGGGGGTAGTGCTCCAGGAGCCGTTTCTTTTTAATGCAACCATAGCGGACAACATCGCCTACGGACTGCAAAACACCTCTTTCAATGAAATTGTAAATGCTGCAAGGGCTGCCCATGCGCATGAATTCATAATGCGAAAACCGGATGGGTACGATACTGTTATTGGTAATGGTTCAGGGTCGCTGTCCGGAGGAGAGAAACAGCGATTAGCCATAGCCAGAGCGATCCTTCACAACCCACCGGTCTTGGTACTTGATGAAGCGACTTCTGCGGTGGATGCAACAACTGAAATGCATATACAAAAGGCGATATCGGATCTGGTTAAGGGGCGCACAACCATTGCGATTGCCCATCGTCTCTCTACGCTGAGAAATGCTGACCGATTGGTGGTTGTGGACAATGGGGTAATTGTAGAGATGGGCACTCATGATCAGCTTATGAAAAAGGGAGGAGCTTACGCAACCATGGCCAACTCCTATTCAAAAATCAACACATTACAATCGGTTGTATGGGGAGGGTAAAAGAGTGGCTTTACTGCGTTTGAGCAAGAAAAACGATCAGTTGTATGCACATATCAATAACAGGGCTGAGATGGAGGCAAGTCTGGTCTGGGCTAGGCCGTCAAGCGCCATCGGTTCGGAGCTCTCTGTTTTTTGCGGCAATGAAGAGGTTGCTTTTCTTGAGGGGGTGCATGTGCTTGATGAAGAGTCGAGAAAAATCGCGTTAGAAGAGCTCTCTGTCAGGTACTTCAGACCAAGGATAAATAAAATCATTCGAACCGATGTATATATTGGTAACCGGTACTTCAGGGTGGATACCGATTGTGGGATCAGAAGCTTTGTTATTAAAAATCCTTATATGGACATCAAGACCGTACATAAGGATGGGATGCTGATAAATGATGTACTGGGTAATCTCTATTTGATACCATCATTTTCCGAGCTGGATAAAGAATCAAAAGTGCAGTTAGAGAAGGTGATTTGATTGCAATGGGTGTCAACTGCACCGGTAGTTCTCCTCTTCCCCCCGGCGTCGCGGTCGGCCTCGGCCTCGCAATCGTTCCCTTCCACCCCACAATTTCCCAACAGCTCTATTACCCGTTAAAATTCAAAAACCGATCCCGATTCCGATTCCAACCGCGCGGCCGAGCAGGGAGTGGGGTGAGTGTGTTTCCCCCTCTTCCCCCCGGCGTCGCGGTCGGCCTCGGCCTCGCAATCGTTCCCTCTCCACCCCACAATTTCCCAACAGCTCTATTACCCGTTAAATTCAAAAACCGATCCCGATTCCGATTCCGACCGCGCGGCCGAGTGGAAAGAGGGCCAGGGACCTTCCTTGGCATGTGATTTGCAAAAAAAATTCAGACGGTGCTTTTTGCTTTAACGGTGATACGGCAAAGCACTCCGTTAAAGGTTACAATCACTACACCATAAGGGGAGAAACATGGGGGTGATGACCAGAATACTTTCGATAATAGGTGGCATTACAGCTGTAGTACTGCTGATACTGATTGTCATGGGGGTCTACACTCGGGTCACTCGTGCCACCATTCCATCAAAGACAATACTAGAGATTGATTTTGGTAAAGGATTGGTGGAACAGACACCTTTTGGCTTTTTGGGGCGTATGGGAAGAGAAGAGGTTCTGGTAATGCGGGATGTGGTGAGTGCACTTGAATTTGCTGCCACCGACAACAGAGTTAAGGGTTTGATTGCACGTATTGATGGGGCTCCTTTTTCCTATGCAGATGTCCAGGAAATTGGACAGGCAATAAAGATGTTCAGTGAATCTGGTAAGCCGGCTATTGCCTTTGCAGAAACATTTGGCGAAGTGCAATCCGGAAACAGCTGCTACTATCTGGCTTCATTTTTTGATTCTGTCTACCTTCAGCCCTCAGGAGACCTGGGGCTTACCGGCCTGCTCTCCCAGTCACCATTTTTTAAAGATCTATTGGAAAAACTCGATATCCAACCTCTTCTGGGGGCAAGAAAGGAATACAAAACGGCACGAAACTTATTTACTGAAACCGAATTTACCGATGAACACAGGGATGCCAATCAGGCAATAATTAATTCAGTTCTCAGCACTATGGTTGAAGATATTTCGGTGCTAAGGAATATCTCTCTCCAACAATTACGAAAATTGGTTTCAGACGGGCCATTTAGTGCACAACAAGCCCTCGACGTTGGGCTTGTGGATGGATTACGCTACAGGGACCAAGTGTACAATCTCATTTCAGAAAAGGTGGCTAAGGACAGCAAGTTCCTTTATATAAACAGATACATAGAAAGACTGCGCCCAGGGGCAAGAAGGGGACCTGCGGTTGCTCTTATTTATGCTCAGGGCAATATCGTCAGGGGCCCAAGCAGATTTAATCCTCTGAGTGGCGAGAGTGTGGTTGGGGCACAGACGGTGTCTGCTGCGATCAGGGCTGCAGTACGGGATAAACAGACAGAGGCTATAATTTTGCGCATCAACAGTCCTGGTGGCTCCTATGTGGGCTCAGATATCATATGGAGAGAAGTTGCAAATGCTCAAAAGTCAGGGGTACCTGTTATCGCTTCAATGGGGGCGGTGGCTGGTTCCGGCGGGTACTTTATTGCAATGAACGCAAATCAAATAGTCGCTCAACCTTCTACGATCACCGGCTCAATTGGTGTAGTGGGGGGCAAGTTTGACCTTCGGGGGCCCTTTAGTACGGTTGGTATCACTTTTGATGATGTAGCGACCGATCCCAATGCTGCACTATGGTCGACACTTCATGACTATAGCGACGAGCATTGGGAATTTATTCAGAGCTGGCTTGATACAATCTATAATGATTTTATAAATAAGGTCGTCCAAGGGAGGAGTCTGGAGAAGCAAACGGTAGAGCAAATCGCAAAGGGGAGGATTTACACCGGATCAGAAGCTCTTGAGCTGGGATTGATCGACTCCACAGGCGGACTGTCATTAGCAATCGAAATTGCCAAAGAGTACTTGGGTGTTGCTGCTGAGAGACCTGTACAAATCAAGATGTTTCCCCGTAAAAAAACTCTTTGGGAGCAGGTTTTTGCAAGACCTCCGGAGAGCAGTGAAGACAGCGGGGTTGATATGAGCCACATCCCAGCAGTGTCTTCACTGAAAGTCCTTAAACAACTTGCCCAAAAGCTGGGAGTTTTCTCTTATCAAAGAGGTACCCTGTTGATGGATGAACCCTTTTTTCAATAAAATAAGTTTCGTACCCCGCCAGTTTTTAGTGGTTAAAGGTGTTTATATTCCAATTTTTTCCTTTAGCGCATCCGGGGTAAACGGTTTGACAATGTAGTTGTTAGCACCGCTTTTAAGGGCTTCCACAACTCTTGATTTTTCAGATTCAGAAGTGCACATTATAATTTTAACCCCTTTGTAAGCAGGGTCCTGGCGCACCTTTTTCAGAAAAGTCAAACCGTCCATCACCGGCATATTCCAGTCCAGAAGAACAAGATCTATGGGCATATTGCTTTGGAGCTTTCCAAGTGCATCTTCTCCGTCTCCGGCCTCGATTATATCCGTGATACCCAAAGAGGTGATCTGCGTTTTTTGAATCCTTCGCATCGTTACAGAATCATCAACAAGTAGTACTTTCATGGTATTACCCCTTATTATTTTGTTTTCAGAGAAACTTCCATTGTAAAAGGTCCAAAGGCGCTGGTAAAGGGCACGATTATTGTCTGAGCACCGCTTTGACCAGTAAGGACGTGGTTACCAATTATAATGTTTGGAAGTGAAATTGACAAGTTTAATCCTTTGAGATCACGTTTGGCATAACCGGCAATGATGTTTGCGATCTCACCGATTGCATCGGAAAGGTCGGGGCCCGGCTCTTTTATCTCTAATCCAATCATGGCAGATACTGCTGAGAGAGCTACTTTTAGTGGGAAACAGAGTGAAATTGCGCCCTGCGCATCTCCGGAAAGTCCTATTACACCGGAAATATCATATTTGGTTATCGGCTCTTTTTTCAGGTGGGGGTTTCCTGGTGTAATGTCGGTAAAAATCATGGTTTTGAAACAGGTCACGGTAGAACTGATAAAAGGGTTTATATACTCTACTTTCACGATAGATTTCCTCCTGATGTCAAGTTAATATTATATAGCTCTAAGCTGCAGTATGTCGTCGGTTGAATTCATTGCCAGTATCAGATCTGATCGCTCCACCTCATACTCGGCCTGTTTTATGTAATCAGAAAGAGTGCTTGGAGTAATTTGCAGATAGTGCAAAATATCCTTATCTCCATTGCTTATAAAGCCCTCAAAACACTCTAAACCAGAGGTGCAAAGAATGTATTCTGAAAAATATGCAGCACTGACAACTGCTCGGTGATTTACAGGAGCTTTTTGGGGAGTGTGATGAAAGCGTACTCCACTGGTGACCAAAAAATCAGTTTTCCACAATTCAAGAAGTGCCGCACCGAGTGCAGCATGCGTTGCACTCGGTGTTACATTTTGTTCTGCTTCAAGATAGGTCATGTTTTTACTGTATGCATATTGAATGATTCTTTCAAACTCTTCATGAAAGAACTGGTCATAGATAAGAATGCCGATATCATGCAGTAGCCCGGACAAAAAGAGCGCCTGCCGTTCGGCATCAGAAAAGGCAACCTTACTTGTTTTGGCAACCATACTCGTAAGAAATGCCCCGGTCAGAGCGTGGCGCCAGAACTGTTTATAGTCAAGGATATCTGATTTTCCCGAGAACTTTTTTATCAGAGAAATGGCAAGTGCAATATGCCCGACTTCATTGAAACCAATCCTGGTGATAGCACGTGTGATGGATGTTATTCTTTGCGAGGAGCTGTAAAATGATGAGTTCGCTATTTTTAGGATCTTACTTGCAACTGCCGGATCCTGCTCAATAATGCGCGAAAGCATCTTGGCGTCTCCTTCATCACTGTTAACCATAGCCTGAATGCGAAGCACCACTTCTGGCAGGGTTGGCAGTTCGTGTATTTCTGAAAGACGCTGTAGAATATTCATTAAAAACACCCCGTTTTTTTTCAGTATATAATCATTACACCTTATGGTCAATAATGAATTTAGAAAATAATTATCCGACTATTGAATCCTTGTCATCTCCTATCCAAACAGTTTAATAACTTTCAATAGTAATAGAGGGTGTTTGGCAAATGTCTTGGTGAAAACGCGCAAATAGTTGATGTTTTTGGGGTTTTCGTTTGCAAGTGATAATGCGATCTTGTCAAGGAAGGGGTCATCCATACACTGGATAAACTGTTTTAGGGAATAGGAGTGGTCCTGCTGTTTGCCAAAACGCTTTTTCCACTGTTTTTGATACTGTTTGAGATGAGAGTAGTTAACAGTACCACCTGATATCGCCTCTGCAGCAGTTTTGCCAGCTAGTTTTCCAGCATAGAGGCTGTAGGCTATTCCTGCACCGTTGAGACAGTTAACCTGGCGTGCGGCGTCACCCACCAGCATGGCACCATCTTTTACAAGCGGGCGCAACCACTTGGTAACGGGAACACCGCCACAGTGAAGACCTTCGATACGTGCATTTGGAATATGTTTTTTAATAAAGTGCAATAACAATTTATAGGGTTTCCCAGCCCTGCTGTATGTTCCGGATATCCCAAGGCCCACATTTGCTTCTCCCTGTGCCCGTGGGAAGATCCAGGCATAGCCACCGGGAGCAATGTCTTTTCCCATGTAAAACAGGCAACGTGAATTTTCAATTTCAGGCGAGTACACTCGTGCAAAAGCACAGGTCTCAATGTCTTGGGTCTCAAGAGTTGTTTTCCACCCCAGATTGCGTGCTAATCTACTTTCTACACCATCAGCAATAATCACACAGGAAGCTTGAATCGTTTCTGAGGGGCTTTTTAAGAGATAGTTTCCCTTCTCATTACGTTCAATGGAAATGACCGGAAAGTTTTTGCGGAAGTCTGTTCCGGCGTTGATGGCAAGTTCTACCAAATCGTTGTCCATAACTTCTCTGTCAAGGATGTAGCTGGTTTCAACATTGCCAATATCAACACGGATACCAGCCGGAGAGATCATTGACGCAGAGGAAATACCGTTTTTGAGCCACTCTTGTTTGGGTTTCACACTGAGAATCAGCCCCTTTTTCCCTATCCCCTCACCGCATCTATAGGGAACCCCGGGAGTGATTTTGCGCTCAAGAAGGCAAACCTTTTTCCCACGGCGTGAAGCACTGTAGGCAGCCATGCTCCCCGCCGGGCCAGCTCCTGCAACTGCAATATCAAAAGTTTCCATAAATAATTCAGCCTTTTGTTTTCATTAATACTTGGTTAATTACTCTTCTATTGCTGTTCTATTGCACCAAAAGGGCAGATGTTTAGGCACTTAAGGCAACAGATACATCTGTCTTTTGCCCAAAGGAGCTTGTCGGAAATGTGCAGAGCATCGGCGCCACAAACACTTATGCAGGTACCGCATTGGTCGCATTCATCTTTTATCTTAAGTTCCATTTACTCTCCTTAAAAGTCGTTCTGTATCACGAAAAAGGGGTTTGGTTGCATCACAGGGTTGTTGGTCAAGGATCAGTTGGCATATCAGTGCTGCCTCAGAGAGCTTGCCTGATTCGGCAAGCATATGAGCCTGTTTGTTGCGGGTAACAGTTGCGTTATATTTACCGTGCTCACTGGATTCGTACGATTGGGCCAGGTATTCAAACACTTTGGCAGCCTCAGTATAAAGTTCGCGTGCCTCGTAATATTTGGCTCTGCTCCATAATACAAATCTGCTTTGCGGAAAAATACTCTCCAACTGCCTGATTATTTCAAGGGATTTTTCTGGTTCATCTTCCTGAAGATAGACATCTGAAAGCGAAAGCATCGCAGCATATCTGGTAAGAGTCGCATTTTCAGAACATAGTTCTAGCTGCCTAATGCCGCTCTCTTTATTACCGGGATACCAGAACAGTACCCACCAGAACCTTCGTCGTAATTCTGCCCTGCCGTAATCATACAGCCCAAGAAAAAAATTGACTTCTGTATTGGACGGATCCATCTCCCGGGCATTCTGAAGAGTCCTGATTGCACTCATTCCAGTCCCGTATGCCGCCCAGTATGATCTGTTTCGTAAATAGTAAGATGCGTGCATTGAAAGGGTAAACCCTAGCAGTGTTTGGGAGAGGGGGGTGACACCGTTTTCTCTTTCACTTTGCGTTATAGCTTGTTCTGCCCTTTTAAAGGAGGATAGAAACAGTAATGAGTCAACACTGATATTATAGTCCAGGTCTCTCATTCCAAGTGCAGTAAAGTGCAAAACCGGGGTAAGAATGTTTTCGGGCTGACAGTTAGTGATTGAATCGGTGATTGCAAGCGCTGTTTCAAACTCACTGTTTAAAACAAGTGTTAAAACTTCATCAATCAGGGTTGACTGTTCCTGACTGAAATCAAATGCGGATACATTTATAATAAGGCCAAGAATGAAAAGTGCCGCAATTTTACTCATCAATTACTACCGGAACAAGTGAGGGGTATACAATACCATGACGTTTACGAAAATACAGCCATGTAGAGAAAAAAACAAATAGTGCGGCTCCGATTAATGCCGGTGCAGCAACGGCCGCAGCGATCATACAGATCGTTCCACCAGCCTTGTAAGTCAATTCCATCACTGTTTTTACAGGAAAAACCAGATACAAAAAGTAGATCGGTAATGAAATTGTTGCACAGAAAAACGGCAGATACTCGTGGTGATTCAAAGAGTAGGCTGCTGCAAATAAAAGGAAAAACAGAGCGAGTAGATGGGCATTTTTCTTACCGATGTAGACGGCTGTGGTTATTTTTCCGTTTTCCTGATCACCAGGTATGTCTGGAAGAGTGGAGCTTATGGATCCGGCACACATGAGCAGGAAGTAGGGCAGGGCACTTGCCGCAAGATCTCTTGAAAGAAGTTCCCCCCCGGCAATATGCCATCCTGCAGCAAATGCTATAATACCATAGCCAAAGGCATTTGAGAAAAAATCAAGAAAGGGCCTGCCTGAAAAACGGGATGGTTTGCAGCTGTAAAAATAGCCAAGAATAATCGACAAAGCAGACAGCGCACTTAATTCGTACTGGTTAATAAGCAGGGGAGTGATAACAGAAACAGAAGCCAAAATCAGACATAACCCGTAAGCTGAATTCAAGGAGATCGTTCCTCTGACAAGGAGCGCAAAGCCTTCATTTTCTCTGTCAACATCAATATCCGCTATTTGATTGATGACGTAGACTGATGCCACTGAGAGTGAGAACAGGAGCGTCAGGAGAGCCTGAGCAGAGCTGATTTCAATCAGGTACTGGCTTTTAAAGGAGTACATTCCAAATATGCAAAAACCCCATACGGGGATAAGAATGACCGGTCTTGTCAGGAAAATCAGATCCAGTATTTTAATCAGTGATGAGTTCATTTTGATTTGAATGTGGGGTATTCTATATCAAAGCGCCATTTGTAATAAAAACGGCTAATAAAGAATGTCAGGATTATTACACCCCCGTAAACAGGGACAAATACAGCTACGAAGATACTTAAAAGAAATACCGGCCATTTAAAGGATGTGTAGGCGGACTCTTTACGGGTTGAAATAGCAAAATTTACAAAAAAGAGCAGGCTGATAGCTGAGGGGATAGCCATAACCCACCTGTTATTCTCCATGAAAAATGAGGAAAACAGGGCCAATATACACATCCCGGTAGCAGTAAGAGCGGTTATTTTTTTTCCATAGACAACACAGAACGTTTTTTTTCCGGTTTTCAGATCCCCCTGGGCATCGGGAATGGTTGTGGCAAGGAAAACAGCGCCATTTGCAAAAGCCGGTGCAAGTGAAGAGATAAGGCCGGGAGAAAACTGATCAGCTGAAATGGTACCCCCCTTTGAGACCAACCATCCTACAAGGAATGTAAGTATTCCATGGCCCAGTGCATTGGCTGTTACACCGCCAATGGCTCTGTTTTTAAGATTAATGGGAGGGAGGTTGTAAAGGATTCCCAGTATCAGAGCTGCAAAGTTAAGGATCATCATCTCTACACTTATTAAATAGGCGAAGAAAATCCCGCTTGAACTGCATAGCAGTGCCAAAACCCATGCCGTAGGAACTGAAATTAGTCTTTGGGGGAGCAAGAACAGTTTGCGGTTAATTCGGTCGCTTTCGATATCCATAATTTGATTGACCACATAAATGGATGCAACCGTTAGCGAAAATACACCAAGTGCCTTGAAAAGGGGGGCGAATGCGGGTGCAAACGGAGATAACAGTGTGGCATTAAGCGAAGCGGTTTCTGTACCGGTTATCCAGCCCAGGATTGCGATAGTCCACACCGGAGCTAAAAGTGGTATTCTGAGCAGAAAGAACAGGTCAATAATTTTGGTAAAAACTGTCAAATCGGGTCCTGTGTATAAACTGATGAGATGTGAGACTTGTACGATTTTGAATAAAATAAGAAATGCCGAACCCGGAAAGTGCCTCGAGCTGTCAAGGTTAAAAATAATTCAAAAAAACAGAGAGGCAAATGTAATTACCACTTTGATCTTCAACAATTTGTTTATATTAAAACATGGCATTAATTTAATTTAGTTAAAGAGCCGGTTATCATTGAAAAACCAGGGATACGGATCATTGAGAGCATACGCATCTAAAAAAAGTAAATGTTTGGTTTTTCTGCTGATGGGTGTGGCTTTCACCTGTTGGGCTGAGTGGAACAGAGGCGAATATGCAGATATGGTTGGGGAGCTGTTTTTTACCGCCCGTTCGGCAGCTCTCAGTGGGGCCGATCTGGCAGTAAGTCATACCGGACCCCTTCTCTATAATCCTGGTAATCTTGCCAGAACAGGTGCAAGGGGACTCTCTGTTACCTACGCAGATCTGTATAAGTCCCTCTTCAGTGCCTCTATGCTTCACTATACCACTGCGGTTAATTCAAATGCAGGTGTAGGTGTTTCTATGGCCTACCTTCACATACCGGGAATAGAATACACCCGCCACCTTGACACTGAACATATTGTTATAGATGATCTTGAGCTTTTCAGCTCCTCTGATGTCTGGATTAGAGTCGGTTATGGGTATAAACTCAACATCGGGAAAACCGATATCTACTATGGTGCCGCTTTCAATGCTCGCAGAAGACGATTGCACAAGTGGACCGGTTACGGAATCGGAATCGATGGTGGGGTTGTCGCCGATCATGCAGTAGGGGAGTTGGGGGCACTTGAAAATCTTTATGTATCTGCAGGACTCATGGTGGAGAATATCACCGGAAGTTACCACCACTGGAGCTCCTATTACAAGGAGTACTCTTTACCACACCTGCGATTCAGTATGGCGTTTCAGTTTGATTGGGATGTTCCACTGCCAGGAGAAGTCCTTTTTGCATTTACATCACCGGACCTGCTTTCTAATGAGGGGATTAATCAGACAGGGAGTGACGAGGAGGATGACCCGGAGCAGATATCATTCAGGCAGCAACCGTTTGCAATTTTCAGAAATGGTAAAATCGGTCTTGAGTATAAGGTGTTAAATACATTAGCTTTAAGAGGTGGGCTCGATAAGGGGGATTTCAGTATGGGGGCAGGACTGAGCTTTTTTGATAATACGGTATCAACCGATTTCACCTATATCACTCATCAACTTGCGGGAACATGGAAAATTAGCGTAACATATGATTGGCACTGACTTTATACTATATTTTATTGTTTAGCTATTTTAACCAGGAAAAATCGGTTTTGTTCGGGTTGAGCAAAACGGTCATTACAGTGAGAAAAGATAAATGAACCACCACGATGAGCAGGTAATTTTAATCGTTGATGATGATCAGTTGCTTTGTAATGCTGTTGGAACCTATTTGAGCAAAGTCGGTTTTAAACCGGTACTTGCAAATGACGGCAATGAGGCATTGGAAATTCTTGAGAACACTTGCCCACAGTGCATTATTGCAGATCTTTATATGCCTTCGATGGATGGCATAGAGTTTCTTGAAATACTAAAAGCGAAAAACAACACCATCCCAGTTATCCTTGCAACCGGTCGCCCTGATATAACCTCTGCTATTAAAGCCATTCAGAGTGGCGCATATGACTATTTGATCAAGCCATACCAGTTTGAAATGCTTCAACAAAAAATTGAACAGGCACTCAATGCAACAAGATTGATACGTGAAAATTACGTGCTCACCGAACTGGCATCGTTACATGGTATAACCGGTAAGTTAACTACCACCCATAACATCGAAGAACTTCTCGACATAACGTTTGATTATTGTCTGGAGACGGCTAAAGCGGAAAGTGGTTCGATTCAACTCTATGAAAAAGAGACGGATGACCTGGTTATTGTCCGTCAAAAAGGAATAAAGACAGGGGAAATCCGCTCGTCGGTGAAAAACAGAAATGAATGGGCCATATCGAAATATGTCTTTAAGAGTGGTGCACCAATACTTATTGGCGGAGAATCAACCACGCTCAATGATACGGTGGCTCTAGAGAGAAGGAATATCGGATCTGCTATCTCTGTGCCGCTTAAAGTCGGCCAGGAGGTGATTGGTGTCGTTAATCTCAATAGAGAGCAAAACACAGAGCCATTCACTGCTGTTGATTTGAACATTGTTGACGTACTGGCTTCACAGGCCAGTGTTGCTATCAATAATGCCTTTCTTTATTCGTCAATAAATCAGAAGCTCAGTGAACTGTCTCTGGTGAGCAGTTATTCTGAACAGCTCATGGGATTGGTTGATAAATACGATGTTGTCAAATGTCTGTTTGAAACGGTACGAAAACATTTTGCAATCGATTTTATTGGCTTTTTAATAATGCAGAAACGTAGTTATGAATTTCTGCACTGGAGCAGAGGGGATCTTGAGGATACAGAAAAACAGGAGTTGTTAAGCCGGATAATCGATGACTACAATAAAAATTCTAACGTCAAAGCGCAACTTAAAAAAACAACCCTGCGTCAGCTTACCTTCTCAGAAAAAGATCTGTCCGAAATCTCCTGTCCCTTTGCCTTTGAGCACATTATCCCCGTCAGTTGGGAAGATTATACTTTTGGTGCCATTTACTTTGGCGCTTCCGTTGAGCCGGAAAATTCAGCTGAAAAAGTCACCCTGCTTTCAAGCCTGGTGAGTCAGACCCGCATTGCGTTAACCAATTCCAAGCTTTATACTGATGTCAAGGAAAACTACATCCGCACCATTAAAGCACTGGCTATTGCTGTTGATGCAAAAGATACCTATACTCATGGTCACTCTGAAAATGTCATGAATATTGCCGAAGAGATCGCCCGTGAGATGTGTATTGAGGAAAAGACAATCGGTATTATCAGGGATGCCGGTCTTTTGCATGATATAGGAAAAATCGGTATACCCGGCTATATCCTCAACAAGCCCGGCCCCCTAACCTATGATGAGTTTAACGGAGTGATGAAAACTCATAGCGCTCTTGGTGCCAATATTGTTAAAGATGTCCCTTTTCTCAGTGATTTGCACAACCTTATCCTCTATCATCACGAACATTACAACGGTGCAGGATACCCCGAAGGTCTCAAGGGTGAGCAGATACCGATGGGTGCACGCATTCTCCACATTGCAGATGCCTATGAGGCAATGACCTCAAACAGACCCTACAGAGACAGCCTCGGTGAAGAAGAAGCCGTCAAACGCCTTCAGGAAGGTTGCGACAAGCAGTTCGATCCGGATATCGTGCAGGCATTTTTGAAAGTTGCAAAAAGAAAGGGCTGGATAAAACCCGATCAAATCGAGGATGATGAAAAAATCTCTAAGCGTTGAACGACACTGCTCACCCGCATATTATTATAGTTTATTCCGATATTGCATTGCTTCATATCAACTCATTTTCATTATAGGAATAGTATGAAAATCAAATTGCTCTTTGTAGTTGCTTTGTGTCTGGCTGCTTTTCTGTTTTGCGCAAAAGAAGATGTCGCTTCTGAGGTGGCAATACTAGTAAATGGCCGTGAAATTACCAGTCAAGAGATCGATTTGGCAGCTGAGATGTTACGACAGGATATGGCAAAACATTTCCCCAGTTCGTTATTTGATGAATTTGGGCAATTACGAAAAAATGCCGCTCAACAGACTATTGCAAATATATTGATGATTGAGGAGGCCACTAAAAATAACGTTGCGGTGGACTCTGCGATGGTTGGGAAAATTATGGCACAAATGTCTTCTCAATTCAGCACAAAGCAGGATTTTCAACAGAAACTAGGTGAAATGGGTGAGACAATTGAAAGTCTCTACTCACAGATTGAAAAAAGCCTGATGGTGGAACTGCACATGAAGGAGGTATTATCCAAAACCGACTCTGTGTCCCAGGAGCAAGTAAGAGCGTTCTATGAAGAAAACCGTGAAGAGTACAGAGAAAAACCGAGTTTTAGATTGAGTCAGATTGTTATCGAAGGCTATAAGGATGATGATACTATCACTCAAAAAGAGGCCATGCAAAGGGCTGAGTTGGTCTTGGAAAAAGTGAAAAAAGGTGTGCAATTCGAAGAACTTGCCCAAAAGTTCTCTTCGGTGCCTGAGAAGTCTGATATGGGATTGTTCAGACTTGGTGAGCTGAGAGGTGATCTTGAGGAGAAAGTTCTACCTCTGGAGGTGGGAGGAGTGACTGATGCGATTGTTGCCGGGCAAGCCATATATCTGTTTAAAAAAACAGCGCAAATATCCGGTGGAATAGTACCGTTTGAAGAGGTACAGGAGAGAATAAAGAGCAATCTAGAATTGAAAAAACAGAGTAAAGTTTTCAATGAACATATTAGTGAACTCATGGAGGCTGCACAGATTCACTATTTAGATACTACCCTGGTAATTGCTGCTCAATAACAGTTCAAAATTAAGCATCTAACATGCTCTTAAGAGCTAGTGCTATTAATCGTGCACTTTTTTCACTGAGTGGCTGACGTATCGATTTATTTGTAAGAGAATGCTTCTTTTGAGCGGATGAGGAGTGAACTTTCTTATGATTGCTTAAGATGAACTGGGATAATGTCATCGGTTTTGATGAGACGCTTTTAGTCGGGATGCTTTTTTTATCGGTACTATCACACTCCATTTTTTTGAACGGGTTTTCACTACTCCGTTTCAACCCCCCGGGGGTACTGTTCTGAGGTTTTTTAAACATTGAGTCTTTCCCAACTAAGCCGTTGTTGAATTACACTCTGAATTCCCGGTCAAGAATTTCAGAGATAAATTTATCGATAGAAACCGGATAATAGTTGTAATCCGGACCGGTGATTAACCCTGTATGTGTATCTTCTTTCATGGCCAGAGAATCTTCCACGCGATTAAAATGCTCTTGCGGTAATTCTTCATACCGTTCAATTTGGAAGTGCTCACTTTTGATATTGATATTCTTCTTGCGGGTATATGTGAAAGAAAATAACCGTCCTTCAATATTTTCATCAAACGTTGTTGGATCAAATACATCACCGTACGTCTCATTCAGTGATTCTGCTGAAATGATAAATTTCGGTGACACATTGATCTTTCCGGTTACCTCAATGGTATGTGAAGGATTATCATGGGCCGGAACCACAAGGATATAGGAAAGATCGTGGTATCCAGAGACGATCCCACAAATGGGTTTGCGAGCGATTTTTGTTTTGTGATAAATCTCGCGCATGATTTCATTGTATTCGTAACTGCTACTATTCATAATTTTTAATGCTGCTTTTATAAAAGTGTTTAGGTAACGAAGTGCTTGTTTGGTATAAAATATATCGAAAACATTCGTTAATAAAATTAAAGTGTTTACCCAAGGACTTTCTGCAGAGCATCGGACAGCTGAGATGAAACAAATGGTTTTTGGAGGATGTAGTTTGCTCCCATTCTCAAGAGTTTCTGCCGGTCTGTTTCAAGGCAGTAGCCACTTGAGATTATAACCCGTATCTGCGGATTGATCTCTTTCAACATTTTGTATGCTTCAAACCCATTTAATCCCGGCATCATCAGATCAAGAATCACAAGCTCAAAATCAGTGGAGTTATGACTGTAGAATTCGACCGCTTCAAATGAATCACAGAACGATCTAACAGCATACCCCATCCATCCCAACATCTCCTTTAATGCATTGCACAGAAAAACCTCATCATCAATGATTAGAATGCTTTTTGTAACATTTGAAAAATTAACACTCCCGGATTCTTTGCTGGCTATTTCACCTGTGCCATCATTTGCAACAGAAGGCATATAGATCGAAAAGGTCGCTCCTTCACCCTGCGTGCTTTCCACATCAATATACCCGTGATGACTCTTCACTGAACCGTAGACCGTTGCAAGTCCCAGCCCTGTGCCGATACCCTTGCTTTTGGTGGTAAAAAATGGTTCAAAAATTCTGGCTGCTATCTTTTTACTGATTCCAATGCCATTGTCCTGAACAGATATCTTTATGTATTGGCCGGGAGAGATTGCGTATACCTTATCTTTTGAAAAAGATTCGTCGATGTAGTAATCGTCAGTTTTAATTTTAAGACAGCCACCATGATCCTCCATTGCATGGGAGGCATTAAGTGCGATTTCTGTTATCATATTCTGGATCTGTGAGATATCACCGTTAATAACGGGGTCGGTTGCATTTAGGGTACATTCAATAGAGATATCTTTACTTATGGTGTGTTTAAGCAGGTCCATGATATCCTGAAGTAAATTGTGGATGTCGATGGTTGAAAAGTGCAGTTTGTTACGCCGGGAAAAAGTGAGCAGTTTGTTGGTAAGTTCGGATGCCCGTGAAGAGCCAGACATTATCATCTGTGCGTATTTATTCAGTTTTTCATCCATTGAATAGCGCTGCCTTATTATATCTGCATAGCCAAAAATCGCTCCCAGAACATTGTTGAAATCATGAGCTATTCCACTGGCAAGCTGGCCGATAGCTTCCATTTTGTGAGCAATTTTGAGCTGCTCTTCCATTCGGCTTTTTTCAAACTCCATAATTTTCCGCTTTGAAATATCCGTACATATAACCACATGCCAATCGTGATCACTGTCGGGGTATTGTATGGATGAGACACTTATCTCGGCCGGAAAAAACTTCTGGTCGCTCCTTTTTAGTGTACACTCAACATTTCTGATCAATTTTTGAGTAGAAGTGTTGCATTGGTGTATCACTATTTTCAGCTCCTGGGGAGTGATAAATCTAAGGCAGTGCAACCGTTTGTTTTTCACCAGCTCTATTGCGAATAATATTGATGCTGTACTATTGTAAAACTGAATATGTCCGGTGTGATCAATGATAACTACCGCATCAGCTGATGTTTCCACAACACTGCGATATAATTGTTCACTCTTGAGAAATACTCGTTCTGCCTTGGTTCTCTCATCTACCTGAAAAACCAACGAAGCACTCTCTTCAGATGTATTGTCAATCAGAGCAGCATTTTTTGAAAATCTGCTATTCTGTTTAAGTAATGGGAGGTTATAATCAGACGATTCTTTGTCAAATGATTTTGCTGTCTGGTTCAGTGGTACTATAAGTGTTTTGTATAAAAGGTGCAGTGTAAGGGCAAAGCCTGAAAAGGATAGCAAGGCAAGTAGCAGGATGTCTTTTCTGTTGCTACCGACAATAGCTACAACCATCATTACCGCGCAGATTACTGAAACTGCGAAAACGATACGAATTAAAAGATTGGTTTTTGGCATTGTGCCATAAGCTCCTTTAGTGTATTTATTAGATAGTACTACTAATTTCGGGCTTTGGCAACAAAAGAAGCGGGCAATAGAGGATTTTTTTTCAGAATGCTATCGGGGTGATATCCTGATTTTCAACCCAACCGCTTACGCCGTGGGGCAAACTTATCAATGACCACTCTTCCATACTGCGACGGATACTCACTTTTGTTCCTTCATGGACGGTAAAGAGCACATTGGAACCATGTGGCTGGTTTTTTGCATCAATCGATTTAGCTGTGACGATTGCATCTTTTGCTGTTTCCAGACGATAAACAGTAACTCCCGTAGAAAAAGAGATAAACAACAGTGGTAGTGACAGTATGACAGCTACGGTGATCAGAGCAGTTCTGATTTTACGGGGTACAAAAAGAGATAATGATACCATAATTGAGATGATCAGTAGCAGAAAGAAACTGGTCAATAGCTTGTTGCGAAGGGGAGTAGGGGAGACTACCGTTTGCAGGAATAAGTCAAGAGCTGTAGTTTCATACTGGGGCAATTTGTCAATAATGGCCTTGTTGATAAAATTGATATTGGCGGTAACATCGGTATTGGAAGGATTAAGAAGTGCTGCCTTTTCATAATGTAATCTTGCCAAACCCGGTTTGTTTAGTCTGTAGTAGACATTGCCAAGATTGTAGAAAACCATATCATTGTTTATACCAGATTCGATTATCTTCTGATAGTAAGTTTTGGCACTGTCATATTGCTCTGCATCATATAGGTTATTTGCCATGTTAAACCAATCGTCAACTGAGCTTCTTTCAGAAGAATAGGATACAGAGTAGAAAAGTGAAACCGCAAGCAATGTTAAGAGTGCATTGGCAGTTTTGGGTTTTCCCGGTTTTATTGTTTGGTCAACATTTCTCAAAAAGTCAATTCCCTGACCAATCAGTTCGTTACGTGAGCTCTCTTGGAGGACTTTACCACCAAAGCGGAATTCATCTATTTGTTCCATGAATGTAGTCAGATTCTCAACCGTGTCGTAGTCCACCTCCCTCATCATCAGCTCTTCTTTGAGTTCTTCAAGTGTTCGGCCAGTTGGAGGAAAACCAAACTTTTGAGATATATAGTTTTCTACTATTAAACTTACTTGTTTTAAAAATTGGGGGACAGTGAGCTTGGTTTTTGAAGACTTCAATTTGCCAAATGCTCTGAATGCTTTTTTATGTGCCTTCTGTTTAATGATTGTCCCTGCATGCTTTCTTGACTTATTAATGTAATATCGGTACCAGGCTGAAACCGCAACAAGAAGCAGAGGTAGAGTGAAGAGCAGATACCATAAAAGGCTTCGGTGTGGTTTGGGATCAATGGCAGTAATTTTACCCTCTCGCTGTATATACCTGATATCATCTCCCACCTGACGAATCTCTTCCTGTGTAAGATGGCGTGTCTGGGCAACTCGCTCGTTTGTCCCCGGTGTTACCGCTACAGCGACAGGTTCAGTTTGTATGGTCGTATACTCGTCTTTACGGGGATTAAAAAAGGTATACGTCACCGGCTCAATTACCAGATCCCCTTCGTGGCGGGGTATGACAAGATAGCTGTATGTTATACGTGTGCTTAATCCCGAAGCGGTGGTGTCTGTTCGTACCTGTCGTTGTGGTGTAAAAATATCAGCATCCCTGATCTGCGGCATAACCGCTTCTCCCATACCAGAGGGACGGGTGTTACCACTGAGAGTGAGCCGAATTGTAAGACCTTCACCGGCAGGTATCTCCTTTTGATTGGATGAAATTCTCAGATCGAAATTACCCACGGAACGGCTGAAATTGCGCGGGGTTGGGGGGAGTGGTTTAACTTCAATAGCAAGAGCATTTGAATAGGTCGTCTGTTTTATCAATTGCTGGTCACCGAAAAAGCCCGAGCCAAAAAAATCCCTGAAGAAAGGATCCTGCTGGCGACGGGGAGATTGGCGGACTTCGTCGAACTCAAAGGCAATCGGGGAAAAGGAAAAGTTGCCCGGCTGTAATGGGAACAATGAATATCTCAAAAAGTAGGTATTGTACAACTCACCGCCAACTCTTTCAGTTTCGTTTGAGATTTGATTTGTAAACAGACGGCTTATTGAAAAATTCTCCTCCAGCATGGTCTCCAGATCTCTTATTGCACTGTGAAACCCCCTTTGGATTTGATGTATCGATGATCCTGAGCGCTGTGCCACTTTAAAAGTTAAAACTGCCTGTTCTCCTGTATAGAGAGTTCTTTTGTTTACCCCCAAACTTACGCGTATGTCCGGGTTGCGCACTTTCTGGTCGGTAACAGTCAGAGTGATCCGATTGGTGGTAAAAGTGCGGTCACCAATTTTTAGCTCAAGTGGTGGTATATCGAATCTGCCAGTTTGTGTAGCCCTCAGTGAATAGGTAAAAGCATAACTGTATCTGGTTTTCTGAACCTGTCTTCCATTGATAAATTCTATGTTGGTGCTGCTTGATTGCAATCGGCTGGTTCCAAGATTTTCAATCCCCTCTGTGTGGGTAAGCCTGGGGGTTGGGACGGATTGGAACTGGTTTGGACTCTCAAGCGTTGCAACAAGTTCAATGTGTTCACCTACAGCGACAGTTGTACGCGCAGCCTTTACGGTAAATGAAATGGCTGCATGTGATGATATAATAAGGATAAGTACAAGTATCGCGCACAGTACAACGTTACGTTTCATCCGGGTGAAACAGAACGTGCTGTTTCCCTGAGAATTTCGACCAATTCGGGTAATGGGTATGACGTTCATCTCAATCACCAGTCCTTCTGAGGTCTTCTGTTATCCGGACGCTGCTGCTGGGGCGGCTTGTGCAGATCATCAGCATCATCGGCAAACATCTCTATCAATTGTGCAGCCTCATCCTCTTCTATACTACTATTATCTTGTTGCATGGGGCCGGCATCCATATCCTGTTCTTCGGGTGTTTGGTGCTCATCCTGTTGAGGCTGATCCTGCTGATGATCGTTTTGATCCTGCTGATCATTTTCACCCTGCTGAGGTTGTTGCTGTTGTTGTTGATCATCACCCTGATCATCGGAATCATCACCACGCTGCTGTTGATTTTG
>SKJJ01000134.1 GCA_007115975.1 Chitinispirillum sp.
CCCGAATCCATCCAAAAAGGTATGACATTGTCCGCTGCCGCGCAACCCCTTTTTCGTTTCCTATCCAATACTATAGGAGGGTGAGTACACCCTCCCAAAAAAGGGGTTGCACTCCACTATCAATGTATCAGATGATAACAGTGGGGTTCGGGGGGAGGATGTTGATAAGACTAATTCAAGTACCGATACAGGGTAGATCGTGAGACGCCGAAGATCTTCTGGAGTGAGGCGACACCAACATCGGGATTCTGATGCAGTGCTTTCAGTTTCTTTATCTGTGCAGGGGTGAGTGTCTTTTTTCTTCCGCCTTTCACTCCCCTTTTGCGTGCTGCTTTCAAGCCTGCTGCAGTTCTTTCACGGATGATATCGCGCTCAAATTCTGCAAAAGCTCCGAACATGTGGAAAATCAGCTTGCCGGTTGGTGTTGAGGTATCGATGTTTTCATTCAGGGAGATCAGGTCCACTCCCCTTTCACCCAAAGCCGTACCGGTTTGGATCAGATCCTTCAGGGATCTGCTGAGCCGATCCAGCTTGTACACCACCAGAACATCACCCTTACGAAGGTTCTCTATCATCCTGGTGAACTCTGCCCGCTCAAGATTTTTTCCCGATACAGTGTCGGAGTAGATTTTCTCACACCCAGCACCCTGAAGTGCATCGAGCTGACTGTTGAGATTCTGTTCTGCCGTTGATACCCTGCAGTAGCCGATCTTCATTTAACACCACTCCCCTGTTTTCTGTACCGTCTCATTTCCCCATAAAAAAACTGCCGTTTCGGGACTTTGAAAACGGGACGGGTTTTGGAACATGAAAACAGGGTAATTTGAGGCTTTTTTGCAGGAAATTCAGGTGTCCCGTTTAACCTTCGTTTTCGGGATGGGAGAGATATGGGTATTTGGTATATATTGAGTATTTTGAGCCATAAACGCATATCTTTACATTGACAACGCTTGCTGGTAGGAAAAGTTGCCGACTGCGGGTGACCTCCTGTCAAGCCACATAAATGTTGAAGCGGCTACAACCACTGAATAACCTACTATCCCGGCATTTTTTTATACCGCGTGTTCTTTTATAACCGTCTCCAATTTACTAAAATCAATTTTTCAAAAAGAAAAATCACCTCCTACAGTAACCGTTTAAATTTTTATCTGGGCACGATTTAAATCATCGTAATGTTTCTCCAAAAAGAGATTATTATTGCTCTTTAAGAATTCGTTATAAGCATAGAGGCCAAAATCAGAATGCGCATCAAATTTACTCATAATCATTCTTTTTCCGCGGCAAAGGCTATAATTAATTTTTGCTACCTTATTGGGACGGGCATAATGCTTGCGCGAGAGTCGAGCAAAGAACGGTATATCATGCATGGCGCACCGAAAAAAGGCATGGTAACAACAGATACCATGCCTTTTAACTACTTTCTATTGATCTGATTCAGCTTTCAAGCAGATCTTTCTTTATACTTGCAGCAGCAGCTTTTCCCGCACCCATGGCGAGGATGACGGTAGCAGCCCCTGTAACAATATCCCCACCTGCGTAAACATATTTTTTTGAAGTCCTGCCATCGCTTTCGTCTGCAACGACAGTACCCCACTTTGAGATCTCAAGATCCGGTGTACTCTCGGGGATCAAGGGATTGGCACTATTACCAATAGCGATAATCACCACATCGCACTCTATTATAAAATCACTTCCATTAACCGCAACAGGCCGTCTGCGCCCGGAAGAGTCCGGTTCACCAAGTTCCATACGGATACAGCTGAGTCCCTTTACAAAACCTTTTTCATCTGCAAGGATTTCGGTTGGATTACACAGCAGATTAAACTCGATACCCTCCTCCTTGGCATGATGAATCTCAGCTTTGCGAGCGGGCATTTCCGCTTCGCTTCGTCTGTATACAATAAAGGAGTTATCAGCACCCAATCTCAAAGCTGTACGGGCGGCATCCATAGCCACATTACCGCCACCGACAGTAACCACCTTTTTACCCTTCATGACGGGAGTAGGGGCATTATCGATAAATGCTTTCATCAGATTACTTCTGGTGAGGTACTCATTGGCGGAGTAGACCCCGATGCTGTTTTCCCCTTTTATCTTCATAAAGGAGGGCAACCCGGCACCACTTCCAATAAAGACCGCATCAAAGCCCTCTTCATTGAGAAGATCTTCAATGGTTGCAGTTTTACCTACGATAAAATTGGTTTCAATTTTAACACCGAGATCTTTAAGGTAATCGATCTCTTTTTTCACGATCTCCTTTGGAAGACGAAATTCGGGAATACCATATACCAAAACACCGCCGGATTCATGCAGTGCCTCAAAAATGGTGACATCAAAGCCATCCTTTACAAGTTCACCTGCGCAGGTTAACCCAGCAGGGCCAGAGCCGGCGATAGCGACACGCTTGCCGTTGGAAGGTTTTATCTGTGGCAATTCGACTGCGTTGTTTTCACGTTCCCAGTCTGCAGCGAACCGCTCCAGATTACCGACAGCAATGGCATCCCCTTTTTTCTGCAAAATACACTTAATCTCACACTGCTCTTCCTGAGGGCAGACTCTTCCACACACAGCGGGGAGGGCATTGGTCTCCTTGATTTTTCTAGCAGCGGCAGCGAACTCGCCCTTTTGAATGAGATCAATAAATTCAGGAATCTTTACATTAACAGGGCACCCCTGGACACAGAGAGGTTTTTTACATTTAAGACAACGGGAAGCCTCTTCAACAGCTTCTTCAGGAGAGTACCCGTGAGGGACCTCCTGGAAATTCCCAGCTCTAACCTTTGGAGGTTGCTCACGCATTGGAGTGCGGGTTTTTTGTATCTTTTTATTGGTGGCTGCTTCGCTCATTTTGCTCCCTCCAATCTGCAGTTATGCTCTTTTTTTGCCAGATCTTCAAAGCTTCTGTAGCTGCCAAGACGATTGATCATTTCATCCCAGTCAATTAATGAGGCATCGAATTCTGGCCCATCAACACAGGCGAACTTGGTTTCACTGCCCACCGTTACCCTGCATCCGCCACACATTCCAGTACCATCAATCATGATCGGATTAAGGGATGCATATGTTTTGATTCCTGCAGCTGCAGTCAAAGCAGCTGTTGCTTTCATCATAAACACGGGACCAATTACAAAAGCGGTGTCAAATTTTTCACCCGAATCAACAAGCTCATTAAACAGATCCGACACAAAACCCTTCTTTCCGGCAGATCCGTCATCTGTGGCAATTAAGGTTTTGTCGGATACTTTCTCCACTTCATTTTGAAGAATTATGAGATCTTTGTTTCGTGCCCCAAGGATAGAGGTCACATCATTTTCGGCAGCATGAAGGGCACTGATAATCGGATATAACGGTGCTACTCCAACCCCACCTCCGATACAGACACACTTACCGAACTTTTCAATATGGGTGGGTTTTCCAAGTGGCCCGGCAAGATCCAGAATAGAATCACCCTCATTCATGGCAGCAAGTACCATTGTTGTTTTACCAACCACCTGAAAGATGATCTCAATCCATTCACCCTCTGCATTTGCGTCGGCAATGGTCAGGGGTATGCGCTCACTGTTTTCTGTTGGTCTAAGGATAACGAATTGTCCGGCAACTCTTTTTTTGGCGATACGCGGAGCAGATAAACGAAACCGCCACACCGAATCGGACAATCGTTCCTTTTTTTTAATTACGGCCATTGAACTCTCCAGATCTGGAAGGTTTTATTATTCATTTATACCAAGAGGTTACGTCTGATACAAACAGAGCGATGCTGCCAATTCAGCAGGCCTACAATTTTATTTCAAACAAAAACCATCCTCAATAGTTCAGAATTGGCAGAAAAAAAGTGTGGGTTCCCGCCTTACTGCCGGGATTTCCTCCTGCCTATTCTGAACGTTACAACTATCATCAACAGGGTTAAAAGCGACAACCCTTTCCCTGTAATTCAGTCAATTACTCAGATTTTTGCGGCTTTTCTGATCTGATCAGCCATATCTGTTTTTTCCCATGTAAAATCAGGAAGTTCGCGTCCGAAGTGACCATTACGTGCAGTTTCTCTGTATATTGGCCGTTTCAGATCAAGGCGTTTGATGATCCCGTCTGGTGTAAGGTCAAACAGTTTACGGATAATCTCACAGATTTCCAGATCGGGGATCTTTCCCGTTGAGAATGTGTCAACATGGATTGAAATCGGTTCAGCAATACCGATGGCATAACTCAGCTGAATTTCACAGTGAGTAGCAAGCCCTGCTGCAACGATATTTTTAGCGACCCAGCGGGAAGCGTACGCAGCACTTCTGTCCACCTTTGAGGGGTCTTTTCCTGAGAAAGCGCCTCCACCATGGGCACCGTAGCCACCATAGGTGTCAACAATAATTTTCCGGCCAGTAAGCCCAGAGTCTCCGTGAGGTCCACCAACCACAAAGCGCCCGGTCGGATTGATGTGATACACTGTTTTTGAGTCAAGCCATTTTGCAGGTATGACCTTTTTTATCACTTTCTCAATCATATCTTTTTTTATCGTAGCATGTTTTGCATCAGGATCGTGTTGGGTGGATATCACAACCGTATCGATTCTTTTTGGTTTCATGCCTTCATATTCAACACTTATCTGAGACTTTGAATCGGGTCTTAAATAGGGGATTTTTCCCTTTTCACGCTGCTTGACGAGCTCTTCAACCAGGCGATGAGCATAGAAGATGCCAACCGGCATGCAGGTTTTTGTCTCATTGCAGGCATACCCAAACATTAAGCCCTGGTCACCGGCACCCTGCTCTTTGTGAAGGCCTTTACCTTTGGTGACACCCTGGGAGATATCGGGGGACTGCTGGTGAAGTGACAACAGGATACCACATGAGTCTGCATCGAAACCCAGCTCTGGTTTGTTATACCCAATCTCTCTTATTGTTTTTCTCACAATTTCCTGGACATCAACGGTTGCTTTACTTGTGACCTCACCGGCAACAACAACCAAACCTGTAGTAACCAATGTCTCACATGCTACACGTGACTCGGGATCCTGTGCCAGCATTGCATCAAGCACTGCATCTGAAATCTGATCACAGACTTTATCCGGATGTCCCTGAGAAACACTTTCTGAAGTGAAAAATCGACGCATCTATCCTCCTGAATATTGTGAAAAAGCCGGGAATGTAAAAAAGAAATAAAATAAATTGTAGGACGGGATTTTACAAGAATACACTACTATCTAGAGTTGGGGGCAGTCGGGTGCCGGTTACTGTCTGTACTGAGCAAATCCGAAATAGTGCAGGTTCATCCAGTTTTCTACTGAGGCCCGGCAGACTCCACTGAGAACCTGTTTGCGGCAGAAGCAGCACTCCAATCGACAGTGAGAACCTCAACACCTCTCCCCTTTAGTGCAGTACGAGCGTTTTGGGGGCCATAAAAAGTCATTTGAGGCCTCAGCCAGCTTGTGGTCATAAATGTTTCATTGGAGGAGAGTCAAAAAGGGTATATTGTGAAGTTTGTATGAGCCTCAGGGCCGTTTTTTTATTTCATCTTTAACAGGAGAACTAACATGAGCAAATTAAACGGGAAATGGGCACTTGTTACCGGAGCGAGTCGGGGGATTGGTCAGCAGATAGCACTTTGCCTCGCAAAGCACGGTTGTAATGTGGCTATTCACGGACGTTCTGATGAGAACACGGCAAAAACAGTTACAATGCTTGAGCCCTACGATATACAAAAGATGGTCATCTCCGGCGAACTTAACAGTGAAAAGAGCGTTCAAAGGATCATCTCTGCGGTTATTGACAAAATCGGCGGTGTCGACATCCTCTATAACAATGCAGGAATTCAGAATGAGTGGAAAGATGTCTTTGACATCTCTGTTGCTGAGTGGAAAGAGCTTTTTGAGATAAACCTCTTCTCAATTGTACAAATAAACAATGCTCTTATCCCCTTAATGATCGAAAAAGGCTGGGGCAGAGTGATCCTCACCTCTTCGGGAATTCAGGACATACCGCAACTTCTTCCTTATAGTGTTCAGAAAGCAGGCCTGGACAAATACTGCAAAGACATTGTGCCGAAACTAGAGGGGACAGGGGTTACAATTAACAGCCTTGATCCGGGCTGGTTGCGTACAGATTTGGGAGGCCCTCACGGACAGCATGCAGTTGAGACAGTTATTCCCGGGGCGCTTGCGCCGGTGCTGCTTGAAGGGGCAATTCCTAATGGGGCGTCTTACCATGCTCATGAGTACAAAACCATGAGTACAAAACCATGAGTGGTGAGTGGTGAGTGGTGAGTGGTGAGTGGTGAGTTTAACCTCTGCCGCGCCACTCCCGTTCTCATCTCCTAACCAGGATTCTGCACCCCGATACCCTGCACATCTTTCCAGTAACTTTTAATAGCAGCAAATATCTCCTGAGAGTCGGCATACCTGCTTACCGGAACGGAGATCAGTTTATCTCTGTTTTTTTTGATCCACCTGAAAGCAATTTCCTGTTCAGGGAAGTCGCTTTGATCCTTTGGCAGTTGAGGCGAAAAGAAGAATTCCTCCAGCTGATTTTTTATCGATTCAGCCTGGGAAAAATCGGTGCAAAACGGGACTATTTTAATTTTCTGTCCTTCTCTGAACCAAAAAGAGATACCTTTATCGGTTTGTGCATGTGGTAAAAGAACAATGCAATCATCTATCGGTGAGAATTCTCCTTTGCGTTCAGATATCTCCTTTTGTCTGTTTAACACCGGTGAATACTTTTTAATCAATCGGTATTCATACAACAGTGCCTCCAGCTCTGAACCACACAGATGAATCGTATATGAATGGGCATCCTCCCTGAGCTGCTGCAGTTTCAGGGGGGATTCACCACTTTGCCGGAAATAGGCCTGTATTCGTTTTTTAAGGTTGGCGGCTTTACCGATATAGATGTACACCCCATCGGAATTTTTAAACCCATATACGCCGGGGTTTTGGGGGAGTTTAGCAAGGTCGTCAGTGGTAAACATCTTGTTTTTCAATATTTGAGCAGTCTGTTTATCAAAAGCCTCATCCAGCTCCCCCAATGTACCCAGCCCATGCTCTTCAAGTTTTTCAATAAGCTCAGAGGCGATATCGGCAAACAGTTCCCCCTGTTTATATGCGCTGAGCATATCATTGGCCACAGGAGCACTTAGAACAGTTTTTGCGGAAGAGTACAGGTCCAGTGGCTTTGACAGTGGCAGGTCCAGAATTTTCATAAACTGACTTAGCAGATAAAAATTGTCACCGATAGGTATTCCATTTGTTGAGGCCCAAAAAGAGAGTGCGGAAAGCTGATTGTAGGAGAAAAAGAGAGCTGTTTTGCTTTTAAGCTCTTTACATATCTCTTGAATGGTATCGACTGCCTGCCACTGTGCAAAAGAGTCGTTATGGTTAAGCATAATCTGCTGTTCGTCGTAGTTAAGTTCAGAAGTTTTTCTTATCCAGACCGATTTAATACAGGAGGGCACAGGCAACGGGTTCCATAGTGAGATGTAGTGTACCGATTTTCCTTGTTGGGCAGGACCGGTAATCAGGTATACCGCAAGCCATGGCATACCAGAGAGTTTCTGCAGCCCGGTAGTTTTTTTTCTAGCAAACCACCGTTTGTTTTCATCACAGAAACATCGGGGATCATTCTTCAGGATGCTCTTGACGGTCAGAAAAGCGAGATTCTCATCAGGACTTTTAAATTTAAGAAACGTTTGTGCGATGACAGAAGAGGTAGTCCCCTGAGATCTGCTGTACAGGAAATCAATTATATCTTCATGCATAGATATAGAAATATAGTCCCTGGATACGAAGATACAAAGAGTGGATGCAACAAGTTGTCTTGTCAGTAATTTCTCTGTTTATCTGACAATAAACAGAATACAGAGACGTAAAGTGATGAGTAGCATAACGGGAATCACTTTGACCAATAAACTCTATTGACCTTTAAACATTTTATATATATATTTAGATAGTAAAGGAAAGCTCTCATCACACGACACACCGAAAACACGCCACCAATATTATAACAGATATTTTCTTTATTAGCAGGGCTTTCACTTTAGAGAGGAGTATTGTATGGCAAGGATTTCGAAGTCTCAGCTGATCAAACTGCAGAAGAAGCTTAAAACTGATGCAGCAATCGGTGACCAGTTTGGCATCACCCGTCAAGCGATCCATCAACTGCGCAAGAAATACGGCATCGAATCAAGAATAGCTCAGAATGACGCCAGAAATGCTGAAATTGTTGAGCTTTACAATGATGGCAAATCAGGAACAGCACTGGCAAAGAAGTTTAAGCTTTCTGTTTCACAGACCTACCGTATTATCAATGACGCACAGGGCAACAAGGCAGCAAAAAAAGCTGTTAAAAAGCCAGTTAAGGCTAAAAAGGCTGTCAAAAAGAGAAAGTAATTTTTTTCTATAGAGCTTTTCATGGGCCCTGTTTTATGCAGGGCCTTTTTTATTTTTTGCAAGCAACTTTACAACCCTCTTTGCAAACAATGCTGTGCGGGGTATAATTTTAGTAGATACACCTGAACCAACACCGTAAAAGTCACTATGGCAGCTGCAAACTCATCCTCAACAACCCCATCGTTAAAAAAGTCGTTGTCCATTGCAACAGCTATAATGGTTGGTTCTGTTTTTTTAAGCCGCATTACAGGATTGCTTCGGGAGATGGTTTTAGCTCAACATGGCGGCACAAGCTATGAGATGGATGCCTATGTGAGATCATTTCTTATACCGGAGATTCTGAACCATTTTCTTGCCGGTGGATTTTTGTCCATTACCTTTATTCCTATTTTTCAGAAGTATCTGGTAAAAGGTGACCGCAGGGGTGCTTGGAAAACATTTTCAAATCTTCTTACCACCGGATCCCTGCTTTTTGTGATTTTTATACCTTTGGCAATGATTTTCACCCCCTCCCTTCTCTCATTTCTAAACAGCGATACTGTGGACCCCCAAACCACAGCGCTCACTATACGACTGACACGGATCATTCTCCCGGCACAGCTTTTTTTCTATTGGGGTGCCTTTCTGATGGCAGTGCAATATGCCAATCACCACTACTTTTTACCAGCATTATCTCCTTTGTTTTACAATGTAGGAATTATCGCTGGAGGATACTTTTTGCGACCCTATCTTGGAATAGAGGGATTTGCCTGGGGAGTTTTGATCGGGGCATTTTTAGGAAATGTGGCCATACAGTTTCCAGGAGCATTACGTACAGGGCTCAAATACACCTTTACCATAAAAGTTAATGACCCGGAATTTATCAACTATGTGAAAAAGACTCTTCCGCTTGTTTTGGGGCTTGGGATGGCTTTCTCCAATGAGATATTCTTCCGATTTTTCAGCGTATTTCTTGACGAAGGTGCCGCTTCAAGCGTAAATTATGCCCTACGGACAATGATGTTTGTTGTAGCACTATTCGGCCAGGCTTCCGGTGTTGCTTTTTATCCCTATCTCTCAACCATGGCGGCAGAAAAAGCGTATGATAAAATGTCATCATTGCTTAACAATATGCTTACCGGTATGGCCCTGTACCTGATCCCTCTGTCAGCACTGATGATAATCCTTTCACCGGAAATTATCACGATTCTCTTTGAGCGGGGAAATTTTACAGCCGAGTCGACCACACTGGTCGCGCCGGTTTTATCCATCTATCTTTTGGGAGCGTTCGCTTATTCAGCCTCATTTATAATCTCGCGATCCTTTTATGCTTTGCAAAACACGATTTTACCGATGGTTGTAAATACTGTAATTGCACTGTTAAGCATCCCTCTATACCTGCTGCTGAGCACTCGATTAGGAGCAGAGGGGATAGCTTTTGCTGCTGTAGCTGCGATGATTGTCAATTTCGGCATTCTCTATTTGCTGTGGTGTCGTTCGTTTGGGGGGTATACCGTTCTCAAAGATGGTCTTGGCAAGTTGGTACGGATTTTTCCAGCCACCCTTACTGCTTCAGCCCTCTGTTTTTATCTGCGGATCCATATCATTGGGCTTCTGCCCCAGAGCACCCCCTTTATCCGCAGCATTGTTGTCGGGACGACTGCATCGTTACCCTCTCTTGGGGTTGTTTTTATACTCTACGAATTGATGGGGCTCCAGACACTGCGCAGATCGATTACCGGCTTACTACGCACAAAACGATCACCGCAGGTACCTTGAAATGTCAGAAACAGAGGAGCAGCTGAGCATTTCAGAGCATGTATTCAGCGCTTTTACCGAATCGAGTTTTTCCACTGCCTTTTGAATTTTTGGCAAAAAAGCGGGTTCAAGACTTAACGATCTAATCCCTGCGCCGATAAAGAACGGTACGTACTTTTCCTGATGGGCCATATCTCCGCACACAATCACCTCTTTTTCGTTGGCATTTGCAGCATCTGCAACCGTTTTTATTGCCCGAAGTACAGAAGGGTGATGCGGGGTATAGAAGGTAGCGACTTTTTCATTAGTTCTGTCAACAGCCAGCATGTACTGCACAAGATCGTTACTGCCTATAGAGAAAAAGTCTGTGAGCTTGGCAAATTCTCCAGCCATACTGATAACCGAGGGCACTTCAACCATCATTCCAATAAGGGGTTTTGGGTTATGTGCAATTTTTTTTTCTCTTAAATACCCGACACTTTCCATTACCAGTCCCTTTGCTTCGACAAACTCTTCAATTGACGATATCATGGGAAACGTTATTCTGATATTGGTGTCATGCCCGGCTCTGAGCATTGCCCTGATCTGTTGAAGGAAGACTTCTCTGTTTGAGAGAGAAAATCGTATTGAACGCATCCCCAGAAAAGGGTTCTGTTCTTTTGTCATGTCGTAATAGGAAAGGACTTTATCTCCACCGATATCAAGAGTTCTGAAATTCACCTCTTTTCCATCGACACCTTCGACAAGTTGCCGGTAGACGACCAATTGTTCCTCTTCGCTTGGGAAGTCGTTTCTTATAAGAAACGGAAATTCTGTTCTGTACAGACCGACACCCTCACATTTAACATCTCTTGCAAGCTTAAGGTCAGAGAGCAGATTAACACTGGCCATAAGGCGGACTCTTACACCATCTTTAGTCAGGGTTTGTGGCTTAACGCGCGGGATACTGCTTTTAGATTTTCTGCGGGCCTGGTTTCTAGAGCTGAATTTTGCAATAACCGAGTTGGGAGGATTAACATACAAATTCCCAATCTCAGCATCAAGAAGCATACGTGTTTCATCTGGAATGGAGAGTAAGTTTTGGTTATCAACGATTACCATAGGAACAGAGAGCGAACGGGCAAGAATAGACAGGTGGGATGTCACGCCACCGGTGACCATCACTACACCAAGTACCTTTTCAGAAGAGAGCTTCAGAATATCGGAAGGGAACAACTCTCTGGCAATAACTATATGTCCTTTACATCGGTACAGTTCCCTGAACTCCTCTACCAGATTACTCATCAACCGAATCGCAAGATCTTCAATATCCTGCACTTTTTCTTTCACATAATGGTTTCCTTGATGCGAAAACAGTTCGACATACTTTTTTGCCACAGAGAGAACAGCGAGGGGAACATTTTCCCCATCCTCGATTTTTCTTGCCATAGCCCCCACAAACTCTTTGTCTTTAAGCAAAAGCAGATGGGCGGTAAAGATCAAGGAAGCGACATCAGAAAGTTTCTCCTCAACTCTGTTCTGCAGATCCTCGAGTTGTTTTTCTGTGACCGAAACGGCATTCCAAAAATCATCTATTGTATAGTTTTTGTTGTACGTTCTGTGCAGAAAGCTTTCGAATACCCGGTCACGATCAATCACTCTTGCCGGGCCCAGGGCAAAGCCTTCTGAAGCGACATTTCCTTTTGCCAATTTGGGGAAAGGTTTTACTGTTTTAACCGTTTCTGATTTCTTTAAGTGGAGGGTCATGAACAGCCGTGCATTTTCCAGCAAATTGGCAAGCTGGGAAGCTACAGCCCTGAGCGTAACAATTTCCTGTTCTTTAAAGACACTTCGACGAGGTCTTTGTATAACCAGCACACCAATTTTCGAAAATCCCCGCAGAATAGGGACTGCCAAAAAAGCTTCAAAGTGCTCCTCTTCAATACCGGGAAAGAATTTAGAGGATGGGTGATCACTGGTATTATTTACATTAATAGGCCTTAACTCTTTGAGGGCTTTGCCAACCAGTCCATCGCCTGATTTCATGCGTACTTTATTGACAGAATCAGGATTGAGCCCTTTTGTTGCTTTAAGAACGAGTTCATTTCTGTTTTCATTAAACAGATAGATGGAACAGACCTCTGCACCCATGTGCTTTGCAACCATATTAACTATTTTTTGTAAAAGCGACTCTATACTCTGTGCATCGGTAAAAACTTCATTAAGTTCCCCGATATCACAGATAAGCTGAATGTGGTTCATGCAAGAGATCCCTGTGTCGTTAAGAGTAAGTACTTCTTCTGTAATATACAACAGTTTATTGGAAACCGAACTTAAAATGTTTGGCTTTTTACGAAAGCGATATGTGCAGATATGAGCAGGGCAATGCTGCTATGTTACTATGGCATGAAGCCTTGAGGAGAAAACATATTACTAATTCTGAAAACAGAAACCAAGCATATAGACCGTCTCTATGGTTTCATAAGCCCATACTATTTTGGCTCGTTTTGAGTCGCATCCATTATGCTTAACGATAAAATAATCCCCCTTTGAAACGTCTCTTCCGAAATAGGTGCCGGACATCCCGCCTTTGCCGATTTCACGCAAATAGAGCGGTTGTTCTTCACCCTTCAGATCCGCCAATCTACTTAAATAGATTTTCCCGTTACAGGGATTTCTTGGGTATCGTCTCTTTTCCAATTGTTTATTCACCGACTAACATCCTTTCAGAAGTGGTTTAACCTGTATCGATGTAAAAATGGGTTATACCTACCCGACTATTTGCACCGCCAGTGGACCAACTAAAGAACTTACTGTAATTATACTCAATTTTTTCCTATGAGGCTACTCTTTTTTGCTATTTATTCGTTTTTCATAGACAAGGTTACTACCTCAAGCGATCTATTTGGACTTCTGCCAACATTTTTTTAAGAAACCTAAGCGATAAAAACACCCAACCCGAATTTTTTAAGCAGATCCCCCACCATAACTTCTGAAGTCAGCTGAATACATTCACCGGTGAAGATATTATTTACCGACAGATCCCTGAGATGACCTGGCAGTCTAATTCTTGTATTCCGCCATATTTCATTTCCCATGGGGACAACTTTAGGTTCAACGATTTTTGTTGTCAAACGAGGCACAATTACCACTATTTTACCCGCAGAAGTTTTTCGGCTGAACGCAACGACATTCTGAGCATGATCACCAATAGCACGCAGCGGTTCATAGCTGCCACGTTCAAAAAGGTCGGCGTTGTTTACCCGTGCAGCAAGACACCTGTTTACAACAAACATTTTTATTCTACCGTCTTCATGTGATAAATAGAGCTCACTGGCATCGATATCCGGTTTAAGAATTTCCTCAAGTTGCGTTGTTCTCAAATCATAATCAACCGGTCTTCGGTTATCAGGATCGACCAGACTCAAGTTCCACCCCTCTGTTCCCTGATAGATGTCGGGAATACCGGGCAGCGTCATTTTCAACGTGACCTGGGAGAGGGAGTTTAACACACCGAACCACGATACAGTAGCGGCAAAGCTTTTCAGGTTATCGATAAACTCACTGTTTTTAGACTGATCGAGGCAATTTTCTACAAAGGATACAACTGCACTCTCATACTCTTCATCCGGTTTGATCCACGCGGTATAGACCTTAGCCTCTTTTACCGCTTTAATCATGTACTCTTTTATACGGGTAACGTACTTCTCATCTATTACTCCTCCAAAGGGCAATGAACCCACCAGAGTCTGGTACAAGAGATATTCATCATTAAGGTCGGGATACCTCACTTTTCTCTTTTTCACCGCAAATGCAGCGTTGAGTTTTTTCCAAAGAGTAACCTGTTTTGTCCACTCAACGGGTATCTCACTGAGCACCTGCATTCTGGCCCGTGTATCTTCACCCCGTTTTGTATCATGTGAATCGGTAGCATTCATCGACAAAGGGTATGAAGAGTTGCGCTTTGAGATAAAGGCATGAAATTCCTTTGGATTAATTCCAAACACCTCCGGCCATCCCCCAACTTCGTTAAGGGCACAGTGACGGTTGTAGACGTAAAAGAGGGTGTCTTCAAACCCCTTTGCCATAAGTGGTCCGGTAAACTGCTGAAACCGCATGACCGCACTCTTCCATGCATCATCAAATTCAGCATGTCTGGTCTCTTCCCCCTTCATCATAAGGAACCGCTCGATAAAATCGAATTCAACACTCAGACCAGCCATTACGGCACGGGACTGCTTGAGGGTCTGAGTGATATATCGTACATCCTCCCTTGAGATCGATTCTGTGCTTATGTAGGTACGGTAGACAGAGAAATGGGTGAGCACTTCAACCAGGGCCCGCCGAAGGCCGTACAGGGTAATATCCCTTCCCATCAGATCGATGCCGGTGATTCTCATGATAAGCTGGGCAAGATTGTCGATGTCGCCGGCCATATGTTTACCTATAATAAGACGTTTTTTTGCAATCTGGAGCTCTTCAGGATCCACCACTGCGCCCACAATCCGGGCATAGAGTTTATCGAATCGTTTCTCCGATTTCGTATCACAGAAAAGATAGCTGAGGTGATTGAGTAAATCATACCCGGTAGTCCCCTGAACATGCCATGAGGGTGGCAATTTTTCTGATTTATCCAGGATTTTTTCCACTACTATATAGGCCTTCGGTGCGCGCAGACGAAGTCTCCTGAGATACTCTTCGGGATCAAAGAGGCCATCGATATGATCGATGCGCAAACCGGTCACAAGATTCCTGTCAACAAGGTCAAGGATAAAGGCGTGGGTCTTTTCAAACACATGTTCATACTCCACACGAATACATATAAGATCACTTACGGTGAAAAATCGCCTGTAGTTAAGCTCCTCTGATGCCACTTTCCAGTATGCAAGCCTGAAATTCTGCTCAGCCATCAGTTCATCAAAGCGTATATTTGATTCAGGTGTACCGGTAGCGAATGCTTTTATTCGCTGCTGAAGGTGCTGTGTGATAGTAACATTTTGCTGGACTAGCTGACGCAGCACCGATTTAGCCATTGCGCACAGGGAGAAGCGCTCCTGGGGCGCCATCACGTCACTGAGATTTTTTAGCGTATGCAAAGCTCCGCAAAAACTGGTGTACTCATCACTTTCGGGTTCAAACGAGTTCTGTAACTCTTCAATGCCATCTCCAAGCACGGTCCAGTACGACTCCGGACAAAGAGGATAACGGTTATCATAGTAAGCAACCCATAAATCACCGTTTTCATAGATAAGTTTCAACTCCCCATCGGTAACACAATTCCCGTAGGGTTTTCCCAGAAACGGCACAAGTAGTTTACCATTTAGACTTTCATGCTGATGATCCCAGGTGATGTCAAAAAAATCTGCATACTGTGAAGCAACTCCATGCTCAAGGACATCAACCAGAAACGGATTCTCGTGTGAAAAAGCCATGTGGTTGGGGACAATGTCCTGAACCCACCCCATCCCGTTTTTGGCCACTTTGCCAAGCAGAGCCTCAAACTCTTCGAGGGTACCAAGTTCTGGGTTGACGATCCTTGGATCGCATACGTTATACCCGTGCATACTGCCGGCACAGGGACGATTTATTGGTGATGCGTATATATCGGTGATACCCAGTTTTTTCAGGTACGGAAGTATTCTTAGGGCATCACTGAACCCGAATTCCGGTGTAAACTGAATTCGGTAGGTTGCCTGCGGCACTCTTAGTTGATTCATTGTAATTTCTCCACCAGTAAATAGATACGTTTTTATGGAGAGCGGCAAGGTTTTGGTTTTACTCTTCCTTCCCCCTCCGCTCACCCTGAGCTCCCAGTCGAAGGGTTCCTTCTCCCCATCTTTTTCCTACTCAAATCAGAAACCTCCGACCAGTCATCTCTGATCAATGCCTCTTTCTTCTTCCTGCTCCAACCTTTAATTCTCATCTCAGCTCTAAAAGCTTCATCTCTCGTATTGAAAGCCTGCTGAAAAATCAACCTTACAGGCCTTCTTGTTTCTGTATAATTCTTTAAAATTCCCTCATTATGTTCATACAATCTTTTTTCCGGATTATCAGTATGACCTGTGTAATATGACCCATCGGAGCAGAGTAGGATGTAGACGTAAAACATATTTTTTGCTCCCTTTTGTTTGGGAATACCAGGAACACTTCGATACGGCCGATCGGAATCCCGACCTAAAGTCGGGACTCAGGGTGAGCGGATCAAACGTTATTCGCATACCGGTGTTTTTCAGTTATATTAAACATACAAGGGGGCTCTTACCCCACATACACCGCACACTGATACGGCTCAAGCCTGACCTCTGACTCACCCTCCTCCAGACGATCCGTAAGGGAAGCAGGCTCACGGCTCCAGTTTCCGTCCCTGGAGTCAAACCGTTTTATCATAGTTCGCTCTGCTTTACAGATTATTTTTTCAGGCCCATCTTTGAAATTGAACAGACAGACAGCAGATTCCGGCCCCTTGCTGTAAGTAACGGACAGACATGATGAGGTCCCATACCGATTTACCGTAACACCATCCCTTGGCGCCGGTCCGACAGCAGTACTTTTTCGCAAGTTAATCAGATGCTTATACATATTAAACATCTGCAGACCTTTTTCGGTGCCGAGCCTGTCCCAGTTTATTTTGGATTTTTCGTATGTATCATCGGCAAAGGGATCCATGAGCTCCCCTTTGCTGTAAAACTCTGCAAACTCCCGTCTGCGTCCCTCACGAACGGCCTGCTTTAAAGAATCGTCGGTATGATCTGCAAAATAGAGAAAGGGATTCTCTTCCGCAAGTTCTTCACCCATAAACAGCAGAGGAAGATAAGGGGAGAGAAGCACCGCTGCAGCAGCAAGTTTTGCCCGCTCGAAATCGGTAAGGGTGATAAGTCTCTCACCAAGCATGCGGTTGCCTATCTGATCGTGATTCTGTGAGCAGACCACAAAGCTTTTGGTGTGAAAATAAGAAACGTCATTGCCATGGGTTCTCTTGCGGTCTTTTGAGTAGTGCCCGGCATAACAGAAAGCGTTATTATAGACCCGGTAGAGATGATCGATGGTCCCGAAATCCTGATAATACCCACGGTTTTCTCCGGTGAGCAGAGTGTGAAGAGCGTGATGAAAGTCATCACTCCACTGACACGGCATTGCGAATCCGCCACACTCACGGCTGCGTATGATTCTGGAATCATTGAGATCACTCTCGGCCATGAGATATTTGGGGGTTGGTGATTTCTCAAACTTTTTCTCAACAGCCGTCTGAAGCCGTTCAAGAAATGGAATGGCTCCCATGTCGGTTATCGCATGTACTGCATCCAGCCGAAGAGCATCGATCCGGAATTCATCCAGCCAGTAAAGTGCATTACTGATAAAATAGTCACAAACCGGATCGCTGCAGGAGTCATCGAAATTGATACTGTCCCCCCAGGGAGTCCTGTACTTATCTGTAAAGTATGGACCAAAATCCCTTAGATAGTTTCCCTCCGGCCCCATGTGGTTATAGACCACATCGAGAATCACCGCCAGGTTTTTATCGTGACAGGCTTTGACCAGCGACTTAAGTCCATCCACTCCACCATATGAATTCTGCACTGCAAACGGGTACACTCCGTCGTATCCCCAGTTTTTTGCACCCGGGAACTGACTCACGGGCATTATTTCAACCGCATTTATTCCCAAATCAACAAGATACGACAACCGCTCAATTGCAGAAGTGAAGGTTCCTTGGGGAGTAAAGGTTCCCACGTGCATTTCGTAGATTATGTACTCTTCAAGCGGAATAGCAGGATTTACGGTATTTCCCCATGAAAACCGACGGTGATCAATAACCATTGATGCTTCATGCACTCCGCGGGGCTGATAACAGGAAGCTGGATCGGGGCGTTCAACAGAGTCATCCAGGCGGTAACGGTAGAGTGTGCCATCACCTGCCCCCTCTGCAAACACGTTCCAGTACCCTGACTCGTCACGCTCCATGGGTACGATTCTCTCATCCGGTTGGACAATATGCAAACTTACCTTTTCTCGTAATGGAGCCCATACCGTAAAGTGACATCCGTTTTCTCTTATCCGGGAACCTAACTGTATCATACATTCCTCCTTACAGGTGATGAGAACAGTGCAAAAGATCGGGCATTGAGAAAATAGGCGGTCCTGCTTTTGATCTTTTTTGACCTATCAGGACTTTGCGGTTTATCGGTATCAAAAATCAATTTCCATCGGGCACTCGGTGAAGGGGGAAGAACAAACTCCACCGGTTCCCAGTGAGCATTAAGCAGAAAGAGGAAGGTGTCATCGGTCACTTTTTTTCCGTAATCATCGACGTCGGATATTGCATTGCCCACCAGCAGCACACCCAGTGTTCTTGAGTTGGACTCTCTCCACTCTTTGACTTTTAAATCTCTGCCCTCAGGATGGATCCAGTGTATATCCCTGAGCCCCTTATCGGTAGTTTTGCGTCCCTTGAAGAAACTGCTTCGCCTGAAAACGGGGTGTTGTTTGCGAAGGTTTGCGACCATCTTTGTAAATTCAACTATCTCCTGAGATTCTTGATTCAAATCCCATTTTACCCATGAGAGCTCATTGTCCTGACAGTAGGTATTGTTATTGCCATTTTTAGTTCTTGCGAACTCATCCCCTCCCAGCAGCATGGGAGTCCCCTGTGAGAAAAAGAGAGTTGCGATCATATTTTTGATCTGTTTAATCCGCAGCTTTTGTATCTCTTGGTCATCGGCTGGACCTTCAACTCCGCAGTTCCAGCTATTGTTATCGTTTGTCCCATCCCGGTTATCCTCTTTATTGTTCTCATTGTGTTTTTCATCGTATGAGACCAGGTCCTTTATAGTGAACCCGTCATGACATGTGATAAAATTGAGTGACGCCTGTGGTGTGCGATTGGAGCACTCATACAGATCGCTTGAGCCGGTAAGACGAGTGCCCAGTTCTGAAAGCTGCCCCTCATCACCCTTCCAGTACTTTCGTATGGTGTCCCGGTATTTACCGTTCCATTCGGCCCATAGTTCGGGGAACCCACCCACATGGTAACCATTATGCCCAAGATCCCAGGGCTCGGCAATGAGCTTGACTCTTGAAAGGACCGGATCCTGAGCGACAGCGTTAAGGAATGCAGACCTGCGGTTTACGTTATAGGGATCGCGGGCCAGGGCCGGTGCCAGATCAAACCTGAACCCGTCAACATGCATCTGCTCCACCCAGTACCTGAGACTATCCAGAGTAAATTGCAAAACGCGGGGATGAGCCATATTCAAACAGGCACCACAACCGGAATAATCCATGTAGTGCCTCCGGTTTTCAGGGTTAAGACAGTAGTATGAAGCGTTATCTATGCCCCTGAAAGAGAGTGTTGCTCCCAGATGGCCCTTTTCAGCGGTGTGGTTGTACACCACATCCAGTATGACTTCGATACCGGCTTTGTGAAAGTTTTTAACCATCTCCTTGAATTCCTGAACCTGGTGCCCCCGCGGGTTTCCCGAGGCGTATCTGAAATCGGGTGCAAAATAGCCGATAGTATTATACCCCCAGTAGTTGTTGAGGCCCTTCTCTTCAAGCATTCTGTCATTAACATGCTGCTGAATTGGCAGAAGCTCGATTGCGGTTATCCCCAGTGATTGCAAATGGCTGATCACCGGTTTACTTGAAAGTGCACGATAGGTACCCCTCAGCTCCTGGGGTATATCGGGATGGAGCTTTGTCATACCCTTTACATGGGTTTCGTAGATGACGGTCTGGTTCCAGGGAATACGAGGATGAGAAACACCCTCCCAGTCAAAAGAGTCATCAACAACCACCGATTTAGGGATAAAGGCGGCGGAACCCCTTCTATCACAGGAGAGGTCCTCCTGCGGATCACCGATAGTGTAACCATAAAGGGCATCGTCCCATGTTACATCTCCCGCTATCGCCTTTGCGTAAGGGTCGATAAGCACTTTGGCAAAGTTGAACCGATGTCCAGCTGATGGGTCATAGGGGCCATCAACCCGGTAGGCATACAGCTGCCCCGCAGAGACCTTTGGCAGATAACAGTGCCATACCGATTGCTCTTTTTGGAACAGGTTTATGGTTCTGACAGGCTCCATTGCCTCAACCGAGTCAAAGAGCAGCAGCTCCACTCTTTTAGCATTCTCAGAAAAAAGTGCAAAATTCGTGCCGTTTCCATCCCACTGAGCCCCAAGGGGATAGGGTTTACCTGTCAACACTTCGTTAGCTACCATTGTTTCCCCCGGTCGTACTTTTTGAATTGATGGTTTTATAACTTCACTGTCACATCTATCAGCACAATCATCTGAAACCGCTCTTTTAGAGCAGAATATCGACTTTTTAAGCGCCTGAAAAAAGCCCCGCTTAGGTATTCTATCTTTTTTTTGCATCTCCGGAAAACGGAACATGTTACAACTGCTTTCCTGTTAATTTCCCTGATCTGAACATGACCTGCGCAATCCAACAATTGAGTAATTGAGACTTACCACCTTTTTTGCCAGACTGCGAAACCGTTTTACTGGAAAAGTATATATGATTTTTCTAATTGGGATAGCAAAAATTGCAGAACCAGCAAAACGACTCTACTCAGTCACAATATAAAAAATGCCGGATAGGGGGAAGTATGAAGTTGCCACGAAATGGAGGAAAAGAGGAAAAGGGGTACAGACAGTATTCGTTGAGTTGAAACGGTGCTGTTCCAGAATTTTTTCTCGGCTGAAAATATCGATTAAAACAGTCCGTCCCCTAGAATTTTCTGCCCATCCGCAACCCCAAAATCAGCCAAAACAGCAGCATTGCACCCGTTACCACAAACATGGTCCTCAGCCCGAAGGTAAACACCAGAGGTGCAGAGATTGCCGTGAAAAGACCGCCCCCCACAAAGGGTTCAAACAGCAGCTGTTTGTACCCGAATGCCTCAAATGCCGGAGTTTCGTTTTTGGGATCCACTATGCGCATAAGAAGAAGCCCCGTTGCAGTAACCCCAAGCGACTGCCCGAAGTCCCCTATCCCCCGCTCAAACCAGTGGGTGCGCATCATGCGTGGAGCGATAAACATAAACGCCGCCACAGTCCAGATTATTCCGGCCGATACCAGTACCAGCAGGGGAAGCCAGGCCTGTGCCAGGGCGCTGAGTGTAAGACTTGCAAGTGCCGATACAATGAGCATATCAAGTGCTGAACCCTGAATTCTCATTATCAGCACCCGGTCCAGTACTCCCTTGAAAAAGCGGTGGTGCAGTTTCTCGACAATTATCCCCCCGATCATTGCGATCGGGAAGAGTGGCAAATGCCCCAAAAGCACAGGTGTTCCAAGTGGAAGCAAAAACTGCCTTTCGAACCACGTCAAAACAGTCAGTATAAGTGCGCCGATTCCGATTCCAGCAGCAATATAGGCAAGATGAAAGGTAAGCGGCTCCATGGATTCCACTTTGGTCACCTCAGGCAAAGCTTCATCGGCCAGCCCGCGGTTAACAAGATCGTCCTCCATACCCTGGTGAACTTCCTGAGCCTCTTTTATATCCTGCTTTGCTTCGCTTCCGGTCTTTATCACACTCGTGTGATTATTTCTCACCCCCCAGTTGACAAGAATTATTCCGGCGAAGATCCCCAGCACTATACCAAGGGTCGCAACCCCCAGGGCCAGATCTTGTCCCTGGGGCCAGCCAAGCTCAGCAAAGGTATCACCCAGTCCGGCAGCAGTCCCGTGTCCGCCAATAAATCCAATCTCGATCAGGGTCCCGAACATGGGCTCCACCGCAAAGAGTGGCACAAGTACCAGTCCGGTAACCCCCAGCCCCACAACATACTGCCCCCAGGCCACGGTGTGGCTGAACGCGATCTGAGGACCGGCCTTTTTCCATATATCCTTTATTTTCGGCAGGGTCTTTCCCAGAAACAGTGCCGCAAAAACGATATTGATCATGAACCCGGGAATACCGCCCCAGATACTTAGCACCTGCGGTGAAAAAAGAGTGACCGGACTCAATGCCCCAAGAACATCAGGCCCCAAAAGCAGTAATAACATCCCACCCAGAATCGAAGCAGGGATGAAGAGACGCTTAAAGACCGGAAAAGCATTACGGAACAGTTTACCAGCAATCAGTGCCACACCAAGCCATGCAAATGCTATCAGGAGATCCATAGGTAAGCCCTTGTGTAAAAAAGATGATGAGAATATCTTATTTATAAAATGTAAATATATGACATTCCGGAGTTTTTGTAAAATCCAGATAGCGGGGGCAAGAGAGTTCACCGCAAAAGTTGAATATCGATAGGGAAACTTTCGAACACCTCAGCAAACGTTTTGGCAAGCAAAACATTGATCCGGATGGAGAGATCAGCGACATTCCGGGGAGAGAGTGATTCAAAAGATCTCAAAAAAATTCACTCCCGGTGTCGCTGTTAAACCTACCGAGAGAACCTTCGGCTTACACAGAAAACAAATTCCAGAAAAAAGCAAACTATGCAAGCCTCCCACAACCCAAGCATAGAAAACGGAAGAGGATCAGTATCAAAAACCCTACAAAAAAATTCCAAGCTCTCTTTTCTGTTCCCGTGGATTTTTTTTCTGTTTGAAAAGAGATGGAGGGTGGATTACCGAGAAGATATCACAAAAGGATCCAACAAGTCTCTTCCAAGTAACCTAGATATTTTGTTTGAATTCAAACTCACATCCCCCATACGCGGAGGCCCAACCAGCTCTTCAATCCGAAAGATTCCTTTCAGCAAACTTTTGTTGTAGCCTCCCCGCTGGAGCACAATTTTTCCAATCTCATGAAGACTTCTCTTAACCGGTCCGCCACAATGAAAAAGACCGGATACCTCATCACTGATCACTTTCATTACGACATCAGCAATATCGCCAAAACAGGTACAACTTCTCCACTCATCCCTGAAAAGTGTTACCGGAAGACTACGCCTCAATCTGCTGTCGATAAAATCAAAAGCCCCCTTATTCCCTGTAAGCGATGCCCCTATGGGAAGACCCAGCCGAATCAGGGTCAACATCGTTGATCCTGAAACAAGCTCCTCTTCGCCCTCTCTTATGGTCCTGCCGGCAACAGTAAGCGGGTCGGGCTTGCTAAGCTCACAATAACCATCGGGTGGAGTTCGCAAACCAGAAAAGATGAGGTCGGTGCTTAAATAGATTATATGAGCAGTGTCGCCAAAGACCTTTGCGATCAGAGAGGATCCCACCGTATTCATTTGATGAGCCCAGTGCGGTCTCTCTTCACATACATCCAGATCACATACTCCTGCACAATGGATAATATGAGTGGGTTTAAAGTTGTCCCGCACACTTCGAAGCGTTTCTCTATCGGTGATGCAGCCGGAAAACAGATTGACCGAAGAGGGCTGGTGCATTTTGGGGGACCGCATGCCAAGAAGGTTTTCCGGTTGGAATACTTCTGAGAGGTATCTGAAAAGCGGCCATCCGTGTATTGAGGTAACTCCGGTTACAAATATGCGGATTGTTGAAAGTGTATGGTGACGGTTCATTTTTTCAGAAATGGGACTAAACACTTTTTTTATACCTCTTTCAATGAGATCGATTCCGCATCTTAGCAGGATCTTTCATCAAGACCAGACATTGTTTGGTTATGAAAATAGTTTCTGCATTGATGGGAACGCTGATGGGAACCGATTGTTGGTGATCTCCCGGCAGTACAAAAAAGCCTGAGGGTAGTAATTACTGGGTCAGTCGAACGGTACATTGCAATAAACCTGTGCAGTTTATCAGTATAAGCATACCACATCGGCCTCGCCAGTTGTATTGATTTGACCAGCGATTTCCCAGCGAACGGTGCGGTGCCAAAAAACTGACCGAAAACCTTTTTACTGAGCTTCTCAGGTATTCAGGTTATTTGTTGTCCAAGCGATACTACTTGAAATACTTCTCATTGCACCTGTATGCAGGAACAAACACCTTCTGCACAAACTCGGAAAACCGGGTTGGACAATTGGGGACCTGCGGATTGATCAGAGAGGGCTTTACCACCCCACGGCTAACTGCATGAGCCATCTCTACAGAGGCATTGGCAAAGGGGATCGATGTTTTCTGCTGGAGGAGGTGATTTCTGTAGCCCTGGTCGGAATACTGTACAAAGGGAAGTTCGGGAATCCCGATACTTTCACCGATTATTTTAACTGCAGTGCGCAAAGAGAGTGTGTCGCTGTACATCTCTATGACCGATCTGCCAGAATACTCCTTGTTCAAATAGGCCGATGCAATCTGTTCAACCGTGTCCCCGATATCTGAAAAATAAATTGGGACATCACCATTTATCACCTCCCCGATATGATCTTTTTCCTTGATCATAGGAATTTTAGCCAACAGATGATCCATAAAATAACCGGGCCTGAACATCGCTCTGTTTTCAAGCTCCAGAATATCAAGAATCTCCTCAATATCCCCATATCCACTGATCAAACCCGCCTCTTCCCGCTCAGGTGCCCCCATGACCGAGACAAAAAAGACGTTTTTCAGTTTGGATTTGCTCCCTGCCTTCAGGACAGAATTTCCAATATTGATAAAGTACCTTCCATAATTTTCCCTGTCAGTTTTCATCGGTACGATTAAAAAAAGTGTATCTGCATCTTCAACAGCGGAGCTGAGAAAAACAGGATCAGCAATATCACCCACTGCACCGTCCATTCCCTCACTTATAAGGTGAGCCATTTTAGTCCGTGAGTCATCGATTCCCCGGACCGTCTCTCCTGCCTTAAGGAGCCTTGAGGCCAGGGCCGAACCCGTTCTGCTGTTTACATCGGTAATGATTACCATATTTCAACTCCCCCAAAAGCAGGTTATCTCTGTTTTGTGTACGCTGATAGATGGAGCTGCAAAGATAATGCCTAAAAAGGACACTCCAGGCCCTTGTACCTGACCACTCACCTTGGATTGAATTGAACAGGGGTTTTTGTAAACAAACATCAAGGATTTATCCTAAATAGCGGCACTCAATTGCACTGGGGAGACCGTAACGGTTGTGGGGTCCTTATCGCGCTTGAGCTGTTCTGCAGTGGCCTTATTTGCATATTCAAATGGATAAAAGGGTAACACTCAACGGTGGGGGGATAAACCATAAGGGGGCGTAAAAATCGGGTGGTGTCATTATTTTTTTGCCGTGCAAACGGTGCAACTAAAACCCCGGCTCAGGGCTCACAGATCAAAACCGCCGCTTCAGGGCTACTCCTGCCACAAGCTCTCAGGGGTGAATGCTGGTGGACTCAAAGTTTGCCATAATAGCACTTTAACGGTTGTTCTTCAATGGCTATAAGGCAGTAGTTGCAGTAGATACATTTGGACTCTTTTAGACACTGTTCCTTAAACTTTTTAACGATCAGCTGATCGTTGACAAAGGGCCTGCACATTGAGACAAAATCGGCCTTTTCACCCGCAATAACATCAGTAATGTCGTCAATTGATTTTATCCCGCCAACCACGATAACCGGAATTGAAACCGCTTTTTTGATGAGTTCTGAATCAGGCACATTATATATTGTTAAAGGGCTCGATTTTTTGACCAAGAAACGGGCAAGCTGTCCGGCTACAGGTCTCAAAAACGGAGACACTCTTTTTAGTTTGAAGCTAAAACTTTTCAGGGCTTCTACAGGGATAGTATTACCGCGGACAACATACATTCCATCCTCATAAATCCCGCAAGACACCTCAATAGCAGCACAGCCCTTATTCTCCAGCATTTTAGCAATTTCAACAGCCTCTGGAGCTGTCATGCCTCTCTTTTTTTTTCCTTCATGGCCGTTTAGCTTTACCAATAGAGGAAATGAGCCGACCCGCTCTTTTGTTCTTGTGAAAATCTCTTCAATAATCCTGAACCGATTTTCAAGACTACCACCCCAGCGATCCTTTCTGCGGTTCATATGCGCAGAAAGGAATTGTGCTAAGAGGTAACCGTGGGCCGCATGGAGCTGCACCCCATCGAATCCAGCTTTTTTAGCCCTCTCTACTGCATCGACAAAATTATCGATGATTCTATAAATACCATGTTCCGACAATTCTTCAGGCATCTCTTCATTGAAGAATTTATCTTTGATTGCTGAAGGTGCCTCTGGTCTGCAACCTGTTGTTTTGGATCGGGTTTGTCGGCCACAATGGGCAATCTGCAAAATAACCGGTGTGCTAGTTTCATGAATGGCAGCAACCATATCCCTGTAGTGATCAATGCATTGATCATTATCGATCATGAGCATACGATGAAGAAATGATTTTCCGCTTTGTTGAATCCCTGCAGATCCGATAATTATCCCACCTACTTCACCGTGTGCCATGTGAAGATAATATTTCTTCATCATCTCTGTAGGTCTTCCCCCCTCATCCGCCATCGCCAGGTGAGTTGCAGAACAGAGAATTCTGTTTTTTAACTGTATTGTGCTAATAGTGCACTCACTGAAAACTGAGTCAGACATTTTTATATATTACCTTACCTTGAAGAACATCAGTAGTAGAAAAAATGCGCCCCTGATCGTAGTGAACAAACCATAATTCCCAGAAAATGGACACCCTTTTTAAATTCTCAATAGTATATGTTGAAAGTGAAAATAGTTTTGGTGCGGTAACGGTAGTGAATAAAACATAGCATTTCCTTCTTTTACAAAGCTAATTTGCCTTTGCGGAGATTCCGATAAATTACCCAGAAAGGTATTTGTTGCCCGCAGAGCGATTACTTTTTGAACCGTTTTTCTTGTTCCCATTTATGATTAGTACATTGAATATTATGAAAAATTTTTTACGTATGGGGTAAAGACAAAGATATTGAATTGGGGGATTTCGGTTATCATTAATTCCCCACCCTCAGCACCCTTCTCGGTTCCTATCTCCTAACCCCAACTTTTTTGTTTCCCCCCTCTGCGCAGCTCTGAGAACTCTGCGTTTTACCCCCCCCTAACAGCTTATGATACAGGCACAAACATACTATTAAGATTTATGTGCCGTTGGGGTGGATCGATAGTGGGAGGGTTGTATTTAACGCGGAGAGCGCGGAGAGCGCGGAGATACGCAGAGCTTGATAAATATGGGTTTTCTCTGCGTCCTCTGCGTTTTAATCCCCCCAACTGCTTATGATACACTTTTTCCCAAAAAAGATTGCCTCCAGTATAACCTGTTGGATATAATCAACTCTGTGAGTATATTGTAAATGTGTACTATGTTGTTGAGAAGAGTATAACATCTGATTATTTAAAAAACCGGTGCAGCTTTAAATGCACTATTAACCTTAAAGGAGGTATGTAATGACCAGAGCTAATGTGCTCTTGATTTCAACGCTGCTCTTTTGTTCCACCATTTTTAGTGCTGATTCCAACCTGCATACAGAAGATCTCTCAGATCTTCAGGTAGAGGTATTATACGATGATGATGCCCAGGGTTCAGATCAAGAGCTCCAACCAGTTGCCCCGCCACCACAGCCAACTCCACAGCCCCAGGTCACACAGGAGGAGATTGCGCAACCACAGACCGCACCTGAGCCGATGCCTTCTCCCGACACCGAAGAGCCCCAATCTGAGCCAGTCGATGAGCAGCAAAACGATACAGATCTTTTTGCCGAACCAGTTTCCGGTTCTTCAGCAGAAACAGAGCCTCACAGCGATCCTGCACAGTGGGAAAAGCCTTCCCCCAAATGGGAACTTGGTGCCGGAATCGTTACTGTTGATGACCAGCAATGGACCAGAATCAATCTTGGAGTGGATGTACCCATATGGCGTTTTGGCGTGTTCTTTGACCTTGAATTCTTTATTGACGGGGAGGGCAAATTCACTGATAAGGGGTGGAATTTCAGTGACAACTGGGCAGAAGCGCTCTCCAGAAAGGTCCGTTACATCCGCTTTGGTCAGCCCAAAGACCCGTTATATGTGAAATTCGGGGCCCTCTCAAATGTCTCTCTTGGTTACGGATTCGTTGTGGATCGTTTCACCAATATGCTTCGCTACCCCGATGAGAGACTTCCGGGGCTGCAGTTTAACTTGAACGATCTTTCAGGCATTGGGATCACCGTGGAAACCATGGTGGCTGATTTTCTTGATTTCAGAAATGACGGTGGTCTTGTTGCAGGGCGTTTTGCAGTGACCCCATTAAAGGGCAGTAGCACACCAATCATAAATGGTGTCAGTATCGCAGCGACCTATGCTTACGACCGAAACATGTATGCCCCTGCAAGGGCCTGGCAACCGGATGCCGGTGCCGAGGAGCTTAAGGTACTGAGTGACAGCGGATTGATCACAGACCCATGGCGCAACTATCTGACCAGTATAGGAAAGGATCCTGAAAAACAGCTTGCAGATCTTGCTGAATTAAGGGATGCACAGAAAAAAACCGAATCATTTGCCATTATCGGCGCCGACCTGGGGATACCCATTGTAAGCACCAATCTTCTCAATATCGACCTTTACGCCCAAAGTGCATTCAGGCAGGATGGCGAGGGCTGGGGTATCGGTGCCCCGGGAGTGGCAGTGCGGGTTTGGAGACTGTGGGGGAATCTTGAGTACAGACACGTACGGGGAGCCTTCACCCCCGGACATTTCGGCCAGTATTACCTCAACGAACGACTGACAAGAAACCCTGCTATTCAGACAAAAGTTGACAAAATTGCTACCGATACCCTTAACGGAATTTTCGGAAGACTCGGCATGAACATCGCCGACGTGCTTGTTATTGACGGATCCTACCAGCACATGGTGGGGAGAAGCGATGACAAGGATCGCAAATTTGAGGCCAGGGGAATAGTCGGCGATATGCTTCTGAGCAGAATCCCCAAGGTCAATAAGGCTGAGGTCTATTACCAGAAGAGCAGAATCGGTTCCGATTTTAAATATGACCAGGAGAGCGGTGAGCAGCTCAACAACAGAGACCCCTTCTTTGGAAATACCCCTTACACCTATATGGGTTACAGGGCCGGTATGGAGATCACGGAAGGAGCAAGCCTGGTTTTTGATTACCGCTACGGTTTCAAACTGGACAGTGACAAAAGGCTTGAGTCGGATAATCACATAAGCGTTCTCACTGCACTCACTTTTTAGACAGAAACAACCAGGTTTATCCGTAAGGGGCGTAAAAATGTTCTGATTTGATACGCCCCTTTTTTTATTTTATGTGATCCCAACAGTTGCAATATCCTTAGAGGTGTGATTCTTACTATAAATACTACGTGGAGTTTCGATGAAAGAATCCCCGATGCTGCGCAGGATGCGTGGCACTGAACCACAGAAAAAAAAACGCCTACCCAAAAAAGGCACAATCCGTGCAATACTACTGGTAATACTTGTATTCACCGTGGCGAGAACCATAACCACACTCCCAACCTTCTTCTCCCGTCCTCAGGAGCAAACACCCGACCACATCCCCTCCGTCGGCGGGGAAGTGGTCGGTATTAAAAAGGTTTCAGACAAAAGGGAAAAAACTGAGAGCGTAACGGTAAGCGCCACAGTCAAAAAAGAGAAGCCCCAGGGACCGGTTACAATACCGAAAATATTTAATCCCCGCCGAGATAAGACGCTCTCTTTTGAGCAGGTTTCAAAAATCGTAAGCCTGGAGACATTCGATGTAAACCAGCCGGTTCAGAAAATTCCTCAGGGCAATGATACCCTGATCTTTTCTCTGAGTATCGATACAGTTCTGCAAAATCTTGCCAACCGCCTGATGGAGCAGTACAAGCCCAAATACGGGTCGGCTGTAGCACTGGATCCTGTGAGCGGCAGAATCCTTGCACTAAGCTCTTTTACCAACCAAGGAGAGGCGGACAGAGGACCTCATCTTTTTTCAAGCAGCATTTTCCCCGCTGCTTCAATCTTCAAAATTGTAACAGCAGCGGCAGCGTTACAGAGTGGCGGTTTTACCCCCCAAACCACTATTCCCCACGTTGGCAGAAACAACACTCTCTACATGTATCAACTCGAAAGAGAGCTTCGAAACTACTCCAACATCTCTCTCCAGACCGCTTTTGACCGGTCGATAAACCCGATATTCGCTCGAATGGCACTTTACAGCCTCCCCAAAGGAGCTTTGGTGGATTATGGCCACCGATTTGGATTTGAAAAAAAGCTCCCTTTTGAATTTCCGGTTGAAAAGTCCAAACTTGTTCCTCCCGACACACTATTTTCCGTTGCCGCTACAGCTTCCGGTTTCAACAGAACCACCACCCTTTCCCCTGTGCACGGAGCCCTTATTGCAGCAGCAATCTCCGAGGATGGGCACATGCCAGTTCCAACAGTTGTGGACAGTGTTTACAGCGTATCAAGAGATGCAGGTGTCTTCAGGGGTGAATCAAAAAAATGGCTTGATGGTGTAATATCCCCCCTTACCGCCAAACACTTAAGAGAGCTTATGATCAGCGTACCTGTACGGGGAACAGCCCGCACTTCATTCAGATATATAAGACAGTCGCCGCGTTTCAACGAGTTTGAATACGGGGGAAAAACAGGGAATATCGGCAGGCTTGAAATTGGTCGTACCGAGTGGTTCGCAGGGTTCGCACGGCATCCCCAAAACAGTGATCAGAGAATAGCCGTAGCAGTGGTGTTAACACATGACCCCGAATGGACCGTTCGGGCAAGCTTTATCGCAGCAGAGATATTGAGAATCTATATGAGAAATGTTCAGGACCAGGCACAAGAGCTGTTAGTTGCAGAGGGTGAGAGCAGCGATTGATAGAGACAAGAACGCCCATGACAAGAAACAGATGACTTGGTTACACAACCCCTTCGGGGTAAGGTGGTAATTGCACAAAGACAGGTACCACAGTTAAAATGTCCGGTACAGGTGCCTGGGGGGCCCACCCCCAACAGGTCTTCAAAGCTCCCCAAAGACTGGCTCGGGGTGACCCCGTACAGAGGCCCCTTTCGTTAAGAAGCACGTCCTCCCCCATAGCAACTATTGCTGAGGACGGAGAACATGTTTTAGCCCCATAACCTTCATACTCTTAAAGTTTAAAAAAAACTGAACGCAAGATGCCCATGGCAACAACCCGAAGCTTGGCTACGCAACCCCTTCTGGGCATGGTGGTAATAGCTTTTGTCATTTCATTGTGTTAGGTATTTAATCGTGACGGCAATGGTCCTTTTGCTCGAGAAGTTGTCATAGCAGTGGCGGTGTAGGCCATTAAATCCTTCTTACACGAGTAAACGCTCTGGTATGCTTTTTGGAGGTTTATGCAGGGTGAAGGCAGTACGTAAACAGTCAAAAAAAAGCTGCATCTGGCCTGCAGGCTCAAAAAGGAGATGTTTACGGATGAGGGGGTGAAACAATGGGAGCCAGACTTCTTTTTGTGCTGTTTTTTGTTACAGTCTTTATGGTGCGGCCAAGGGCAGAAAAGGAGTGTGCAGGTAAAGAGATTGACTTAAGGTTGCCGGAGGTTATTATAGCTGAGGAAAAAGGCAGCTCCCTTCTGGGTGCAACGGTTCTGGGGGTTGAGTTTGCTGCCCTGCCGCTATTTAACCTTCACATCAAGGGGGATGCGGTTACCTTTGGCAACCCGCTTCACAACCTCAGGGAAAACGAACCCTATCTGCAGGATAACGTGTGGCACTTTATCGGTGCTGCTGCAGCAACAGAGCTAAACTATCTGCTGCTGGATCACTACTTCTCTATCTCCAATCCCAAAGTTGCTGCCGGTGCTCTGAGTCTTTTTTTCTGGACTATAATGGAGTGCTTTGACGGCTTTACCGGTGCGGGATTTTCGGTTAAGGATCAAGTGTCAAATACCATGGGGGTTGCTTTTGGTATATTCAAGCTCTATCATCCGCAAATCCCACTCTACATAAGGGTGGGGGTGGAAAACTGGGGCAGATTGGTCGCCTTTGCAGGTTCAGGCTTTGATCTCTGCGCTGTGGGCACCGATTACTACAGCATATTTAAGACCGAAATTATCTATGTATTTGAAAACAATTTTTACGCCGGTATCGGCTCAATAAAGGGCAGAGGCACCGGCAATCACGATGACCGCTATGGGGTAACGGTTGGTTACGAACTGTTCAGGGGAATAGAGCAGGAGAATGACTACTGGTGGGCTCACTCCCTGGCCTATTTCAGAAGGCATTTTATTCTTTCAATAGGGGTTACCTATTGGTTTGACAATATAAAATTTGAGTTGTAGCAGATAAGGTGAACTCCGCGTTTGGAATCCCAAAAGAGGGGGTAAAGGGGTGAAATCAATTCTTAAATGGCAGTATCTTCAGATCATTAAAGAGCTTATTCTTCTGCAGGGCCACCAGGCCGATAAAGCCTGCCCCTGTGAAACCGGTGGCGAAAAGTGCATACGAAAGCACCTTCTGACAATCGAAGCCTACGCTCAGGAGACCATTCCCATAGAGGAGAGTGAACACTACAGAAAAAAACTGCGCCTTCTGGCACAGGAGGCAAAGAAAAACCGTCTCGATGAAGAGAGGGCGCTCTGCGCAATCGATCCATCGCCTGACCTTATTGTATGGTGCAGAAACTGGAGAAAGGAGTTTGAGGGGTATAGTCTGGTGTGTGAAGATTTGAAAAAGGGGAGTGAGAAAATGCCGTCTGAATAGAACGGTGACTTGTGGAGCAAGAGTTCAGTGGCAACATAATTGGTGCGAACAATCCTTTTGGATACAACAACTACCGGTGAAACGAAACGGATGTTAGATAGCGCCCAGGGCACAGGATACTACCGAACGATACTGAACTTTTTGATATGGCTGCCACTGCCTGAATATATTCTCGCAAAATAGACTCCCGAAGGTGCTGATGGAATTGATACGTGCGCCCGGGGGGAAGCTACCTCCATCTGGTAGAATTGCTCGCCCATGACGGTATAGAATTCGATGCGATCGATCACCGATGAGCTGTGGACGGTAAAACGGGAACTGTTTGGGTTTGGATAGAGCGACACAAATCCGGATGCCACTGGTGTGCCCTCCAATTCAAGATGCACATGAACAGGCTGCGACCAGTTTGCACCGTCCCTCACCCGGTAGAGGAAAACATCTTCTCCGGAAGATCCGCTTTCAGGAGCGTAGGTAAAGCTGCCGTCAGGCCGCAGCTGGATAAACCCCTGCCGGGGGGGGGCAACCAGAACAGCCTCCATCACCTTGCCACCCGGTGAACGATCGTTGGCCAGAACCCCCTCCAGGGCAGATATATCACTAACACCATCTATGCCGACACGGTAGAAGTCGGTCACGGCAATGGGGTTTCCCGGCAGCGTACGGAGATACTCCTGCATTGTGTGATAACTCATCTTCGGGTACTCCCGGGCAGATGTTGCCCTGTTCCATGGCTCCCAGATAAACCTGCTGGGGGTGTGGGCGGAGAAATCGTTGTAAACGATCTCTATACCGATACCATCGGAGATTCTGGTCAGCGTCTGGGGAACGGCACGGTTATCGTGAACTACTTCACGACGGCTTGGATCCGTAAACTGAAGCAGTGACCAGGGGAGCCGGATCTCTATGCGGTCACTGTAGAGAAAAACCGCATCAGTGCTCTTTGGTGGTGTGGCAAGCCGGTTAACCCCCAGATTGCCAATGTCCTGCGCCTCTTGCTCATGTACCTCATTTTTCCATCGAACCAGCCTCCAGGGTGCCCCTTCGGTCGGCACCGAACGGTACAACTGTTCCGGGGATGAGACACCATGCCAGATACCAAAGAGATCATAGGCCTCGGTTACAAACAGCTTTGCCTCATAATTGGTGATCATCAACAAAAATTCTGCACCGCTGGAAAGCTTGTGCCCCGATGGCAGCACCGACTCGCCAAGGTGTTCATCGTAGGTATCGATTGAAATCCAGATAGTATCATTTTCACCGATATGGTGCTGAAGGCCAATTCTGAGCTTTAGGTAGGTATACCCAGCATCGGCCCAGACCGCGGTAACCGGCTTTTGGGCCCCAAATTTGTGCCACAGAACAGGCTCTCGTTCGGGCGTTCTGAACCCGATAAGACCATAGTTCTGCTCGGCTGCGGTTACATTGTGCCAAAGAACCCTTCGGTTAATGTCGAAATCAAAGGGGTTGGTGATCCATGTCTGCTTAAACCACTCATCGATCCATGCAAACTGAATACCACCACCAGCCCCAGCCTGCTGCATGTTTTTAAGCATCCGGATGTTGTTTTTCCCCTGCATGGTTTGGCAATATCCCCCGTGGTGCATTCCGCTGTGAGCGTATTTGGCAACACCCCAACTGGAGCTGCCGCCGAATTCCGCTATAATAAGAGGAAAATCTGGATAGTGTGCCTTAAGATAGGTAAGATACCCCAGGTAGCTGTTTTGTCCCAGATAATCGTGAAAAGGGGTGTACAATGGATCGGTGCTGATGTAGTTGGGATAGTAGGGATAGGCATGATAAGAGAGAAAAAAACCACCCTCTGCCCTGCTAATATCCATGCCGCTCAGATCAACCGATGCACTGGTCTCATACCCAACGCTCTCAGGCGAATGGTCAAGCGGGTCGAGTGTCGGCCAGCTCGATGCAGAAACTGGCCGCTGTGTTTGGTAGGTGTCCATCTCATAGGTAAGAAGGTGGTCGAGCCTGGCGGTGATCCAGGATTCTGAGGCCGATGCGTTAGCAATAGAGAGATAGTTTCCTGAAAAGCCTGCAATGGCGGGGTTGGATCTATTGGTGTGAATGACTTCCAGGGGATGGATCTCCCTGCCGGCAATATAGCCGATTACCCAAGGGGAGACATCCCAGTTAAAAGTGCCGTGTGCCTTGCCCCGCCTTTGCGCAATGGTGATGTCACCATGTACCGCACTCACATTCTCCCTAATCTCCTGCTCGAAAGTCTCGGTAAGAGAATAGAGATCGTTGGCGTACCACTCAAGCTCCTCCTCAAGCCAAATACCCTGAAAAAGATAGAGAGGATAGTTGGGGTTGTCGGTATTGAACCGATGAAGTTCCCTGTAGAAATGGGGATAGTGAAGTGTATAGATCCTGATACTGTTAAACCCGGCATCACGGATCATGCCAAACCAGCGGCGGTAATCCTCAGAAGTTGCAGCCAACTCGCCGGCAAAGGTGCCCGGTACGGATACTCCCAGGTTAATCCCTTTTATAAATAGCGGTGAGTAGTTCTCGCCATTCCACACGGTTATATGTGCAGTGTCGGTTGAAAAGGGAAACGGATTATAAGCCTGCTGAGCAAATAGGGGGACGTGCACTGCAGCTGCAAAAGCATGGATGAGGATTACAAGTGAAAGACGGTGGAGGTTAGCCATAGTAATGTGGAAAAACAACCCTTTCATACCGGGAAAATTTTGTGCCGAAACTACCCCGCGCACTGAGCATCCGTCCGGTGATCCTAAAAGGGATTACTCTGGCCGAGTACTGAGCACAATTACTTGTCAATCAAAAAGGTGCCCTTGCTGAAAAAACACTGTAGAAGCTGAGGCTGGCTCTAAACAGATAGGTTCTGGTTAGGGCTGGTGACGGCAAACAGTATACGTCTGGCAGTAATATAATCAATTTCAGCACCCAAACCATAAATACCGGCGCCGCTCATATGGGGATTTCGTATTGATACGATAAAAGGACTTAGGGTTGGTCTCAACCGTTAGTATCCTGTAATGAAAAGAGTTGATTAAAATGAGAACCACTTATCAAGGGATCGGCACTAACCCATCCTGTGCCAGATAGGAGCCGTCACCGGGTTCCACACTGCTGCCATTACTCTCAAAAAAAGGGGCTAGCACGAGAGGAGGGGGGAATCTCACTCACCTCAGAAGTTTTTCCGGCAATTCGGCTATGGTACATTGTGTACATCTGATAAATCATATCTTAGAGAAACATGATCAACTGGATTACCCCTCCCCTCAAGTTCAAAACAGAAGCGGCGAACTACTGCTCTTACTGCTGAATACCGAAATTTTCTTCATGGTATCAGGAGCCAGAGGGTAGTGTCGCATCACCGGTGCGTACTGCTCATACAGATCATCGAAATTTTCATAGTCAAGATCGCTCCTGGGCAAAAGCAGCAAACTCAGCAGTACACCAGATTCTCCTCCGAAAATGCGAAATATGGCATTGTAGACGGTACCTCTTTGCCCCTTGACAAGGAATCGCAGAGCTGATCTGTTGAGCTGGTGTTCATCACCTGTTTCTATTTCGTGATCAGGACCGGTCATCTGTCCCAGTCTCAGAGGAGAAATACCGAGCTCTTTGAACGCTTCATCAAAAGCGATGGAATGTTTTTGGTTAAACACCAGACAGATAAAAATAATGATCTGCTCATAAAGGCCTAAAAAACGGACTATTACCAGGTGTCTACCGATTTCGTTGGTGTAGGAGGCAAGATGTAGCTCAATCATCTTATTCCAGACGTGTTCAAGCCAGCGGTATTCACTTCCTGCAGGGAAAAAGGTGATGTGTTTTCTCGAGTAGGCCTCAAAATAATCAAACTGGACAGTTTTGAGCTCCATATATATCTGCCTTTCCAAAAAGGTTATACCTAAAATATTTTCTCAGAAACTGAAAATATTCCAGGTCCTCGGTTGCTGAGGGTTCGTTGTGAATAGCGATAGGGAAACAAAAAGCACAGGAGAGTTTGAAACTTCTTATTGAGACTGATCTAAAATAACTATACTATAGTAATACCATTATTGTCACTGATAATCAAGAAGTTTTTTAAAATTACCATGATTACCAAAAGAGATGGTTTTGTTTATAGTGGTTGCCGTTATCCCCTGCCGTCCAACGAAAAACTGTTACCTGAGCCGAGCTATACATTGGCGTAAAAAAACATCACCCCCCGAACGGTTTGATGCAGTAAATTCTTAGTCATATCTTTTTTTAATGGGGGGGTGAGAATAAAATGGGGAAGGGGCGCGGAAATAAGCTCTTGGGTGGTTTCGGGTAGCCAGCCTAAACTTCACGAAACAGGATGGTTTGCTGCAGTTGAAGCGTTTCGCTCAGACATGCGGGAGTGATGTATACCTTTATTCAGTCAACATTGTTAACTTAAACTAACTAATTACCCCCCCCCTTTCTTCCGCTGATCGTTGTTGTAATTGTATACCGGAAACCGTCGCGATGGCGATAACGACACCCAGAAGAATGGTTATGTTCACCCGTTGGGGGATAAATAACAGAAAAAACAGCTGCAAATTAATTATTTTTACCATGCAGGGACGTAACACCTAACAGTTCTGCAAAATGGAAGGAATTTTTATGAAACCACAACGATTGTTGAACATTTTATCGGTTGTCTGGGTCCTCATTATCGGTATCGATGGCGTACTGGCAGCACTTCGGGCTGGTTATGTACGGAGAATGAAAAATCCTTTTCGCGCACTGTATGGTGGTTTGGGGTACGGGAAAATGGTAATGATGATTGTTTTGGCGGTGATAAATATTTTCATGCTCTCACGGGATCTTCACAGAGACAGAGCATGATTACCTAAAAGGGGGTAGTTATGGAGACGGTATATCTTGACAATAACGCAACAACCCAAACTGATCCTGAAGTGCTGGAGGCGATGCTGCCGTTTTTAAAGGATCAGTATGGCAACCCTTCAAGCATTCACCGCTTTGGTGGAATGGTTCGGCGCCATATCGACAGGGCAAGAGAGCAGGTGGCGGCTCTTCTTGGCGCATCACCGCAGGAGATACTCTTTACAAGCTGCGGTTCCGAGAGCAACAACATGGTTCTCAAGGGTTTCTGTGATACACGAAAGCATGGCAGGGGAACTATTGTCACCAGTTCTGTTGAGCACCCTGCGGTGCGCAATACTGCACGCCACCTTAAAACCACCGGTGCGGTACTCTTCGAGCTTGGGGTTGACAGTGAAGGAATGATTCCGACGGATTCCTTTTATGAGGGGATGGTTGATTCTGATACGCTGGTATCACTTATGTGGGCCAATAATGAGACCGGGGTACTTTTTCCAATAGAACAGATAGCTTCACATGTAAAGGGCAAAGGCGGGATGTTCCATACCGATGCGGTGCAGGCGGTGGGAAAGATTCCCATTGATCTTTCAAAGACGCCTGTCGATTTTCTCTCTCTTTCGGGGCATAAGGTTCATGCACCAAAGGGGATTGGTGCACTTTATATCCGCACGGGCGTAAAGCTGCCGCCGCTTCTGCACGGAGGACATCAGGAGTTTGGCTTGCGTGCCGGCACCGAGAACGTAGCTTACATAGTTGGTTTAGGCAAGGCGTGTGAGCTTGCGATGGAGCACATGGAGGAGGAAAATACACGGGTGAGCAGCATGCGCGACAGACTCGAAGAGGCGCTTTTGTCAAATTGTCAAAAGGCAAAGCTTAACGGTCATAAACAGATGCGTCTGCCAAACACCACCAATATCAGTTTTGAAGCCATAGAGGGTGAAGCTATACTGCTACATCTTGATGAGCAGGGTATAGCAGCATCTTCCGGCTCTGCCTGTACAACCGGCTCTCTTGAACCTTCACATGTGATGATTGCAATGGGAATACCCTATACCTATGCACACAGTTCAACACGGTTTTCCCTGAGCAGGTTCACAACGGATCAGCAGATTGATCTGGTTATAAAAAACATGCCCTCAATAGTCGAAAAGTTACGCAAAATTTCACCTTATGTAGAATAGAAACTGTAAATGGAAACAATAGCAGAAAAAATTGACAAAATTAAAAAAGAGAAAAACGCAGTTGTACTTGCTCACACCTATCAGCCCGGAGAGGTTCAGGATATTGCCGACTATGTGGGGGATTCCTACGGACTTTCAGTTAAGGCAAGTGAATCAGATGCGGATGTGATCGTGTTTTGTGGTGTGCGGTTCATGGCAGAAACGGCTCATATCCTCAGCCCTGAAAAGAGGGTGATTCTGCCGACTCCGGGTGCAGGTTGTCCCATGGCCGATATGATCACCCCCGATGAGCTGATTGCGATGAAAAAGGAGTATCCGGATTATCAGGTGATGTGTTATGTCAACTCCACCTCTGAGATCAAGGCGCTCAGTGATGTTTGCTGTACCAGCTCAAACGCCATGAAAATTGCACGGCACCTTTCAGATAGTAAGGGTGTGCTATTTGTTCCTGACAGACATCTTGGTTCATATATCCAGCAGAAAACCGATCTCAACATGGTTCTCTGGGACGGTTTTTGTCCGACTCATGTTCGGATTCAGCCCCAGGACATTGAGCAAGCAAGGGTCCGCCATCCAGAAGCGCTTGTCCTGATTCACCCCGAAGCGCCCCGTTCCTGCAGGGATCTTGCCGATGAGGTACTGTCAACCGGGGGGATGTGTGAATTTGTAAAAAACAGTTCTGCACAACAATTCATTATAGCAACAGAACTGGGGCTCATACACACTCTTCAGAGGCAGAATCCCGAAAAAAAGTACTATCCTCTCTCGGACAAACTGCTGTGCCCCAACATGAAGCAGGGTTCACTGGAGCAGGTACTGGCTTCACTGGAGGGTCGCGGAGGTGATGTGATCAGTCTTGATCCGCAGATAGTTCACAAGGCCCGCCATTCACTGGTCAGGATGCTTGAGCTCAGTAAGTAGAGCCGTTTTTTCAGGGTGGTGACAAAGGAGATTGCAATGAGTTTCAGTAAGGATTTCATATGGGGTAGTGCTGCTGCTTCCTACCAGATAGAGGGCGCATGGAATGAAGGCGGCAAAGGTCTCTCTGTGTGGGATCTGTTTTGTGAAAAGGAGGGTAACGTTTACAGGGGTCATGATGGAAAAATTGCCTGTGACCATTACCATCGGTTTAAAGATGATGTACAGATAATGAAAGAGCTTGGTATCAAGTCCTACCGGTTCTCTTTCTCCTGGCCAAGAGTGTTGCCCCAGGGTACCGGCAGGGTTGCCACTGCAGGAATTGACTTTTACAGCGCTCTTGTTGATGAACTGCTCGAAGCCGGCATCACCCCTTTCCCCACTCTGTTTCACTGGGATTACCCCTATGAACTGTTTTGCAAAGGGGGATGGCTCAACAACGATTCCAGTGACTGGTTTTCAGAGTATACAGCTCTGCTTGTTGATAAGTTCTCCGACAGGATTGAACATTGGTTTACCCTTAATGAACCGCAGGTGTTTGTTACTCTTGGTCACATAAACGCAACCCATGCTCCGGGGCTTGAACTGCGCAAAAGAGAGGTTTTAAGAGTTATTCATAATGTACTGCTCTCACATGGTAAAGCGGCGAAAACCATTCGCCAAAACTCAAAGAGGGATACAAAGATCGGTATGGTACCGGTGTGCAGAATAATAGTCCCGGCAGATGATTCTGAGCACAACATAGGACTTGCAAGAAAAGAGATGTTTACCTGTGGTGATTTGGATTTTCCGGGCTGGTCAAATACCTGGTGGCTTGATCCGGTATTCTTTGGAAAATATCCGGAGGATGGATTGGAGAGGGCGGGAGATCTGATGCCGCAGATAGGGCCCGACGACATGGAGATAATCAGCACTCCGCTGGATTACTGTGCAACCAACCATTATCATTGTGTGAAGGTTCGGAGGGATCAACACGGAAACAAAGAATATCTTAAGCCTCAAATCGGTGAACCGCTTACTGCAATTTCCTGGCCGGTATACCCTCAAGGGATGTACTGGGCCGCAAAATTTCTCTATGAACGATATAAAAAGCCGATCATTATTGCAGAAAACGGCATGTCAAACCGTGACTGGGTGCACGGTGACGGAAAAGTACATGACCCCCAGAGAATAGACTATGTCCGTCAGTTTCTAAAAGAGTATCGCAGGGCAGCAGATGATGGAGTCGATCTTGCCGGCTATTTCTACTGGTCAATAATGGATAATTTCGAGTGGGCTGAAGGGTACAAGGAGCGCTTTGGTCTTGTGCACGTGGATTACCAGACCCAGAAGCGTACTGTTAAAGATTCCGGTCTGTGGTACAGGGATGTAATAGCCCAAAACGGTGAGAATCTGTAGGGGTAAGATCATCTCTCTTGCGGGTGGTCTATTTCTGAGCCCCGTGTGACACTCCCGGAACCGAATCTTTCCAAAAGTGTGTCAACCGCCCTTTCTGCACTCTCCAGTGTTTGAATCTCTTCCTGAGAGTTGAAAAGGTCAAGTTGGTGGTCGCGTGAAAAATCACATATTCCAACACCGATGAGTCTCAGTGACCTGATCTGGAGTAGTGACAGAAGCTTGATGGAATGTTCATAGATAATTTTTGTGACATCACAGGGGCAGGGCAGAGGCATCCGTTTTGAGTGTCTGGAAAAATCGGGGAGTCTGTAGGATAGGTAGACTGTGGAACCCTTCAATCCGTACCGGCGAGCTCTTCTGGCAACATCTTCTGACAGATGGAGCAGCACTCGTCTCCAATCGTCTCTGTCTGATGAGTCGGTTCTGAAAGTGTGTTCCCTTGAGATTGATTTAAGAGTGTCAGGGGTTTCAACTGATCGTTCGTCAACACCCCTGCTTAAGAAATAGAGTGATGCTCCCTGTTTACCAAATTTGCCTTTAAGATAGTCCAGAGACCGTTCCTGCAGGTCACCAACGGTATAAACACCCAACCTCTGCAGTGCAGCCTGCGTTTTTACTCCAACTCCCCATATTTTTCCCGCTGGCAGTGGAGCAAGCCACCTGACAATCTCCTCTTTTTCAAACGGAGTCACCGTTATTCCATTCGGTTTGTCCATATCGGAAGCTATCTTTGCGAGAAATTTGTTGGGAGCGATTCCCACCGAGGAGGTTAGTTGCAGTTTCTGTTTGATGAGTTTTTTGATCTCACCGGCGGCATTAAAAGGAGGGCCAAACAGACGTTCGGTTCCGCTCATGTCAATGAATGCTTCATCAATGGAGATCTGCTCAATCACGGGGGTAAACGTCAGGATAATGTCCATGATCTGTTTTGACACCTGTGAGTAGACACTCATTCTTGGGGGCAAAAAAGCCGCCTGGGGACAGCGCCTGAAAGCTTCGCTTATGGGCATGGCGGAGTGTATGCCAAATTTCCTTGCCTCATAGCTTGCGGCACTCACAACACCACGCCCCCCGGGTTTCGCACCAACCACAACAGGCCTGTTTTTCAATTCAGTGTTATCACGCTGCTCCACAGAGGTGAAGAAGGCGTCCATATCGAGGTGGAAGATTGTTCGTTTTTGGGTTTTCATGTGGTACTCTATTTTTTTAGGACCGCTCCCCTTAATACTTCCCCATAAGAATACTGGCAGTCGCGATCCGGCCCCTCGATATACCAGGATAGGAATCCCGGCCTTCAGGGACCGGGGATAAGGCCGTACCGCATTGCTTGCATTCAAAACTTCTCACTCCTACCCCTCGACACCCGACACACCACTCTCTAAAGGAAGTACGATCTTGGGCTCCGTTTCATTTCTCCGGTACAACAAAATCCTGAATCCTGTAATTGCCACCACTTCTGCACCAGTAGATTGGCCTAACTGCTCTGCGGCCTCCTTTCGGTCGAGTCCCGATGTCTCAAGAACTGAAACTTTTACCAGCTCGTGATGATTCAGAGCATTTGAAAGATTGTCCAGAAACTTGTCGGTGATTCCATCCTTGCCTAGGTGAACACCTGGCTTAAGGGAGTGTCCGAGTCCTTTGAGGTATTTGCGTTGTCGGGGGGTTAGCATCTTTTTTTCGTCCTTTATTGTTGATTGTATAGATAAATCATAGTTTCGGCAAATAGCTAAGCACGATAAGCTGTGTTTGAATAAGGTTATAAGAAAAATGAACACCTGACAGAACCGGCCGTGGATAATATACAAGTTTGGAGGGAATAAAAGGCAGTTAAATAGAGTTAAGGTCTGGGGGGAATTGCTTAAGAATTTGTTTTGCCAACAAACCAGAGGGTTTATAGAGAGAGCAATATCTGGAGGTTGTGGGTTAGACCGTTTTGTTGGAATCTGCAGTTTATTTTTTAGTATTCTACCTTTAGCAAGTCGTTGAACAAAGCCGGTCCGCGGCGGTAAAACCACCTTTTCCACTTACATTTGATTACACTGTAATTATTGGTATAATTATCCTATGAGCATGGTGCTTACCTCCCCACTTTTCTCACAGGAGGTTGTTATGTCAGCAGCAAAAAACATTACAGTTACAGGTCCCAATAGCTCTGGCAAACTTTTCATTAAAGAAAGTCACTTCAGGCATGACCTTTCCAAGCAGAAAACGCATTCTGTGGGAGGTTCCGGTTCCCTTCGCGAAGATTTCATAAAGGCCCTCAGAGTAGCAGACAACTCAGACCGTACAAGCCACAGGACATTCTATCTCAAAAACCGGTCATTTTCATCCATTTTCATAACGATACACAGGCTCACTGCATGTTTTATATTTTTACCTGAATAACCCGCTATCACATTTCGGACATATCAGCGGATGTTTTCCCGTCCTCTCCAGTATCTGCTCCCACCAACTGAAGAGAGCTTCCTTTGCAGCCACAGCACACTCACCCAGAAGTTTTCTGTACGGGTTTACATGTGCAGTCCGGCCAAGGTTTGCAAAGAGACCGAAGTGACGAATACGCATAAAACCACCGGGAAGCACATGTAACATACATCGCCTGAGAAACTCTACAGCAGACAGTGTCATAATCTTGCGTTTACAATCATCTCGATAGTCGGTGTAGGAGAATGTTGTCTCAGCATCAGTTATTCTGGCGGTTACCGGTAGAGTACATGGAAAAGGGCGGTTTCCTTATCCAGGCTAAGATAGGTTCGGGATTGCAGTACCCTGTGTTCTTCCAGAACTTCAATCAACTTAAAAGGAGGACGACCTCTTCCCCCGACGATTTGCGCATGACCTGCCTTCAATTCAATGTTTACTACGCGATCGTCTCCGTCAACGATATCATTATATTGTTCACCAAGAGAAAAAACAAAATCATTTTCCAAACACGCCCCGTTCTCACTGACGCGTCTGCAGGTATTCTCTTCATCAGTGTTGATTTTGATGTGTGTAGAGATAAGGTTGTACAGAGAACCGGGATTATTGATAAAGTCCGACTTTGGATGTATTTCGCTCCATGTAGAGCCAGCAATAAGTTGACATACAAGGAGTGTCATTCCTGCGCTTGCAACATGCAGCGGGTTGATTCCGCAATGCGAAGAGGCATTGATGCCGTTAAACGGACTGGATATAGTTACGAGGCGAACCTTTGGAGACGCAGTGTTTAAAGCAAGCCTGTCCTGACGGGGATAGCTCAGTGCTCGCCTGGCAACAAGACCACCCTGGCTGTGGGCAACGATGGTAATGCCAGGAGGATTTAGAATTTTTTCGACCACGTTTATAGCCAACACCAGCTGCCGCGCGCAGCTCTCAATTGAAGTACGGTAATTATAACTAAAACAGATAGCCTGCTGTCCTCGTGCTTCGAAAACTTCCCTGAGTGTGAGAAAATGACCGCTTGAGGCCTTACACCCGTGCACCAAAATAATTACCTCTCTTAAGGAATCCAGGGTAATTACCTGCTGTTTAAAATCGTCACAGCAATCCAGATTTGCGACCGAAATTGAGTGCCCCTGTTTGTTTTTCATGATCGAATGCCCGGTCTTTGTACTGGTGCTGGCACAATGGATTGAAGCGAAGGAGAGGGTGGTGAGCACAATAAGGTATGCGGGTAATTTAGCCATGCGTCTTTCCTTGAGCAGGAATACTTTTAAACGTAAAACGGATCCTGATGTATTGCACTAGTAAAAGGAATCGACTACCATAAAAATGTACAGAATAGGGTTCGGCACAAACGGGTCCTCATCCTTTTTTTTCCTAAAGACGTTCACCTTTATCTTTATAAGCTTACCCATATTGTAGGTTTCCATTGCCGCATCCAAAACGCCCAGGCACTGAAGCATGTCCGAGTCCATGAGCATCTTCACTACTGCACTCCACGGCGGATTCTGACAGGTATTTAGAGTAGTAAAATAGGGTTTTGCATCACAATGAGCAATTATTTCAATTATGTGGGTTATTGGGATTGCCTTGACTTGCTTGGCACCAGCAGCTTTATCATCATAATGTGTCCAGTGATGTTTATTACTATGAGTACGAAACCAGACATATTTTTTTCAATGAACAAAAACGGATTAAATTTACACCATTGTACACAGAAGCCAATTCGAATGTGTATGCAGCCACAACAGTTATATTTAATGCTATCTTAAAGAATTCTATGGACATGAGAATTGACCAGGATGTCATAGAATGGTACAAACATCAGGGGCCTGGTTATCAATCGAAAGTGAACGCTGTTTTAAGAATGTCTATGCAGACTAAAAGCGCAACTGCAAGAAAAGTACCATCGCAGAGAAAAATGATCTCTGCTGGAAGAATAAAGCCAGAAAAAAACAGGACATGCAGGACTGTCCGCCGGAAAAGAGAGTGGCAGAAACAGACGCACAACATCAAGTGTTTTTTCTGCTTTAAAGATGCAGAAAAAACCTGAAACAAATATCTGAAATGCCACCATATCGTATTGGCCGAGGCAATAATCGCAGCATCAGTTTAAGCAAATAGATGGTGAATTAGTAACGCTGAACAAAAAGTATTTTTCAATGTTCAAATCAGATCAGTTACTCACTCCTTATACAAAAAAAGCAGATCAGACCGGGTGGTTCCAGCCTGTACTGTACCTAAAGGATAGTATCTCAATTTTACAAAACAGGAATACCGCATGATATCAGGAATTCATATCGTTGAACCGGGACCCGCCGGAACGCTTCGTGACAGTTACGGAAACATTGTACATCCGCCAATCGGCTGGGCATTTCTTGAAGCCGGTGATGCAGGAATCACCCGCAAGGTTACTGCCGGTGGTAACTACTGGAAAGTGCAGTTTAAAAAGGGGCGGCGGACCATTTCTAAAGGGATATGGGCACCGGCCTCAAGTATTGAAAATGCAAAAGCTCTTGTAGAGGCGACTCGCAGCAGTGAGTCGTATAAAAAAAAGATGGCGAGCGCCAAAGCCCTCAGAGAGAAAAAGCAGAGTATTTACGAATCTGAATTTATCGAAGCCGTTAGGAGTTTTCTCTCTTTTCACAGTGATTATAAATCAATTGAACACGAGATGGCAAAACAGATCACTGATCACGCCGTGCCGGTCGGTAGTGGAACGGTTGCACGCACCACTTTGATTCCACTCGAAAAACGGGCTGAAAAAGCGGTTATCGCCTGGATGAGGCACCGTACTACCGCCTACGATTCTATGACTATCTCCCGTCAAAAGGGGCTTAGAAGAGAGATCCGAAGAGAACTGGCCGAAAAGTCCCGGCAGCTTCTGCAGTCTTACCGCAAAGGCTATGCTGCTCCAAAGGATTGCCCCCTGATGAATGTTTTGAAAAAGGGGGTGTAAGTTGGCGGGTGATGGCTGTTTGTTGACGTTAAGCCAATCTGTCATGTGATTTGCAACTGGCTTTTTTGCAAATATCACTTCGTCTTCTTTCAGCATATCCAAAAATACTGAAAATTGTATACACTTCAAGAATTTTATTTATTAGCAATTCAGTTAAATTAGTACACAAATATTGTGTGATTCCTTTATCAGTTTCCATTCCTGTATCTCTTTATACGATAATTTAGAATGATACCTAATGTTCAGCGCAATGGCGAAGCTGCGCCTGGTAGTATTGTATGGTAACTGCCTGTAGGATGAGTCTTCGGGGTTGAAAGACGGTAATTACAAATAGTTATGAATACGCTTTGTTATGCTTCACTAAGTTCACCTTTTCTTCCATGAAACATAATCATTCCAGGGCCCATTTTTTCGTTCGGTCTGCTAAGAAATCCATACTTTTGGTAAAAACGATCCAACCCTTTTGCTGCCATGAGTCCAATGAATGCATTAGGAGCAGCAATCTTTGCTATATATCTCATGGCTTCTCTCATAAGTTCAGTAGCGACCCCTTGTTTCCTTGATTCTCCGAGCACCATCAAATCCTGAATGTAAAAACAGAGTTTACCATCACCAACTATTCTGACAGCTCCGACAGCTTTTTTATCTATTCGTTTTACAAAACTAACAAGACTTTCTTCAAGAGCTATTCTGACATGTTCTTTTTCTGGAATTCCCCATCCAGCATCAATTCTTAGCTGAATGTACTCATCAGGTAAAAGCGTGTTTTTTTCAACAAAACCTGATCGCATTAATCCTAGTGCCATTTCTCATTCCTCGCGTTTTTTTAGTAAATTCCCAACTTCTTTCAGTGACATTAAGCGTTTAGAATCTTAACGTTTACCCCTTCAAATAAATTCCCCTGATAGAAGTTTTATCTTGTTACTACTGTCGACATATACCTCATTTTACATAATATGTGACCAATGTTATGAATTATGCACCGGAGCAAACCGAGACTTGAGCCCACGATAAAATGAGAATTTAATCTGGTTTAAAATGGTGATCTAGACTATTTCGCCCATACTCCTGTAAAATAAGCTGTAAGTCCTAATGTAAAATGGCAATTCGCACAATACGAAATATTCTATCCGCTGATCACAAACGAAACAACCCCGCACCCCCAAGCATTATCCCCGGGTGGCATTGGGGATAGAATACAGTTGAACCAAGCCACGCTGATGATAACAGACGCTATATGTTTTTTTTATCCAGAGCTTGTATTTGGGTACCATTAAAATATGGTCACCCAATAGCACCCTTCGTTCCTTTTTGTCTTGTTTTCGTTGTAAATATTGTTCATAACACCACCCATATTACATCACTTCATACACCGTTACCATCTTTTCCCTGAATGAAAATGTGGACCCGGCAGTACAGCCCTGCATGGTCTGGTAGATCGGCGATTCTGTGGAGATCATACAGTATTCTGTGCCGTTAATAATCATTTCATCTGCGCTTGTTGAGACAAAAAAATTGCCCAGTGATGTTAAAGTAAGTGCTCCTGGTTGAACTCTGTTGTACTCTCGTGTAGCATCGATGAGCTGGAGACGTTTATATTGGACCATAGTTTCATTCAGGCGCTTTCCAAATGCCTCGGTTTCAAGCTGTTTCATTGCCCTGGCTGTGTCATGCTTATCACCAGCAGTGCTTTTTGTTTCATCGTTTGCTGCACTTTGAGCGCCACAGAGGGCGTTTTTGTTCAGCGCGATCAGATTTTCAATATAGCGAAGGCAATAATCGTAGAGCTCAATTTTTATCTCTTTATTCATGATTACTTTTTCCCTTTTAAGGTTTTGCTGGAAACCGTTTCTATATAGCTTGATCGGTTCTTAAGGAACAGACATTAAATATAATTATGAGTAAAAATTTGAGCACCTGCCGAAGACGGCACCGGTTCTCCTGCCTGACCTCTGTAGCCCTCCCCCCCAGTACAACCTTATGGACCAAGTTCAGCCAGACAGTTACGGGAGGACTGGTCATGCTTCCCGATGAAAACCGGGACTCGGTACCGTTTATAGCGTTGCGCATCGGAATGTTCCACCCTTTAGACCTACTGGCGAAGACGCCACATTACCGTTTCCCCTGGCGTGTCTTGCTCAGCAGCTTAAATATCAACCGAAGTACCGCCTGTAACTATTACACTGAAATTGAATGCTGTGCACGAAAATGCCGCTTGGGTAAGAGCGCAGGGGGGACGAAGGGCGGACAATTCCGATTGTCCAGTGCGCTCAACAGGGCGTAGTCCTCGCAGCCCTATAAACGACGTACCGAGCGAGAGCAAGCCCGAAGGAGAACCGGTGCCAAGTCTTGGAGGTATGCGCCCAAATAATTATTCTTTTAACAAGCTCCTGAAAACAGAGGCCCCTTCGGCCAGGAGCTCAGGACATGTTTTAGCCCCATAAGTCGCATATGAATTGCATTTATTTGTAAACAAAATTGCAATCGTTGAAAATACTTGCTTTTGATCTTGGAAACGTTAGCCCCAACCTCTTGGTAGCGTAACAAACACGAACGCTACCAACCTCTTAGACCTCTTATATAAAGACCATTCCATGTAACGATCTGAGAACAATCTTCGGACTTGCCACAAATTCTCCGAACTACCCCTTTTCATTTGCAGAAAGCATCACTTCCAACGGCTATAAACCTTTACGGCAGAGAACAGGGCAAAGCAATAAAACGAGATGTATATTGTATTACTGTATTGGAAGTGTACAACTATTAAGGGATCCTATGGTAAGCAATGATATCCTCCGTCGTCTTCGCTATGTGTTTGACTATTCAGACCTGAAACTTACAGAAATATTCGCTTTGGCAGATCACAAAGTGTCTCTGGAACAATTAAAATGCTGGTTGTTACGAGATGATGAAGAGGGTTATCAGGAGCTTGGCGATTCCGATTTTGCTCTGTTTTTGAATGGTTATGTTAACTTTATGCGAGGTAAGAGAGAGGGCGTACAGCCCCCGGCGGAAAGCCGTCTTAACAATAACATTGTATTTGTAAAACTAAAGATCGCACTTAATCTCAAAGCTGAAGAGATTCTGGAAATACTGGAGCTGGCAGATTTCACTCTGGGTAAAGCTGAACTGAGCGCTTTTTTCAGAAACCCCTCCAACAAACATTATCGAAAATGCAATGACCAGGTTCTGCGGAGATTTCTCAAAGGAATTCAAGTTAAGTATCGACCTTCAGAGCAAACCTGACGGGGAGGCGTCTAAAGGATCTGCTATAAACAACCCAACGGTCTTTGATCCTCTTTTGGGTGTCTGTTTTTTACTGGGTGTTTATAGCTGTTACCCCTATAATCTGCTGCTTGAAAAGATCCAAAAAATTATTGTAATTGTAAACCTCTCGTTGAACCCGGGGGGTCCCCTTCCCTTTACAGTAAATCCATTTGTGTTTCATCTGCACACTGATTATCTTATTCTTTCATGATATCCTCCACCCTCAAAAGCTTACAATGACAATGAAAAAGGGAAAACTGCCCCCCATATCACTTCTGAAACTTTTTGTGGTTTTCTTTAAAGTGGGGGCTGTTACTCTTGGCGGCGGCCTGGCGATGCTCTCTGTGTTGCGCCACGAAATGGTGTTTGGCAGAAAGTGGCTGAGTGATGATCAGTTTTCAGAGCAGGTCACTATGGCAACATCCATTCCAGGGGCAATAATTGTCAACTTTTCCCTGATTCACGGATTCAACACACGAAACTGGAAAGGGGCGCTCTTTAGTTGTGCAGGTGTGGTATCCCCTTCATTTGTAATCATGCTGATCGTGGCGGCGTTTCTTTCCCCCTACTTTGATCACCCGCTGGTGGTCTCTTTTTTGCGGGGTGCTTCTGCATCGGTGGCTGCAATCATTGCTCATACCGCCTTTTCACTGGGGCGAATCACCTTGAAATCAAAGAAACAGATCGTGCTTAAAGGTGCGCTTACGATGGTGGCTGTTATTATTAGTCTGGCACCCGGAATCCACCCTGTTTTCGCCGTTGTGGTGGTTGGTGTTGCAGGATTCTACCTGCTTGGTGCTAAAAGTTGCGCTCAGGGTCAAAAAAAAGGAGCCCATAGTGATTGAAATTGAGCTCTTTGGCGCCTTTTTTATGATAGGTATAGCCGCGTATGGCGGAGGAGTGGCAGCCATTGCTCTCATAGAGCATGAGCTTGTGCTAACCAGAAACTGGTTTACCGCTGTTGAGATGTCGGAGCTTATAGCGGTTTCACAGATGACCCCCGGGCCCATAGCGATAAATGCTGCCACTTTTGCCGGATATCGAGTCGGCGGGATATCCGGTGCCTTTCTATCCACTCTGGCGGTTATCACCCCTTCAATACTGCTCTGTACATTACTGGTACTCTTTTTTATGATCCTAAAGAGGGTGGGGCTTCTTGAACGCATACACGCTGCTGTAGCTCCCGCCGTTCTGGGGCTGATTGTTGGTGCTGTTTTTATCTATTTTCGCACTGCTGTCACCGATTTTTCAGGATTAGGTATTGCAGTGATTACCTTTTTTCTAATGTTGCTCAAGGGGGCAACGCTACATCCAGTGGTTCTCATACTTATGGGAGGCGTGGCAGGAATATTTCTCTTTTAGGCTATAAATTAAACAGATAACCATTCAATGTTATATATTTCAAAAGGTCTGAAATTCAACTTATACGTTTTAAACCAAAGAGGAGAAACAGATGAGAAGAACACTCATACTTTCTTTGTTGCTTGCTTTAACATTCACTTTTCAGGGCTATTCATTTCACCGGCTTATGCGGGGAGTAGAAGTTTCCTCACCCCCCGTGAGCGAAGCGCCCGAGGTAGTGCCGGTTGCTGATTTTATGAAGGCAGACCCTCCTGTGGGAGGATTTGTCTATGTGTACGGTGGAAAAACTGACTATGATGTGGTAAAAACAAAGGATGGAACATCTGTTTTTGCCTGTTATTTGGATAACGCAGATTTTTCTGGGGTTACTATTGCGCTCGGTGCTGGAAAGAGCGTGGATCTCTCACAAAAAAGAGCTGGCGGCCTTGCATTTTGGGCAAGAACCGGTCCCGATGTCCGCTCAATATATGTGGGGCTTCTTGATGACATGAGCAATGGTCACAAAACTCAGACAAGACTTCGCCTGGGTGATTTCGGAGAGATCGATACAACCTGGCGATATTACATGATCCCTTTAAGACGATTCCTTGACAGGGGACGTTACTGGGATGAGAATATCGGGTCGGAAGTAATCGATGATGTTCAGTGGGAAAATATCAACGAACTGCGATTTTCTTCTAATATGAATGAAAACAGGGTTGAAGAGGGTAAACCCGTTATACTATATGTCCATGATGTTAAGTTTATTGAAGAAATTCCTGGGTATGTCTGTCCTGAAGAGTTCTGGGGCGCTTTTGAATCGGATACACCGGATCTGCAACTTCATGATTTCAGCACTGAACAGGATCGTAAATGGGAAACTTCTACTGGACCAAAATCCAGTGGCTCTTTTGAATTCGTGGAAGCCGCTCCTGAAGAATCTCAAGGGTACTCTATTAAAATCAATTACAGCCTTCATGATTGGGTAGATATCATATACAACTACAGAGACAATAACAGCCCTGCAGAGCACCGCGACTGGACAAATCACTGGGGTTTAAAGTTCGATGTCTATACAGAAAGAGCATTTCAGCCTTTCAATGTACAGGTAAATGACTCCGGAAATGAGCTCTGGATCGCCACTGCCGGCGCCGAAAGAGGATGGACTGAAGTGGTGGTAGCATTCAGGGACTTTTATAAATTCCCGCACTGGCAACCTCCAAATGCAGTTCATACCGGAAACTTCGATCTGGAAAGCGTGGTCGCTCTTGACTTTAAACCATCCGGTGAAGGAACAAGTGCCCAGTTCAAGGTTCATAATGTCCGCCTCACCAATGACAGAGAGGCAAGACGTGCTCCGGTGCCAGAATATGTGAATGTTACCGTTACAGGAAATGTCGGTGATGTGGTAACAGAAAAAATCAACGAGGGATTATTCGGAATTAATGCCGCACTGTGGGATGGTGACCTTCTCCTGCCTGAAACCGAAAAGTATGTGAGAGCCGTTAACCACCATGTACTTCGTTACCCCGGTGGACTCAGGGCTGATGATGATAACTGGAAAGAGGTACTTGCTGCACAGGACTGGATGGTTGATACCGATCAGTTCCTTGAATTCTGCAGAGCTACAAACACCGAAGCGATGATCACGGTTAATTTCGGCAGCGGAACCGTTGAGGATGCCGCTGACTGGGTGAGACATCACAATGTCGATAATGACGACAACGTCAGGTACTGGGAAGTAGGAAATGAACTTTATGGCGACTGGCATCCTTTCCAGACTTCTGCTGAAGATTACGGAAAACGTACCAGGGAATTTATTATAGCAATGAAGGAAGTTGATCCTACCATCAAAGTTACGTTCGTTGGCGTGCTTGAAGGAGAGTGGAACAGAACTGTTATGAAGCATGTCAAGGATGTGGCGGATGGTATCAATGTTCACCATTATCCTCAAACTACCGGCGAGGAGAATGATGCAGGTCTGCTTTCATCACCTCAGACCCTCGATGATATTATCCCTAATATTCGAAAAATGCTCAAGGAGCATGGCGAGCCCGGAAAAGAGTATGAGATCTGGCTAACCGAGTGGAATTCGGTGGATTTCGAACCCGGTCCCCAGACGCTCTCTATTGTGAACGGACTGTTCGTTGCCGATTATCTTGGTATGCTTACAAAACACAATATCGAGCAGGCATCCTACTGGGACATTCATAATGACATCACCGATCAGGGTGGTGACTACGGCTACCTCTCACGCACAGGAGCACCTGACGGATGCAACGTACCACGACCTTCATACTGGGCCTTTAAGATGGCAAGCCACAGCCTCGGCCGTGGTTCTCTTCTTAAAAGCGGTACCGAAAGTGACTACGTTACATCCTATCTTACCGTGGATCAAGGAAAAAAATCACTGATGCTTATCAACAAGTATCCGATGACCCGCGCTGATGTAACAATCGATATTCCTGGTTTTGAGGGTAAGGCAACTAAACAGCTTCTGAACGCAGAAAGTGGTCAGGCCGGACCGGGAAAAGAGAGTATGAGAGTTAAAAAAGGTTCTCAACTCTCCTTGCCTCCTTACTCAATCACTACTATTACTCTTGACTGATTCGGGGTAAAAGAGCCGGTTTTACACAAAAAAGGGCAACCCTTCGGGGCTGCCCTTTTTTTGTGCCATGAAGGGGGACGGACCGCTTTTATCTGCCGATATATCAGTGCGTTGAGTTGCGCTTGTTATGGGGACGGACTATACTTAGCTCCTCCCCGGCTTAGAGTACTGGCGCTAAATAACCCTTTCTGAAAAGGGGAATCCCTGCAACTATTTGACATGAGTGTTTAAAAAAGTTATACTAATAGTAGAATATGGAGATATAGATATGGATCAGACGTACAAACATAAAGCTGAAGTTCTCAAGGCACTGGGCCATCCTGTGCGTTACTGCATAGTCGAGGGGCTTGTTGACGGAGAGCAGAATGTTGCAAAGATGGTGCACTGTACCGGGGTAGCGCAGCCTACCGTGTCGCAGCATCTCAACATTCTCAAGGCCGCAGGAGTTCTAAAGGGGCACCGCAAGGGAAATCAGGTGCTCTATTCAGTTTGCTCTCTGGATGCAATTAAGGTGGTCCAGGCGATGCGGTGATTTTTTTTACCTTAAATATATTAAAATTAGAATAAACGTATATGTTCACCGGTAAACAGCAAAGGGGAGGCGGTATGGTACGGTTGATAGTGGGAGTACTGATTGGTGCAACACTGGGCTTTGCCTATTTCAGACTTGTAGGCTGTTCCAGTGGCTTATGCCCCATTACTGCAAATCCATACATCAGTACTCTGTATGGTGCACTGATAGGGGCGCTTTTATCAGGGGCATGGAGTTGAGCTAAAGGGTACGGACTGCCGCTATTTTCAATGTATGGGCTATCCTGAAGTCTGCTCTCTTTTTTGGATGGCCTTTGAATAATTGTGTGCAATTTGCACCGGGTAATGACAGTGATAGTTAGGATTCTGCATGTTACTGTCACAGTGGTTTTATAGGCCGGGAGTGCTCTGTTGTGATCAGTCACCAGCACCGATGCACGTGGTGGAACTGTTTTGATAATTTCATCGGTGACGCCTGGTGCAGTTGTGTTGCTTAAGGATCTTTAATTACAACTGATTCAGGGGGCAGGCGGTGACCCCGTTGCATTGACAGGCGCAAACAACAGCTTCCCAGAAGCCGACACAATACTTGCTGTAAAGCTGAAAAGATGTAAGAGACGCAGGCGAGCGGCCTCTTGCTTTACAGGTGTGTGATAGCCTCACAGAGCGGCTGCATTTTTACAAGTAGTAAAGATTTCAGAGTAGTATTCACAAGGTTGGAAAAATCCTCGCTGTATAGGGTAATCACTTCTGCTGAATCGATGTATATCTACGTGATTTCAATGACCCAATGCTGTTCAAAGTGTCTCTATCATAAGTGGGGCAAGGGGGTGGGGCGACCCGGCGATCGCTTGCAGTTATTAGGTTAAAGCAAAATCCTGTGGTAACGACCAGTGGTTAGCATAGTAGGTATTATTGTATTGATTTGACACCAGTGTTCAGTGGTATACTCCCTATCTCTATTTTTTGCAAATGGCCCCTCTTTTGCAGTTTTAATCACTGCGCCCATACAATTATCATTTCCGGTTACAAAGTGACCAGGGTAAGCAGTGGCAATTCCGCTGCAACCAGTAGTGATCCAAGCGGACAGGCTCAAATTTCGCGGGTATAATTTAAAGGCTTATAACGCAGAGGTTTTCTATGGGGTATTGTGCGATAAAATGGGTGGGGATATTAAGCGCTTTCTATGTGCTGTCTTATGGTTTGTCTGCACGATTTTCAGATACATTTTCACTTTTTCTCCTGATAATGTGGGTCGCTCTATCATTGATGTCTTCTCTGTCGGTCTTGCACTGCAAAGGGTTTGTAAAGCAGAACCTCTGTTATATCTTGACTGCACTGTTTATCTCTTCTGCGTTACTTAAACTGTTCGACCTGTCGATGAATCCGATGAGTAATAGTGTTGCCGGTGAATCATCTCCGTTTATGATTTCAAGAGTGCTGGACAGCACACTAATCCTTATAGCACTCCACTTCTCACTCACCCCTTCCCGGACAACGATCCGGAACACTCTGATAAATCCAAAAGCAAAACGGACTGGGTTACACTTCTGCTATTTGGTTGCTCTTACCGCACTTATTCTGCAGCTAACGGCAGCACCGATACAAAGCGTTATCAAAAACCCCCTGTTTAATCCATCGGTTGCCCTGTTTAACCTGACGGCTCTGGCTGTTTCTTCTCTGTACCTGCACCGTAAAGCAGGCTATGTATCAGATCTGATTTCACAAAACGTAAGCCGTTATCTGCTGTTACTACTCTGTTCTGAACTGATTCTGATGACTGGATTTACGCCTGGTGCTCACCTTTTACATACAGGTGCGGCCTGGTATCTGTACAAAGCCATAGCGGGGGATGCATTAGAGATGTTCAGGTATGTTTCAACCCAGGAGATAATCAGTAAATGTGAGGCAGATTGTTTGGCGCGTAAAAGAGCCGAAGAGCGCCTCCTAAAGCAGGAGATGCTAAGAGATGATCTTGCGAAAATACTTACAGAAAACAGATGGGACAGATTGCTCGATACGATTCTTCTCAGAGCGGTTTCGCTCCTGGGTGGATCCGGCGGTGAGCTTGGTGTTGTCGATAATAAAAGGGGGCTGATAAAAATTGAATCGTGCGTGAATATAGACTCAGATCGATTGGGGAGGACATTTGCTTTTGGTGAAGACTTGATTGGTTCTGTGGCACTGAGCAGAAAACCTCTATTAATACACTCCAGTGGGGTAGGTCAGGTGAGGTTACCTCACTACCCCTTTGAACGGTGGAGCGAAATAATCTCTGTGCCTGTTGAGTGTGCCGGGCAACTTATCGCTGTTATCGTTATAACGGAAAACGATTTGTTGCACGAGTTTACACACAAAGAGCTGAAACTTCTCATGACATTTGCTGATCAGGTCGCTATAGTGATAAAGAACACCCAATACCTTGAGCAGATACGGCTTAGAGCAGAGACCGATTCTCTTACCGGTTTGTACAACCGAGGACACTTTATCACTCTTGCTAAATCAGAGTCTGAACGGGCCCTTCGGTATAACCACTCTTTCTCGGTACTAATGATTGATATAGATCATTTTAAAATGATCAATGATACCTATGGACATTCAACAGGAGATCAGGTCATTGTAAAAATTGCAGACCTATGCAAACAGATGTTTAGAAAAATTGATGTTGTGGGAAGATATGGTGGTGAGGAATTTATCGCCCTTTTACCTGAAACCGATTCGGCTATGGCCGTGGAAGTCGCTGAACGATTCAGGCAGGCGGTAGCCGAGCTTGCAATTCAATCAGCAATAAACAGGGTACATGTCACCGTCTCACTTGGTGTGTCGTGCGTGGATTGTAGTAGCAGGACAACCGAGGATTTGGTAGAGCGGGCCGATGAGGCACTCTATTTTGCAAAATCAGGAGGAAGAAACAGAACCTGTTGCTGGAACACGGTTATCCATTCAGAACTCGCTAAAGCAAGGGCGGCTGAGATTTGTAAATAGATAGTGCGGGCAGTAGTTTGAGACCATGGCTAAAACAGACTTGCGCTTCGCGCCGATCCGGATGCACACTGCTGTGCAGGACAACCAGTCGCCGAATAAATACCCGGATTAAAAGTGTGTGAGGGGGGAGAGGGAAGGTGCTGAAGGCCCCAGCAGGAAAAGATACAAAAAAGGGCTGGAGAAAGAGAGAGAAAAAGTCAGCCTTGCGGTTATAGGGCTTGACACCTTAATTATTTTAAAGCGTGAGGTACAATAAAACATTCTGAAGGGAAACGATATGTTTGAAAATGAGTTGTCAGTTGCTTTGCATGCAGCAAGAGAGGCTGGACAAATTCAGCTCCAGGGAAGAGAGCTAATGGGGGAAGTTGAATTTAAAGAGGATGACTCCCCGGTAACAGATGTCGACAAGAGGTGTGAAAAAGTAATCACTGAATTCCTGGCAGAAAAATTCCCGCGTGATGGGCTCTTGGGTGAGGAGAATGGTGAAGTGACTGGCACAAGCGAAAGACGGTGGATTATTGACCCCCTCGATGGTACAAGGCCATTTATCAGGGGTATCCCAACTTACGGGGTGTTGATCGCTCTTGAGCAGCAGAGCGTTCCGGTTGTGGGTGTCATGTATCTGCCGGCACTCGACTGCCTCTGTTATGCATCAAGAGGGGGCGGGGCTTTTTTAAACGGAAAAAAAGTGAAGGTTTCCGCTACCGATAGTCTCCAAGCTGCACTGGGCAGTGCCCTTGGATTTGTAGAAAATAGTGAGATGCATGACGGAAGAAAACTCTTTAACCTTATGAAGAGCTGGAACTACACCTATGGCTTCATGGATTGCTATACCTACGTTTGTGTGGCAGGAGGAAAGTTAGATCTGTCGGTGAGTCTTCTTGATAAGCCCTGGGATTGTGCTGCGGCAGCATGCATTGTCAAGGAGGCCGGTGGGAGATACTCAGATATAGATGGCAAAGAGTCAATATATAACGGTTCGGTTATTTTCAGCAACGGGATTATTCATGATGAAGTTCTGAGATATTTCAACTGATAAAACCCGATCACTTGAGAGCCCCCTGAATCCTTCGGTGGGAGACGTAACCTCTGCGCCCCTGCGTTTTATTCTCACAATCGGATTTGCTGCCCACTGGAGGTCTGGCTATTACGTGAGACCTCTGGGCCGATGAAATGTCTAAATCTCCGATTGCTCCACAGCACCGTTATATGATCTGATAAGCTGTCCTAGCCTGTTCCACCGTATCCATGGAAACGAAGATGTATCCAGCGAAAGGTACAGTATAAATGCCCTCGCCTTTATAAAATTCCGATTGACATAACCCCAGTAGCGTGAATCCATGGAGTTGTTGCGGTTGTCGCCAATCATGAAATAGTTATCAAAACGAACGGTGTAGCTCTCAACGTTTTCGCCATTGAGGTAGAGCCGTTTTTGCAGCTCAACCTCACTCTCTGGAAATTGGTTGGATATCTGAGTTGTCACAAAACCAAGTATGTCATCCAGATGAGTCCAGTCATCCACCGTGTTAAAATCGAAGGGGCGCTGTTCTCCGCCTTGTGTCCTGAATGAGATGTTTCCCGAATGGAGATCTGAAAGGGTGATTTTTGAACCAGAAAACGGGAATGGAACCGCGTCTGCGTTCTTGCCATCAACGAAAATGCTGAATGTAACACGTAGGTTGCTTCGGGTGTTTTCCTGACGTATCAGATGCTTGAGAAACAGAAACTCTCTTATGTTCATGGTGTCCGGTTGCAGCACATCACCGGCCTGGGGGATTCTTAGTGGTGAAAAATTGGAAATTCTCTCATCGATGTTGATTCTCCTTTCAAACTTTCCCGCTGGTGGAAGCTCAATCTTCTGGTCATCAACAAAGGTCAGCTGATTGCGGATCTCAATAACGGAACCGGGGCCTGCAATATTTCGTTTAATGTAGTCCTTACGATCGGTGCCGGGATATTTGAAAATGACCACATCACCGGGTTTGGGATCGGTGAAAGCGGGAAGTCGCTGGGTGATGCCAAGTTCCTGCGAAAAGGGCAGAATCGGAGCCCCGTAGATAAATTTTAACCCCAAAAGCATATCTCCCACCTTGAGACTCTCTTCCATTGAGCCTGTGGGGATCTTAAACGCCTGTATAACATAAATTATTGCGATCAGTGCCATAATCAAGGCTGAACTAAGCTCTTTTGTCAGGCGTAATAACCCGGCCTTCTCTGATCTTTTTCTGTTTTCACTGGACAAAAAAATCCTCCGTTTCAGGAATTTCCTACAAAAAGGGGAGTTGCTATAACATCGAAAAGTGATTTCGTCAAAAAGGAACAATTATTTAAAATAATTTTTACCAATCAGAACATTGGAAAAATAACCAATGAGGGGCAGATGAAAGGTATAAGGCCCCAACTGGGTGGTGAGGGTTTAGACAGAAAAAATAACACTTTTCATGCTGCAACCATGCTCCTGCCGGGAAAAGATTAAAAAGCAGAAGTTCGTACCTCCCCCAGACTTGCTTGTGCTAAACACTTAAGCCCGATCGTTGCGGGGTTCAGGGACTCTCAGTGCAGAACTTAATGCAATCACCACAATCGTAAGCACAGCAAAAAAAAGGGCAATAAACAGAAATGGTATCTCCCTGTCCAGAGCATAACCCAAGACCGGTGGACCAAGTGCGGTTGAAAAAACCATAACCGTGCTGAAAAATCCCCGTATCCTGCCAAGTTCAGCTGTGCCGTATATCTCTGCAAGAAGAGCGCCTTTGAGAGTGCTGCCAAATCCTGTTACAAATCCAAGAACTGCGTAGAAAAAAGGTAACACGACCCATGCCTGGATAAAGCCGAGTAAAATCAGGGCTATGAACAGAGGTGCCAGATAAAGGGGAAAAAAGAAGCGCGCCGAATAGCGGTCAACCAGTGGACCTGCGCTTACCATTGAAATTGCTCCGGCCACCGAGTAAAAAATAAATGAAAATGCTACCTGAGATGCGCTCCAGCCCCTCGTCTCTGCAAGGACAAACTGGTAAAGAAACAAGGCGGTTGAAAACAGGGGAATGAAAGCCATGTTTACCCCTATTATCCAAAAAGTCGGTGATAAGAACAGGTCCCGTTTCCTGCTTTTACTGAGTTTTTCACCACTCCGGGTTACCGGCATATGGGCACTGGTTTTTCGGAGCATAAACAGTGCGGGGATAACGATAACAGATGCTCCAAGCACTGCATAGTGAAGAGAATTTCTCCAGCCATGGATGTCGATAAGCCACACAATAATTATCGGAAGTGCAAATTGCCCGGCCGGATGACCAAGCAGAGTCAGCCCCAAAGCTCTGCCGCGTTCGCTGCTGAAATGACGTGCTATACCGGTATTGGCCGTATGTGTCATAAGCCCCTGTCCAAGCCAGCGGACAAAGAACAGTGATAGGGCAAAGTGAAAAAAAGTTTGGGCAAAGGAGAGGGAAACAACTGCCACCAGAAGTGCTGAGAAGACGATTGCTGCAAAGGTCCGTATCGCAAGCCGGTCCACATATCTGCCAAAAACAGAGAGCAGCAGCGCAGAGGTAAGTGTCAAAGCGGTATAAAGATAACCAAAAGACGCTTTGTTCAGTTCAAAGGAGATGATCCAATAGGGGACAAAAATAGAGATAAAGAATGTCTGCCCAAATGAGGAGAAGAAATTGAACAGAAAGCCAAAGTTCAAGAGCCGTTTGTTTGTTTTGATAAACTGGAGCATAAAAGTAGGAGATTGCCTCAATTGTATACTGAAAAGAGTTGAACTAGTTTTGGTTTAACGGTTTGGATCGAGTGCATCCCGCAACCCATCACCCACAAAGTTAAATGCCATGACGGTAAGAAAAATAAAAAAACCGGGCAGAAGAATCCAGGGGTGGTGCTGTATGTCTGAGATGTTCATTGCCGCGCTCAAAAGATTACCCCATGAGGCGTGGGGATCCTGAATTCCAAGACCGATAAGACTCAGCGCCGATTCGCCCAATATGTAGGCTGGAATGGATAGTGTCATCGATATTATTGCATAGGAGAGTGTCTGCGGTAAAATATGTATGAAAATTATTCTGGCGTGTGATGCACCCAGTGCTTTGGCCGCAACCACAAAATCACGCTTTGCGATGGAAAGTGACATTCCACGTATAACCCTCGCAAAACCAGCCCAGCCGATAAGACTCATAATGATTACAATAAGAAAGTAGATCTGTACCGATGAAACCCTTATTGGAAAAGCACTTCTAAGTGCAAGCATCAGGAAAAACGATGGTACGAGCATGAAACACTCTGCAAAACGCATCAGAAGCCAATCAAGTTTACCCCCGAAATAGCCCGATATCCCGCCTACCAGAAAACCAAACAGAGAGGTTATTGCAACCCCGAAAAAACCTATGGTAAGCGATACCCTCGAACCGTAGATTATCCTGGAAAAAAGGTCTCTGCCCACCGGATCGGCCCCCATAAGGTACACTCTCACATTCTGCTGATTCTGCTCCAGGCCAAAAAGACGCCTCTGCAGAGGAATGATCCCCCAGAGCTTAACCGGCTCTCCTCTGGCAAACAGCTTGAGCTGGTAAGGGGTGCTCTTGTCTTGAACGTACACACGCTCGTAGTATCGATTGAACGAGTAGGTGTAGGGGTACACTACCGGCGGAAACTGGAATTTTCCCTCGTGAAAAAAGTGTAACTTGCTCGGGGGCTGAAATGAGAGACTCCTGTCGGGATCATCAAAATGGTAGGGTGCAATAAATTCTGCAAAGATCATCACAAAGTAGAGTATACCCAGAATAATAAGCCCTGGAAGAGCAAGGGGGTGATGGAAAAATTTTCGTAATGATCTGTTGTTGTGTAGGAGTTTCATATCATTCTGATTCTTTGTTTTTCTAAGATACTTTTAAAATACCATTCATTTACGTTGCTATTTTCTCACTCTTGGGTCAGCTATTACAAGCAGCACGTCTGCGACCATGTTTCCGACGATAAGCATCAATCCCCCCATAAGCATACTTCCCATGATCAGGAAAATATCCTGCGAGCGAACCGCTGCAAGCATCAGACTCCCCAGTCCAGGCCAGTTTAAAATAATCTCTAAAAGAGCGGCTCCGCTCAGAAGAGCTGAAAATTCAAAACCGAACAGCGTGATCAGAGGGTTGACTGCATTTCGCAAGGCATGCCTGTATACGACCTTGTTTTCCGGCAACCCCTTTGCCCGTGCCGTTACGACATACTGCTTTCTGAGCTCTTCGAGCATGTTTCCACGGCTTATTCTCTGCAGCCCAGCAAGGGCTCCTACGGTAAGTACCGACACAGGAATGATCATATGAGCTGCGCGGTCGATAATTTTGCCGAAAAAACTCATCTGATCATAATCTGAAGAGGCCATCCCTCCTATGGGTATAAGAGATATGAGGGGGAGGTCTCTGGCCGAAAAAACAAGAAACATCACCATCAACGCAAGAAAAAAGCTTGGCAGAGACATCCCAAAATAGGAGATCAAAGACATTATCCGGTCTCCCCATGAGTACTGTTTTACCGCAGCATAAATCCCCAGGGGAATGGCAATGGTCCATGTAAACAGTATGGAGAAAAATGACAGGGTCAGAGTGTTAAACAGCCGTTCCCCAATGACACTGGTAACACTGGCATCACGGGAAAATGAGTGTCCGAGGTCGAGCCTCACAGCTCTCAGGAGCCAGTGACCGTACTGCACAACGATCGGTTTATCGAAATGATATTTCTGCTCGATCTCTGCAACTGTTTCGCTGCTGATCCTCGGGTCAAAGCGGTAATTTGCAAGAATGTCACCCGGAGCAAGGTCAATAAACAGAAAGGTGATAAATGACATCAGCAGAAGCTGAGGTATGGAGACCATTGCGCGGCGTATGAGTTCTTCTTTCATGCTACTCCGTGGGGGTGTGAGAGGGTTGAATGTGAGGTTTCGGGGGGGGGCTCGGTTTTCCCCCTTGTCACCACGACAGCCTACACGCCCGCCCTTTTTTTTATTTCACATAAATATATTCCAAATTGTGTACCAGTCCGCCATTAACAGAAGGGTTGATATTTCCGAATCTGTTGGTCAGACAGATGATCCTTTCGGATAAGACCGTATAGATCAGCGGCAGTTTGTCTGATGCGATCTGCTGCCACTGGTCGTACAGTTTTTTGCGCTCATCTGTATCGATAATTTGAACTGCAGCATCAAAAATAGAGTCGATCCTGGCCTGCCACTCTGTTGCAGGTGTCTGCTGCCCCGGATGCCACATGTGAAGAGATCCGGTGGAGTGCCAGACATTGCGTCCAAAGTGCGGCTCATCACCTCCCGTAAGTCCAAGAAGAACTGCATCCCAGTCAAAAGGAGGGTTGCTGATTTTCTGTATAAGGCTGTTGAATTCAAGCTGCTGAAAATGGACACGCATCCCAAGATCCTGAAGATCTCTTCTTATTATCTCTGCAATCCGTATGCGCTCATTGTTGCCGCTATTGGTGACAAAAGAAAACTCCAGGGTGTTTCCGTCAGCGTCCTGAAGAAATCCGTCACCGTTTTTGTCGCTGAAACCCTCCTGCTCCAAAATCTCCAGGGCTCTCTGCTTGTCGTAGGAGTACTCGGTGACTTCCGGATTGAAAAAGAACCCTTCTGATGGGGTCATCGGTGACCACTGGGGGTACCCAAGACCGTTCATCACAATGCTGATCATACTCTCTTTGTCAATGGCGTGTGCAACAGCGCGCCTGAAATTGGTGTTGCTGAACCAGGAGAGTTTGGTCTCATCTACATAAGGCTCTCCGGTCTGTTCATCAATACCGCTGTTTTGATTAAAAAACAGAAAGCTGCTTCCCCTTGCCGGTCCAAGCCGGTAAACGGTGAACTGCCCGTTCTTCTCCTCCCTTTTCAAACCGGGGTAGTCCTCTCCTCTGGCACCCAGGTAATCGTACATTCCCCGTTTGAAGTTCATCAGCTGAGCATTCTGGTCGGCAACTATCTCGTAGACGATACGTTCAAGATAGGGCAACTGATTCCCTTCACTGTCTTTTTTCCAGTAATTGGGATTGCGTTTCAAGATAACTCTCTGAGAGGAGGTATATGAATCGAGCATAAAGGGCCCGCTAACCACCATATCCCGGGGTCTGGTCTGAATGCCAAGAGATGAAGGGAATTTTCCGGCCTTTACGACCGGTTCATGAATATGCTTAGGCAAAATCTCCTGAGCCATTGCCCTGAGAAACGGAGCAAACGGGTAGGGCAGAACACATTTGACTGTTTGGTCGTCGAGCGCTGTTACTTCGATAATTACCCCGCCTATTGTAAACAGATCTCTTGCGCTGTTAGGTCTTACATCCGGATTATATATAAGGTCATTGAAAGTAAATTCAACATCGTAGGCTGTTATCGGGGTGTCATCAGACCACAACAGCCCCTCTCTCAGTGAGAAAATGTAGGTAAGCCCGTCATCACTTATCTCCCAGCTCTCTGCAAGGCCCGGCTCGGGGAGCAGTGTTACCCGGTTGATACTGGTGAGGCCCTCATACATGTGTGCGGTAAATTCGCTTGTGCTTGTTTCGGTTGAAGTGATCGGGTTGAAGGATTTGGGGTCGGATATGGTTGAGAGTATGAATTCTCCCCCATGGGTGCCGATTTGCGGTTCGAACTCTTCGGCCCTTTCCTGCATTGCAAAAAAGTCGATCTCTTCACCAGCCATGATATCTGTTGAATCTCTGCCGGAACCACAGCCGGTAAGGACGAAAAAAAAGATCAGGCCCGGTATAAGAGCTGTGAGTCTGCCCATTGTTACTCTCCTCAATTTTGCGGTGTTCAAGTGCTGTTGCGCTTTGCTATGTTGCAATATAATATAGTGTAAGAGTTATGATTATGCTTAAAGGTGAGTACGAATGTGAAAAAGAGGAATTTTGATTGAGTGTGTGATTTTGTTGATATCCACTTCTGACCCTCGATACACCAGCATCGGAACTATTTAGAAGGCAATCTTCCGCGTTTTACCCGCGTGCTGCTTGCGTTAACAAAGTATTTGCTCTCATTGTCATTCAGTTTCTTAGGGTTTAAGTCAGGCCAAGAGTGATTTCGTTACATTCTCGAGTAAGCCAGGTGGTGCCTGCTGTATTGAGGGGAGATCGTCACAAACCAAACCATCCTTTAGCTTTATGCAGATTACCTCGCTTTTTGTTACGAAAGACGCACACTTGCTTTGTTTTCCTTTATATTATAGAAGAGGAGCTTCTGACCACCTCCCCTGGTTCCCGCTATCTTTGTTACATTCAGGTGCTCGCATTTTGCCAGATCAATACATTTAATTATTAGATTCGGAGGATTACTATGGGGAAAAAACTGATCAGAGCATCACACCACTCGTGGAAAACGGCACTGCTGCTATACACAAAAGTGGTAACCTTCATTTTTGCACTGTTCTGTGTTGCAAGCGGACAGGTTTTAAAAGCTTCAAATAGTGACACGGGAGGAATCACCTTCAGGGGAAGGGCCCTGTCTCCTTCTGATTCAACATTTTTCAGCAATACCACAATTTTGCTTGCTGATATTTTTGCGCCTCTGTACGGTTCCGGTGGTGGTGCCTTTGTGGAATCCGTCTATGACTCCACTTACAGTGATGAATACGGATATTTTGAACTCACATTTGATACAAGCAGTACTCCCCTCTGGTTACAGGTGGTCGCCGAACGGGTGGATGAGTCAGGCCAAAAGAATATCTACCATAGCCTTGATTTAAGATTGAAATGATCATAACGATGAAGATTCAGTTTACACCTATTACCTTTACCCTATAAGTACTTCGGTTAAGCGAAATGAGACAAATATTCCTTCAAAACAACTCCAGATAACTCAGGGCAGAAAAATCAACATCAATTTTTCTGAATGGAGCGGTGACGAACTATCGGCTATAACTGTAATTGATCTGAAAGGAAATGCGATAGCCAAACTGCAGCCCCGTCCCGAAGGCATCGTCACCTGGGATACACGGGGAGTTGCCAGGGGGGTCTATTTTATCAGACTGAGGAATAATGTGGGTGATATCAATATGCGTCTGCTGATCAAATAACGAGCGTCTTTTACGCCTCTGAACCTGACCCCCCGGGGCAAGAAGCGAGAAAAATACGAATCCCCACTCCTACCCCTCCACCCCCCGACACTCGACACTTCCCCTTATTCCTCTTTTTTCTCCTCCCCGGGTAAATGGGGACGGGGGTCCCTGGAGCCGTTTGGAGACAAATTGTACTGGGCGATATCCCGCTCAGATATCAGTGCCCTTTGCTCTTTTAGGATTTTAAGCATTTCGATAAGATGCTGATCGACCCGCCAGTGAAAAGTGTCTTGTTCATCAATGTTTCCTGCCGGCAGGTCCCCCAGCAGCTCCATGGTCTCATTGATATCTTTAGCAGCGTACACATGAAACACCCCTTGTTCAAGAGCCTCAACAACATCCGGGCGAAGAACCAGATTTCTCACATTAGCCACCGGGATGCACACTCCCTGTTTACCGGTAAACCCCTTTATTTTACAGACATCATAAAAGCCTTCAATCTTTTCATTCACTCCTCCGATTGCCTGAATGTGCCCCCACTGGTTGACCGATCCGGTGACTGCGATATCCTGGCGGATTTGCACACCCGCAAATGCACTCAGAAGACATACAAGCTCCGCAACCGAAGCGCTGTCCCCTTCAATCATTCCGTAGCTCTGCTCCATGGTAATACTTGCCGAAAGGGCCAGAGGGTGTTTAAAGGCGTACTTGTTGCGAAGATACCCCTCAAGGATCAGCATAGCCTTGTCAAAACTCTGTCCGCTGAGCCTGCTCTCACGCTCGATATTGATAATGCCGGCGGTGCCCACACCCACACTGGCAGTAACTCTCGATGGTCTTCCAAAGGAGTAGTCGCCGAGCTGAATGATTGAAAGTCCATTTACCTGACCGGTGAAGGAGCCGTCGATAGTGATAAGCAGAGTCTCATTTTCAAACAACTCCCTGATCTTCTCTTCAAAAAGGTTCGATCGGTATATTTTCTCCTCCTCAGCTTTCCGGATGTGCTGCATCCTGACTACCTGGGAGTTATCCTGTTTGGCCCAGAAACTGGCCTCCTTTACCAGATCTGCCACCTTGCTGAGCTTGGCGGTGATCTTCTTCTTGTCATTGGCGAGTCTGGCGGCAATCCGAACCGTCTCTATTACTGCCGAGGGATCAAATGGCAAAACGGTGTCATGGATTTCGCACTGCTTCTTTATGAACATTGCTATCTGATAATCAGTGTCATCCTCCCGGTGTATCTCAGAAGAGAAGTCTGCCTTTACTTTGAATATCTCGCTGAAATCTTCATCGTAAAGCTGCATGATATGATAGAGAATCGGAGGCCCCAGAGCCACCACCTTCACATTGAGCGGAATCTGTTCGGGCTTCAGTGATGAGGTGGCGAATACCCCGAAGGGATCATACATGTGATATTCGAGATTGCCGCTCTTTATGGTTCTCTTAAGCTCTTTCCAGACAAGGGGTTCCAGAAGCGCTTCCATGAGATTTATAACAAGATACCCGCCGTTTGCTCTGAGAATGCTGCCGGCTGATATGTTGGCGAAACTGGTCATCAGCTGACCGGAGCGGTTCATGGTTCCATGAATGGTTCCAAAAAGGTTTTTGTAATTGGGTGAGTCCTCTATGATAATCGGCGCACCTTTGCTTTGGGTGTTTTCTACCACTACATTAACGTCGTATTCCGGAAAACGGTCCTCTGCAGTAGCCGGTATGCCCATAAGTGCTGCCATCTGTTGCTGCTGGGAACTTTCCCCGGACTGAAAGCGCTGGATGTTCTCTATGAGGTGCTCTTTAAGCTGATCAAACCAGGCGGTGAGTTTTTTCACCGGAAATTGTTGCTTGAGACCACTGATCATGGGATCGATAAGACGGTTGCCGTAATTTTTCTCTATGTTTCTGAACTCCTCGCGCAGATTGCTGCCAAGCTCCTGCCTCAGTGCCATGACCGTGGATGCTTTCTGGCCTACAACCTGCTGATTTTCAGTTATCTGACGCTTTTGTTCTTCATCAATTTTCTCGAACTCATCGGGGCGCATGGGCCTGCCGTCCACCCTGGGTATCATTATCAGCCGACCGTCGGGCATCTCCTGAAGCAGCAGATCCTTCTGGGCAGCAAACCGCTCAAGCTCCTCAGCGGCAACTCTTCCCTTTTGCTCATATTGCATGCCGATCTTCTGTTTTTCTGTAGACATCTCCTCCTGACGAAATGACTTGGGTATCTCCTCCTTTAATCTCTCTACAAGATCATTCATCTCCCTTTTGAGCTTTATCCCCTCACCCTGAGAAAGAGCAATTGCCACGGGGTTGTCCTCATGATGAAAGTTATTCAGGTACACCCAGTCAAGGGGGGCAGGTTCTTGGGAAGCTTTCCTTGTGAGCACATCTTTGACCATTGCCATTTTGCCGCTTCCGTTGAATCCGGATACAAAAATGTTATATCCGTTATCCCTTATTCCCAGCCCCAGTTCCAGTGCCCTTTGAGCACGGGGCTGGCCGATAATTGTATCAAGGGAATGGAGCTCATCGGTCGTCTCAAAGGACAGATTTTGGTTGTTTATGTCTGGCTGTGCATCAGCGGACTTGAGCTCGATGATCTTTTCTATTCCTGTCATCTGTTCTCCCCTTTTACTCAATGGCGTAAGTTGAGGTGGTGATGAATTGCATCGTGGTTTTAAAAAGGAGCAAAAACAGAACCAATGGTATGATGATGTGTTGAATTTTTACAAGGCGATCAATGAGATCAGTCGTATTGCATAAGCCCTCAAGGGAGGGGGGGGATTAAAACGCAGAGTTCACAGAGGACGCAGAGCAGCGCAGAGAAAACCCATATTTATCAAACCCAACAGCACAAGGGGGCGACCTCACGGCAGCACAAATTATTAATTCTTAATTCTTCAGGCGTATTGGAGGAGCAGCAACTTTTTTCTCAAATAATCCTACGGTTTAAGTTATATTAAATAGCAGTTACTGCAGGTAAAGAGAGCCCCAAAAAACCCCATAACCCCCAGGGCTTCAATGTATAAACCCTGCAATGGAGTTTGCCACTAAGGTTTAAGCTTTAGGAATAGCATGGTGGTTTGGGGGACAAGGAAAATCAGCAGTATCGAAGAGTTTCTCTGCAGGAAACTATCTTTACAATCGATGTAACATTACTTTTTCAAAGGAGTTCAGGATGAGATCAAACTATTTTGCCGCTTGGCTTCTCCTCATCTCCCTGCTCTCTTTTGCAAGTACAACAGACCCCTTTGTTCAGAATAAAAAACTTGGACGGGGTATCAACATTGGTAATATCTCAGAAACGATGTCAACCTATGGTTTTCAGTTTACCATGACAGCAGAGGGTGATCAGGAGGCAGTTCTTATTTTTAATTTAGGCGCTGCGGCATCAACAATTTATCTCGACAACCTACGGCTGATAAATGTTTCTGAAACCTCTTCCATTCGACAGTTAAACAATCACTCCACAAATAGTACTATCTTTACCGTTGATGCATTTCACGAACTACAGGTATCCTTTTACAACCAGAACCCGCAGCGTGTAACCATCTCTGTATTCTGTGCAAAAGGCAGATTGCAGGGCACCGAATCATTCGATGCCCCGGCTGGAGAAAACAGAATACATTTGTCTACTCAATACTTTCCAGGTCCTTTGCTTATAAATATGCAAGAAGATGGCAGGACACTCCTCCGGAGAGTTGTACATGTTAAATAGCCAAACATCGCCAACAGATGCAACCCCATGAATCTCATACTCCTGTTTGAGCCGGATTTTCTAAATCAATCCAAAGTTACCATCTGCGACCCATACAGACTAAACCACCTGGACAAAGTACTCAAGGCCGCAACCGGCTCCGTAGTAAAAGTTGGAAAGCTCAACGGCCCTATGGGAAAGGGGACCATCACCAGCTTTGAAAAAGACAGATGTGAAATTGAGGTTGAACTGACCATTTCACCTCCTGCGCCTGCACCCGTTACCCTCGTACTTGCAATGCCCCGACCTAAGAGTTTCAAAAAGTCGATTGAAGCGGCAACGGTGATGGGTGTCAAGCAGATAGTGATCATCCAGAGCTGGCGTGTGGAGAAAAGTTACTGGTCAACTCCTGCATTAGAAGAGCACGTTCTCACACCCCTACTTTACAGAAGCCTTGAACAGGCAGTGGATACGGTCATGCCTTCTATACGAGTAAGGAGAAGATTCAAACCCTTTGTTGAAGATGAGCTGCCACAAATAATCGGCTCAGGCAACGCATTTGTGGCCCACCCCTACGACTCTGCTCCCCTGCCTCCAACCGATGGTTCCCATTCGGTGGTGGTAATTGGCCCCGAAGGGGGATTTATCCCTTTTGAAGTTGACCTTCTGAAGAAAAGTGGTTGCACAACGGCAAGTCTTGGTGAACGGATTATGCGGGTTGAGCATGCAGTGGGTGCATTTCTTGGAAAGCTGCTTTGAAGATGTTGTTGTGCGAACTGTTCAGGTTTTTTGCTGTTTTTTCTTATAAAAAGGAAAAGACAATGTCACAACCAAACACCCTGCTACCACAGGTTCCTGGAGGCCCCCAACAGATCTTCAAAGTTCAACGTAAGACGAATTTTGGGTGACCCGGTCGATTGCGCGCCCGAGGCCGGGCGCGACCTTGAAGACAGAGGTGAGTAGTCAAAGGTCTGCGATCACGAAGACCGGTAGGCCAGTAACCGCTTGCTTCTGGATGAGTGTTTCAGCCGCTTGAGGGCTTTCTCCTTTATCTGCCGTGCCCTCTCTCTGGTGAGATTGAAACGAAGCCCGATCTCCTCAAGGGTATGTGACGTATCTTCCCCTATTCCAAAGTAGAGTCTGACCACCTCTTTTTCCCGTTCGCCCAGAGTGTCAAGAGTTTTACTTATCTCATCATGCAAAGAGACCTCCATCAGCTCGTCATCCGGCCTGTCCTGCTGGTTATTCTGGATAAGATCCATCAGCTTTGAATCTTCCCCTTGCTGGAGAGGAGCGTCAAGGGACATGTGAGAGTTGCCGATCTTTACCGTTTCCTGTACATCAGATTCATTAATATTAAGCTCATCTGCAATCTCTTTTGCGCCGGGAACACGCCGGTATCTCTGTTCCAGCATGCTTTGAGTTTTGCCGATTTTATGGATCGTACCCACTCTGTTGAGAGGAAGCTTAATAATTCTTGACTGCTCAGCAAGTGCCTGAAGGATAGCCTGCCTGATCCACCATACCGCGTAGGAGATGAATTTGAAATTCTTTTTCTCATCGAATCTTTTGGCCGCTTTTATAAGCCCAAGATTCCCTTCATTTATGAGGTCACTTAAGGGAAGCCCCTGATTTTGATAATTTCTCGCTACACTGACAACAAACCTCAGATTTGCCTTAACCAGCTCTTCAAGAGCTTTTCTGTCGTCTTTGCGGATTCTGACTGCAAGCTTTGCTTCCTCTTCAAGACTCAGTGTGCGATTTTTCCCGATACCCTTAAGATAGAGCGCCAGGGAAGTGTCCTCTGGGAGAAAATGGCCTTTTTCCATAAATACAGTTCACCCCGTTAATTTTTTTTCAACGCTTTTAGATCAGAAATGGGTATAAATATAGAAAATCTATTTTCTAAAAGCAACTTCTAACCAACATTATGAATTCTACTATAAAACCAAAGGTTTTGCAAATTTTATGAACATGCGTTTATACAATATACATGAGATACTATTGTTCAACAGTATAGGCACCAGGGTGATACGTCGGGACACTATCACCACCCTCAGCCTTATCCATCACATCGTTATGCCCATAGGTGCTATGGTATTGCTTTACTCTCCTGGCTCACACTGCATCTGCTCAACCCACCCATGACCGGTAGCAATCGGGGCTTATGAGGAGCATCCGTGAAGCTAAAAACTGTTTCATTTTAGATCACTATACAGAACCCCCCTTGTCTTTATCTGTAACGAACCAGGCCATAAACAGCTGCTTTTGTTGCCTTTTTAGCCGATATAGGGGACTGGTATGCGTTTTGCTTATTCTCAAAAAACGCAGAAAGAAAATCAACAAGGAGACCACTATGGATATGGAAAAACTTACCCAAAAGTCACAGCAGGCTCTCAGCAGTGCTCACCAGATTGCAGTGCAACTCAATCATCAGCAACTGCTGCCGATACACCTGCTCACTGCCCTTATACAGCAAAAAGACGGGTTGATTCCATCCGTGCTTCAGAAACTCTCGGTTGCTACCACCGCCGCAGAAAAGTGCGCCTATGAAATTCTGGAAAAGCACCCCTCGGTGAGCGGTGAAGGGGTCCAGATCTATTCATCCCGGGCCCTTACTGCACTGTTCACCGAGAGCGGACGTCTCGCTGGCAGGATGAAAGATGAATATATCAGTGTCGAACACCTTTTTGTCTCAGCCATAGACAAAGATACAGAGTGCAGACTCTGGGCTTCAAAACTAACCATTACCGTTGCAGGTACTCTTGAGGTACTCCAGTCACTCCGCGGTTCACAACGAGTCACCTCCCAGGATCCCGAAGCCACGTTCGGTGCTCTTGAAAAGTACGCACGAAACCTTACCGATCTGGCTGCAAAGGGGAAACTCGACCCTGTTATCGGACGAGATGATGAGATACGGAGGGTGGTACAAATCCTCTCACGACGCACAAAAAACAACCCAGTCCTCATCGGCGATCCGGGTGTGGGTAAAACAGCAATCGCGGAAGGGCTTGCTATACGAATAATAAAGGGTGATGTACCCGAGGGGCTTAAAAACAGACAACTGGTCTCTCTTGATATGGGAGCACTTGTTGCCGGGGCCAAATTCAGGGGTGAATTTGAAGAGCGTCTTAAGGCGGTCCTTAAAGAGGTGGCAGAGAGCGGCAGCACCATCCTCTTTATCGATGAACTCCATACGGTTGTTGGTGCCGGCGCCGCAGAAGGAGCAATGGATGCGGGCAATATGCTTAAACCGATGCTTGCACGCGGGGAACTTCACGCAATTGGTGCGACCACACTGGATGAATACCGCCAACATATCGAGAAGGATAAGGCTCTTGAGCGCAGATTCCAGACGGTTCTAATTGATGAGCCCTCGGTTGAGGATACCATCTCTATTCTTAGGGGGTTAAGGGAGCGGTATGAAATTCATCACGGAATAAAAATCAGGGATGCGGCGCTGGTATCGGCTGCGGTGCTTTCGGACCGGTATATCACCGAGAGATTCCTTCCCGATAAGGCAATCGATTTGATTGATGAGGCTGCAGCAAAGCTTCGCACCGAAATCGACAGCAGTCCCGTTGAGCTTGATGAAACGATGCGAAGGCAGATGCAGCTTGAAATTGAGATCGAGGGGCTTAAAAAAGAGAAGGACCGCTCTTCAAAGGAGAAAACAGCAAAGCTTACAACCCAGCTTGCTGACGTAAAAGACATTGTAAAGGAGCTCAAAAGCAGATGGGAAGCAGAAAAATCACAGGTGGAAAAACTGCAGGGTCTGCGTGAGCAGCTTGAGCAGATGAGGTTTGAGCTTGAACGGGCAGAGCGGGATTATGACCTCACAAAGGCAGCACAGCTTCGCCATGGTAAAATCCCTGAACTCGAAAACGCCCTTCACGATGCGGAGAGTTCCATAAAGGAGAGGGATCACGACAACAGACTTCTAAAGGAGGAGGTTACCGAAGACGATATTGCAGAAATCATCAGCCGCTGGACTCACATACCGGTGAGCAAACTGGTACAGGGGGAACGGGAAAAGCTGTTGCACCTCTCCCAACACCTTCACAAAAGAGTGGTCGGACAACAGCGGGCAGTGGATGCGGTATCAGATGCAGTAGTGCGGGCAAGAGCCGGACTCAAGGATCCAAACAGGCCCATTGGAAGCTTTATCTTTCTTGGACCAACCGGAGTGGGAAAAACTGAGCTTGCACGTTCCCTTGCCTATAATCTCTTTGATGATGAGCGGGCAATGGTGCGAATAGACATGTCGGAGTATATGGAGAAGTTTGCAGTGTCCCGTTTGGTGGGGGCTCCCCCGGGATATGTAGGCTACGAAGAGGGAGGACAGCTTACCGAGGCGGTAAGGCGAAAACCATACTCCGTTATCCTGTTTGACGAAATAGAAAAAGCTCATCAGGACGTCTTTAATATACTGCTGCAGATCCTGGATGAAGGAAGGATTACAGACAGTCAGGGGCGTGTGGTCAATTTTAAAAATACCATCATTATCATGACATCCAATATCGGCTCACAGCTCATCTCAACAAGTGCTCAGCAGGAGTACGAAACGATGAAGGACTCGGTCATGGATGATCTGAGAAAATTATTCAGACCTGAATTTTTAAACCGTCTGGATGAAATCGTGGTATTTCACTCTTTAACAAAACAGCACATAAGAGCTATTGTATCGATTCAGATTGAGCAGCTGATTGCAAGGCTTAACAGTCTCAATATCAATTTCAAAATCGAAGAGAGTGCTAAAGATATCATTGCGCACAAAGGGTATGATCCGGTCTATGGTGCACGACCACTCAAGCGGGTTATACAACGTGAAATTGAAATACCGATATCAAAGATGATAATTGCCGGAGATATTGCAGAGGATCAGACTATTGCCGTCGGGGGCAGTGGTAAACAACTTGAATTCAACGTAAACTAAACCACCGATTTACAATAACAACAGGACCTTGAAACTGTAACCGGGAAGATCCCTGATGTAAGGTCTTTACACCAAAGCCTATTGGGGGTCACCTGCCGGAGAACTACAAAACGGTGATAAGGAGAAAAGAGAATTCTTTGTGTAAAAAAGACGTACGGTTTAAGTTGAAAATATGTTGAGGCTGCCCCTGCTTACTGTTCTGCCTAATCCTGTATGACAATTTTTCTGTTTATCACTTTTTCGCCATCCCAGAGACGGACCAGATAGACCCCATTTGCTCTAAGATCTATAAAACTGTTTTTAAATGACCCATTTTTATTTAAAACCCGTTTACCCTGCAGGGAAAACACCTCTACCTGAGCAGATGAAGTCGCAGCAGTAACCACAAAACCACCCCTTACAGCTTTAACAGCCGGACCGCTTACCAACCTTTTTGTAACAGGCAGTGATGCCGTTGTTTGTGATATGGCCACTGCAATTTTATCCAGATTAAAACCACCCTCTTCAATATTTATGCGCCAGATCTGCTCTCCGGCATGTAATGTTACACGTTCTGTAAATGTTGTAAACCGACTCCAGTCTTCAGTTTGAGGTACCTCCACACTGCTAAGCAGTGGTTCTCCATCGACATCGATCCCTATCAAACCTCCACCGTTTAAGGATGATGCATGGAACTCAATCTCATACTTCTCTGTTTCAGTGACATCCACCGTGTACTCGAGCCACTCCCCTGCCCTGGTCCACCCTACAACATACCCACTATCCGGGTGCAGATCTATATCAACACCTTCATTTACTCTGAAATCAACATTGTTATTTACAAAACCAATGTTTTGCGAATCAGAATCATGATAACTGACCCCTTCCCCTCCTACATCATACTCCTGAGCTTGAATGATACCTGGCAGTACTCTTACCCCACTGAATGGGCCCTTCACCACCTGGCCCCAAACTTCTGTATTGATAATACTAAACCAGCTATTTTCATCTGAATTCTGAGCGGTCATACTAAACCGTATATATCGACCAGTGTCGGGTTGGACAACGATTGTATGAAGACCAATGTTGGGTGAAAGAGTCCCTTTCCACAATTCTGAAAATGAAGCCGTGTCCTCTGCGATTTCAATCATCAGAGGATAGCTCCTTGTCTCTCCGTTGTTTAGTTGTACTCTTATGGCATTGATAATTTCTGACCGGCCGATATCGAAATAGATCCAGTTGTTTTCTGCAGTGTTGTCGTTTGCCCATCTTGTCTGCAGGTTACCATCAAAAGAGTATCCCTTGAGATGCTCTTCATTCTGTTCTGCAGAAGCATCCGCCCATACAATTTCAAACTTTTGTAATCCTGAAGGCATCTGCTGAGTGAAAAAAGCGCTCAGAGACTGGTTGGTGCTCATCGTGACAGAGATGGGGTTTGCGGTATCGTTCACCGCTCCTCTCCAGCCGGTAAAGACCCATTGTACATCTGGTGTCGCAGTAAGTTCTACTGTTGTGCCAACAGTATATCCTGGTTGCTCGGGAGAGATTGCAAGCCTACCCTGCCCTTTTATATCAGTAGTAAGGTAAACGGAATCCCTGAAAATTGATTTTCGGAAGTTTGCAACAATCGGAGCGGTTTCATCTATCCGCCGTGCGTTATCAGCTGCCCACTGATGAGGGGGATTAATCCCCAGGGGTGCAGATTGATAAGTAATACGTGGATTTGAAAACCGTGGAATTCTTGTGCAGCTTCCTCCTATTCCAAATGACTCACATGAGTTGTAAGCCATAACTGTACGGAAGGTATTTCCAGAGCTACCCTTTAAGAGATGTCCATAGTAATAACGATCATCGCTTATCATATTATCTCTATCCTGATCAATCAACGACTGACGACAATGGTGAGCTCCGAGGTTGTGGCCGGCCTCATGGACAAAAGTATAAATACTTCGAATATTGGAGAGCCGACTGGTGCTGTACGCTGCATTATCACGACCACTGTATACATTTCCTGATCCCGCCGAACCATTAAAATTCCAGTGCGCAACCAGATCTGCACCGTATTTGTTACGCAGTGCCAAAATCCCCTCTGCACTGCGCACATCATTACTTGCACTGGTAGCGTCTTGCGGTATTGCATTAAAAACCTGGTGATGTACAAGCCTGAAACGCAGATTCATTCTGCTGTTCTGAAATATGGTGTTGGCCTCTTCTATGCGAAAGTTAACTTCTGCATCTGTGGCAGAGGCTCCCCCCAGTGCGTTGACAACGGAAGTCGGATATACGATAAGTATATCTATTACTGGATGGCTCTCATCCCTTGCAATCTCCAGGTTTAAATCAACATCATGCATCTCTTCGATCAGGTCATTGTGGGAATCATTGGAGTGGCATCTACTGCACTCGCACCCTTCACCACCTCTCTCATCGGGAATTAAATCTGTATCCACTTCATCTATACGCACCATGGAATTACCTTGAAAGGTGATATTGTACGACTTGCTATCGGTATATAGATTTCCCGCTAAAAGCTCTCCGAAAAAAAACAGATGGACATACCCTGATGCACCCTCTATAAAATGACCAATCCATGATGACTGTGAAGGCTCCATCGACCGGTCCCTTACAGCAACCATGCCTACATCGTTAAAAAGATCAAACATAAGAGTGTCCGAACTGAATGCCACCTGATCGGGGGAACTCCGTGGTATCTCCACAAATCCCGATCTTATGACATACTCCCCCTCCACTATCTCAGACTCATCCTGCGCAAACGCACGTTCAGACCGACTCATAAAGAGCGTCTGTGAGATAGCTGCGGTTTGAACCAGAAGAATAAAGCAGCACAACAGCTTCAGAATTTTCATTGTAAACAGCTCCTGATTATGTTGAACACATTTTTCTTGCATTATGCAAACTAACTACAACACACTTCAAAGTAAACTGAATACTCCAAGAGCAGTAGCTGCCAAAAACTCCGTCTCCTTATTCTATACCTGAACATCCGGTAATTTGACAAGGAGAAAGAGCCCCCTTTTGTAAATCTATAGTTGAGTTGTATCCGCAAGGTGTCTCTGGTTACCTAACGGTTTAAAGCAGGTAAAATGATGTACCTCTAAACAGTTCTTTTTCCGTTCAGGCTGGTGTTATCGTAGCAAGATCCTTTCAGTGATCCCATCAAATCTTACCAGAAACATCCCTTTTGAAAATGTTCTCAGATCTATCACCGCACCATAACCACTACCGATCTTTGCTCCCAGCAGTGAATAGATACTCCAGTTTGCATCGCCACTCAGGTGCAGTACACGGCTATTTTCACGATAGGGAAGCATGTGCAATTGGGGTGTTTGTGACAACGCCGTTTTTTGTATACTGGTACCGGATTGCGCCCCCCACACCTGGATGTCAAAAATACTAAACCAGTTACTGCCGTCGGAGTTATTACCTGTCATGCTTAACCGCACATACCGTCCTTCGGCTTCAGTTACCAGAATTGTGTGTAATCCAATGGTTGGGTGAAGGTCTCCGTTCCACACCTCAGCAAAGCTATCGGCACTCTCTCCTACTTCAATTTTCAGCGGATATGCTCGGGTTTCTCCGACATTGAGCATAAGTCGCACAGCACTCACAATACCAGATTGTCCGAGATCATAAATGATCCAGTTGTTTTCAGAGGTATTATCATTTGCCCACCTTGTCAGGGTGTCCCCATCGAAGGAGTACTCTTTACGATGATCGTCATTCTGCTCTGCTGATGCCTGAGCTGAAATAATAGCCAACTGGTTTTTATCAGGCGCCATTTTCTGAGTGAAATAAGCCCTTATCTCACGATTGTTATCCATTGTAACAGTGGCAGGATTGCTATTGCCGTTAAGGTCTCCCCGCCATCCACTGAATACCATTCCCTCCTCGGGTATAGCGGTAAGAGTCACCTTAGCAGCCGGTTCATAGCTTGCCTTCTGAGGAGATCTTGTTACAGAGCCACTGCCATGGACAGAAAGAGCAATGGTATAGGGTGATTGCTGAATATTATCCATCACTTTTACAATTTCATCAGCGGCCTTTTTTCTGCTGTAAACCCTCAGTTCATCTATGCTGCCATTGAAACCACCATTATTCATAGCGAAATTTTTTCCGATGATCAGAGGCCCCTTTACCTTTCCAAAATAGAGCTTTGCAGACACACTGCTATCCTCTTTACCGTTAATATAAAAACGGATCTTCTCTTCCAAATTGTCATAGGTAACCGCAACATGATTCCAAACACCTGCAGGTAAAGAGGAGCTGCTTGTCCATGTCCCTCTTCCCGACCCGTTTACAACCGCACCTGCATTTGCCCGAAAAACAACCTGCCTGTTACCATTGAGTGACAAAGCAAAGGTCATATCGGTTTTCCCTTTGGTCACAATGCCACCGTGAGACTGCTGATCAAACTTCACCCAGGCCATAACAGAAAGTTCTGCCATATTACCCATTGGAGCCCATTTACTGTGATCTACTTCTATGTAGGAGTCCTGTCCGTCGAACATAACCGCACCGCCACTTTTCCCCCCGGTGCGCTGCACTCCATTTACAAAACGTCCCTGGTCAAAATTTCCACTGCTGTCAGCGACCCTGCCCTGAATATTTTCATCAAAACTAAAATGAGCATCCAGTGCTTTTGCCGTTTTCATTCGCCACGGCATTGCAGGGTCACCAAAAAGATTGAACGCATAGATAGTCCATCTGGTCCAGTAATTGGAAAAATCTTTATGACCATTTCTTGTAATTTGCAGCCTCCGGCTGTGATTAAGAATCTCTCCCAATCTGCTTTTGTCTGCTCTGAAATAGGAAAAATAGAGAAGATAGTTTAGCTGGACAATATAGGGCGGCATTCCCAAATGAGAGTTGAGCATTGCGGCAACCGCACCGCGGGATCTGCTGTGAACCAGTAACCGTTCAGAAAAATTGTCATCTCTTGTAAAAATACCTGAGTGACAGGAGATTGAGGTGTAGAAAAAATAGCGGTCATTGTTGGAGAGCGTATCAAGGTGCCTGGGCCAGAGCCTGCAGCTCATATTCCAGAAACCATGCCCACCACCTAGAAAATAGCCATAGTTTCCTGATGACATTCTGCTAACCACCTCCGGATGAACTTCAATGTGAGGTTTATACTCAATCATATTTTCTTTTGCCTCAAAGAGATGCCTGGTGTCGGAGTGGGTCTTTGAAAACCGGCCAACATCAGGGTTCGTCCACAGCAGTCCCTTTGTATGATAGGAGGCGTTGGGGGGAGAATTTTCGTAGGTAATAACCTTGTAAACAAAATTGGCAATTTGCTGGGCATTTCTCGCAGGGATACGGCCTACATACACATCCGCAAATTGAGCCGGTTGGTCACCGGGGTATTCCCCCCACCGGTTATTGCCATTGGCGTTGAAATCCCCCTGAAGAGCTGCGTAGTAGAAATCAGATTGGATATAAATAGTATCACGCATGAAAAATGATCTGACCGGCACAATAGTGGGCTTTCCAGCAATCAGAAAATATTCTGCACCCCACTTGTTGTTGGCATCCTTTATGAAATTGCGTATTTTCTCCTGGTTATCACGGCCATTGTAAGCGGAGTAAATTTGGGAGGTAGTGATGATAACGGACGGCATGGAATTGGACGTACGGTGTTTTACAAGATCATGAAGGGTATAATCTGTGGCGGCACTCTTTATCGCTTCGGAGGTAATAATGACATGTTTATAGGAGTCACTTGAATGCACAAAAGATTGTGCTGAAAAATTAATAGACAAGACTAGCAGAACTATTCCTATGGTCCATCTCATAGCTGTTACTCCCCCAATATTGGTAATTTTCATGTTCACTATACCCCTTCCACTATTGTTCCCCATAAGATTCTGCCCCTGTTTATGCAGCTTTAGCCCCGTATCGTGATGTATACCGCCATCAAACCGCCGGCTTTTAAACGCTTAACCTTGCGTCTGAGCCACTATCGCAACATCGGGTCACCAACACCATACCCCCATTTTTTGCTATATATATAATAAGGCAAAAATTACAACTCAGAGGCCATTTTTAAGGCTTGGCGGCTTGCATTGTTTTAATAGTCCTCAGGAAATCCAGTAGCGTCTTCTTTGATCCCGCGGCACAACCCCCGCTAAACAGCAGCCCACTAAAAGGGCAACTGCCCCTTCTCTTCCTCTGAATCGCTTCTGCTGGTGATTGCAGTCAGAGCAAGCCCTATTGCCTGACGTGGGTCTGAGGCCTCCTTGAAAAACCGGGTATCAACTTCTGCCAGTTTCCTCAAATCCCATGCGCCGGGCATGATTATAACCGTCTTTTTGAGAGCCAGTGCAATGGCGATTTCACTGAGTGTACCGTACCCGCCGGGAAATGCAATGATTACATCAGAGGCGTGAACCACGAGAGCATTTCTGGCGATGTCCAACCCTGTGGGGATAGCAATTGTCACATAGGGATTTGCATCTGTTTTTTCGATCCCGGGAAGAATTCCTATAACTGTTCCCCCCTTATGGTTCGCGCCCTTACTTGCCGCTTCCATAATTCCGCCATTACCACCGCAAACAAGAACAGCCCCGCGGGCAGCGATGTGCTCTCCCAGTTCGAGCGCAAGATTTTGCTGATGAGGAGTTGTTTCATTGGCACCAATAACACCGATTGTAGGCTTTAAAGTTGACATTCAATTTTCCTCTGTTAAATTTCTATTTTTGATAAAAAATATATTTTGTCAGTTATCTGCGGGAATACGACCTAACACTAAAACAGAGATACCCCATAAGTGAACCCATGTATGAGAGTATGGGGGGTGCCCGTCAACGTCTCTTTTTTTTGAAAAGCACCGGCCGCATCGTTTCAACAACTGAGCTAAAAGAGGTATAGGACGAGATCGAATAGTACTGGTACCACCCGCAGTTTCTGATGCATTTTTTCATTGCTCCCCTGAGCTCTTGAGCCTGCTCTGTCTTCAACCAGGATGAGAGAGACCGCGCTTTAAGGTCCGCACCCTTACTGCCAAGGATGTGACAGGGATAGTACAGACTGCCATCCGGAGCAATAATCACCGAAGCACTCGAACACTTGCCCTGTTTCCAGGCATCAAAAAACCCTTTTGGAGTATGGATGGTATTGGGGTACTTTTTCCTCAGAGCCCCGACCTTGCTTTCGAGCTCATGCATATCGGGAAAGCAGTTCTGAGCGTTGTCCATCTGTGCTGCAGGGATCACCACGATATTGGAACCTGCCTGGCTGCACCGCTTTATCTTCTCTTCAAGCGAGTTTACGGTATCTGCTGTCACCACGGTCTGGACAGAAACCTGAAGCGGTAGTGATGCAAGGTACTCAAGCGATTCGAACAGTTCAAGATTGTCGTGCCCCTCATCTATCGACACGTGAAGAAAATCAATGAATTTGGCGTACCTTTGGAGCGGATATTCGGTGAGATTTTTTACACTGGTGGTAAAAAGAAGATAAAAATCACAGGTTCTGGCAAATTCAAGCAGCTCTTCTATGTCGGGCCGAAGCAGCGGCTCCCCCCCTTCAAAACTGGTCATAAGCACAGGAGAGTCGGAAAGATTTTGCAGGATCGTTTTAATCTCATCGGTAGAGAGATCCGCTGTTGGCTCTTTTTTAACATTGCAGAACGGGCATCCGAAATGACAGCGGGATGTGAGCTTGAATGATGCATAGAAGGGGAAGATATGTTCCCTGGCTATCGCATTGTGAAACAAGCCTCTGGCGGTGCGCAGATAGGCGCGCGGATGTAGCTTTCTCAATCTGGAATATCCCTGTTTTAGTTATGATGCACCAGTCAATTAGTTCTCACTGAATTCCAACTTGTAGTACCTGAAAAATCACACCTTAAACCATAGCGTTCGCAGAAATCTGGAAAGTAGCGCAACGCTATTTTTGCCATAAACTACAGTACTCTTCAACGACCATCTCCCTGTAACCCCGACGTTTTATCCTCGTTCCAAAATAGCCTAAAAGAATAACCGGTCACGCCTACTTCTTTATCTCAAGCTTTACAGTAACCACCCCGTCATCAACCATATCAATTTTTTTTGCCGCACCAACGGACAAATCGATAATCCTGTTACCCACAAAAGGGCCCCGGTCATTAATCCGAACAGTAACACTCTTATTGTTACTGAGATTAGTTACCCTGACCGTTGTATTGAACGGCAGCTCTTTATGAGCAGCGGTTAGTCTATTCATATTATAAATTTCGCCATTGGCGGTTTGTCGTCCGTGAAATTTCTTGCCGTAAAAGGATGCCTGCCCCTGCTGGTAGAAGGAGTACCTGCCAGGGCTTGACCTTTGTCCGGAAACTTCAACTGCTGGCATTTGACTGGGAGTACTGATTGCAGCATCATTGGTAGCACAACTTACATATCGGGGTACTGGTGTACAGCTGCCAAGCAGTATGGCAACAAGTACAAAGTGCAGTTTCGGTTGTCTGCTAATAGTTTTTTCCATCTTATCTTTTACGACTTTTTGGTTGCTGTTGCAATTATTGTCACCTACCGGGGTGCTTAAGTGATCCGCTCACACAGTGCAGGCCAATGGCGATTGTCCATACCGAAGACGCAAGCGCTCAGCGTGAGCGGATTCACGGTAGTGTGAAAATTCATCCGGTTCCGGTTGTATTGAGACCCCAACCCCCAGACGGTGATCCATCCGACCATACCTCTTTGTTGCAGCCCGAGCCCCGTCGGGTTGAGAAAAAACGATTGCAAACCCTTAACTCTTTGAGGCGATCTCTTTGAGTTTGCGTGACAGCTGCCCGATATGATTCATCTCTTCCTGAATCAGCAGATCCAGTTGGTCTTTACCGAGATCTTCACGGACAATACTCTTCATTGAAGTATAGTAGATGACTGAATCTTTTTCAAATCTGATAGCCATCCTGAGAGCATCTTCAGGCCCTTTAAAAGCAGCGGCACGGGAGACAATAGTATCATCCTGTAAGAAGATATGGTCCTCTGCTGCAGCCTTAAGGTATTGATGAGCGAGGTTTTCGGCATCAGAAATATCGCTGTTTCCCAACTCCTGGGGAAGTTGTTTAACCAGCTCCTCAAAGAGCTCAACATGTTTTGTTTCCCAATCGGCAAGCTCTTCAAAAAGCTTTTTAACCTCGTAATCTTCACTGTGCTCAGCAACTGTTTGGTAAAACAACCGGCCGTTTTTTTCAATCTGTATTCCAATGGAAAAAATTTCAACAGCATTAAATACAATAGACATAGTGCCTCCTTAAGAACATTCTTCTTTACAGATTAAGCGGTCTGCTTTCTGTATAAAATAGTTTTGGCGTTGGCAATAATTTCTTTTAGCGGCAGTTTATTTGGACATCGCTTGGAACAGAGCCCGCAGCAGTTACATTTATCCAGTTTCAACCCCTCTTCCCACTGTTTTTTCTCAAACGCTTCAACTGCACCATCCATCTTCAGGTAGTAAGCAAGGTTGTAATAGGAGAGACATGCACCAAGATTTACATTTTGAGGACATGGTGCACAGTATCCACAGGCGGTACAGCGCTGCTCATCGGCGTTTATCAAAGTATCAACCTCTTTTTCAATTTCCCGGTAATCACCACCTCCCGGGGGAGTTGTCTGTTGGATCCAGTGAGCATATTTCACCTCTTCCACCGATGAAAACCCTATGAGCAGATGTACATTTGGCAGCGCCATAAGGTATCGCAGTGCAAGCTCCTTCAATCGGTCATGTGAAGCAAGAAAACCTCCGGCAAGAGGATTCATTGCAATCACCTTTATGTTTTTTTTCCTGCAATACTCCAACACCCCAAACCGGGTTCTGTTAACCACATTAAAAGGAACAGTGACAACTTTGAATTTTCCGGTTTCAAGAAACTGCAGAATTGCAGGCGTTTCTGCATGGGTAGTGATTCCCAAATGGTTGTATTTGTCACCAAGCTCCTGCAGCCCCTCATACCATCCTCCCGCCTTGAAGGCTTCATTGAGCTGTTCCATAGTATGGGTTGTCCAAAGTTGATAATAATCAAAAAAGCCACGGTTCTGGCGCATCAGTGACTGGTTGAACACCTGCTTGAGTTGCTCCTTTGAGCGTACCCCAAAACCGGTTTCCCCCTTAAAATCGCCTAACTGGTAGCCACCGTTGCCGGGTGTGCACTTAGCGCTTACCAAAACCTTTTTTACATAGTCGGGATGATTTACCGCCTCTCCAACCCAGTTCTCGGAGTTCTCCTGCTCATTTTGGTAGCAATAAACCGGGGAGGTATCTACGTAGTTGAATCCATGATCGATAGCACATCGGACCACCGACACCGCGGAGGCTCTGTCTTTAAAACGCATTGCTCCAATTAAAATTTTGCTCAGTTCCATGGTATAATCCTTGGTTGAATGTTCTTTTTGGGATCAGCAAGAAAAATACAACTGCAAAACGGTTCAGACAAATCATGCGTCTAACAAAGAACCCCATAATAGTTGCAGCCTTATTCATACAGGCTTGTTTATGGTCTTAGGTCGATTTTATATTACTACTCCGGCAATACCAGCTTCAGCAACATTTAGTTGGGAGGAAGACCTCTGCGACAAAGAACCCCTTGCTTTAGAGTCCCCCACCGCGGGCTTTAGGGTATAGCCATAAGGCTCACATCTAAAAAACCATGCAATGAGGTTGATTGCATGGTTTTATCCTGGGGGGCAGAGTGAAGGGTGGACGCAGGCCCGTGGTAAATTCAGTTGATAGAGACCGCAGAGGGGTGAATTAAAAGAGATGGGTTAAAAGAAGAGAGAGGGGAATCGGGATTGTAGCGGACTCACATCCGTACCTCACACCAGAGGACAAGATAAGTTAAAGAAACAACCCAAAGCACCACCGGAATTTTCCCCCGACCACGGCAACGTCTTTTCGCCCAGAGTGCTCTTGACATGAGGAAACAGGGCTTGCACCCATGGGAAGCAGGGGGTTAAAATTGACAAAGAGCTGTTTGATTACCAAAAACTGTAACCTTCGTAAACGGTGCATGTATACAACATTTCAAATATTCGGAAACGTATGAGCAAAAAAGATTCTAGTGCGGTGTATGATGAAAGTAAGATAAAGACGCTTAGTTCCCTGGACCACATTCGTCTGCGAAGCGGGATGTATATCGGTCGTCTTGGTGACGGGTCAAACCCTGATGACGGGATTTATGTCCTGCTAAAAGAGGTTATCGACAATTCTGTTGATGAGTTTATCATGGGATTTGGGAAAAAAGTTGACATAAACGTCGAACCCCGAACGGTGATGATAAGGGATTACGGCAGGGGAATTCCGCTGGGAAAAGTAATAGAGTGTGTTTCGGTCATAAATACCGGCGCTAAATACAATGATGACGTTTTCCAGTTCAGTGTTGGGCTTAACGGCGTAGGTACCAAAGCGGTCAATGCTCTGTCAACCTATTTCAGAGTACGTTCACACAGAAAAGGGGAGTTCTTTGAAGCGGTATTTGAGTGCGGAAAACTACAATCAAAAAAATCGGGAAAAGATAGCAGTGCCCCGGACGGCACGTATATTGAATTTATTCCCGATCCCGGGATCTTCGATGAATACTCATATAATTTCGAGTACATAGAGCAGCGCCTGTGGAATTACGCCTATCTCAATGCCGGCCTTAAACTCTACTTCGGAAAACAGAAGTTCGAATCAAAAAACGGCCTGCTTGACTTGCTGCAAAGCGAGGTAGGTGATTCTGCCCACTATAAAATCGGTTATTACCGTGGCAAACAACTGGAATTTGCATTTACCCATACTAAAGCCTACGGAGAGACCTGTTTTTCATTTGTTAATGGGCAGCACACCAACGACGGTGGCACGCACCTGAGTGCTTTCAGGGAGGGTATCCTCAAGGGGGTTAACGAGTTTTTCAAAAAGAACTATACCGGTGTGGATGTACGTGAGGGGATTGCCGGAGCAGTGGCAGTAAAGCTCAAAAACCCGGTGTTTGAATCACAGACAAAGAACAAACTGGGCAACACCGAAATCAGAGGCTGGATTGTTTCCGAGGTTAAAAGTGCGGTGGTTGACTTTCTACACAAAAACACGGAAGCAGCCCAAATCCTTGAAAACAAGATTGTTCAGAACGAAAAGCTACGCACCGATCTCAACAAAGTAAAAAAGGAAGCCAAAGAGGCTGCAAAAAGAATTGAGATCAAGATTCCCAACCTTAAAGATTGCAAATATCACAAGGGCAACGGTGAGAAGGGTGAAAAATCCACCATATTTATCACCGAAGGGCAATCTGCCGGTGGTTCCATTATCTCTGCCCGTGATGTGTACACACAGGCAATATACACTCTCAAAGGCAAACCGTTAAATGTGTTCGGGAAAACCAGGGCTGCAATTTATCGCAATGAGGAACTCTATGATCTGATGATGGCCCTTGGGATTGAGGATGACGTTGAGAAGTTACGGTACAACAAAGTTGTTTTGGCAACGGATGCTGATGTGGATGGGTTCCATATCAGAAACCTTCTGCTCACCTTCTTCCTTACCTACTTTGAAGAGCTGGTGGTAGCCGGACATATCTACATTCTTGAAACTCCGCTTTTCAGGGTCAGGGATAAAAAAGTTACCCGCTACTGTTACAGTGAAAAGGAGCGGGATGCTGCGATGGCTCAAATACGAAACTCTGAAGTGACCAGGTTTAAGGGGCTGGGGGAGATCTCTCCAAAGGAGTTCGGGCAATTTATCGGATCAGACATGCGGGTAATAGAAGTAAATGTAAAATCGATCAAAAACATCCCGGAAACGCTTACTTTTTACATGGGGAAAAATACCCCTGATCGACGCGAATATATAATGGAGAACCTTATCTGATGGCTTTTATTAAAAACATCTATGACATTAATTTTCTTGAATACGCCTCCTATGTTATAAAGGAACGTGCAATACCCCATATCGATGACGGCTTCAAACCGGTTCAGCGCAGAATACTCCACACCCTCCATGAGATCGATGACGGAAAGTTTCATAAAGTGGCAAATGTTGTCGGGATGTGTATGCGTTACCACCCCCACGGAGATGCATCCATAGGTGATGCACTTGTGACCCTTGCCAACAAAGAGCTGTTTATCGAAAAGCAGGGAAATTTTGGAAATGTTTTTACCGGTGACCCTGCTTCTGCTGTACGGTATATCGAATGCCGGCTCTCTCCTTTAGCAAGAGAAACGCTGTTTGATCCGCAAATCACCCAGTTTATCGACTCCTATGACGGCAGGAACAGAGAGCCGGTCACCCTGCCATCAAAACTGCCGGTCCTTCTTGCTCTGGGAGCCGAAGGAATCGCGGTGGGCATGTCGACTAAAATAGTTCCTCATAATATTACAGAGTTGCTTGAAGCACAAATTGCCATTCTCCGGGATGAACAGCATCTGGTGTTTCCTGATTTTATCACCGGCGGTTTTGCCGATGTTTCAGAGTATAACGATGGCAACGGGAAGATCCTGGTCAGGGCTAAACTTGACACAAAAGACCCGAAGAGAATCGTTATTCGTGAACTGCCCTTTGGATGCACCACACAATCGATAATCAATTCAATTGAAAATGCCGCCAAAAAAGGAAAAATAAAAATCTCTGGAATCAGTGACTATACGGCAGAAGATGTTGAAATTGAGGTGCGCCTTGCAAGAGGCGTACATACGCAGGATACCGTTGATGCGCTCTATGCATTCACGGACTGTGAGTCATCCATCTCTGTGTCGCTGATGGTTATCAAGGATGAAAAGCCGGTAGTGAAGAGCGTCTCTGAAGTTCTACAGCACAATGCCAGCAGACTGGTTGAAATTCTCAAAGCCGAACTGAAACTGGAAGAACAGCAACTTAAAGATAAGCTTCATGCAAAAACACTGGAACAGATCTTTATTGAGAACAGAATCTACAAAAAAATCGAAAAAGAGGTCACCGCAGCTGCCGTGGTCAAGGCTGTTATAAACGGAATGAAACCCTATGATGATATCATAAAAAGAGAAGTGACCCCAGAGGATGTCGAAAGATTGCTTAAAATCCCTATCAGAAGGATCTCTGCCTACGATATAAACAGAGCCAAAAAAGAGATGATGGACATTAAAAAACGGCTCAGGGAAATACGGGAAGCACTTGCCGCCATCGTGGACTATGCGGTGGGATTTCTCGAAAAACTACTCGAAAAGTATGGCAAAAATTACCCCCGGCGCACCGAACTCATTTCATTCAAGAAGGTCGATGTCAGAGAGGCTGCACAGAGAAACCTCAAACTTCGGTATGACAAAGACACCGGATACCTTGGGTACGAAGTCAATGGCAATGTTCTCTTTGATGTCTCTCAGTACGACAGGATCCTTGTAATCCGAAAGAGCGGTGCATATTCTGTCATTGATGCTCCGCATAAACTCTTTGTTGATAAAGGCATGCTCTACTGCGGTTTTATAGATAAGGATATGGTTTTCAGCACGGTATATCGCGATGACCAAACCAAATTCCCCTTCCTGAAACGGTGCAAAATAGAGAAGTTTATTCTCAACAAAGGATACACTCTCATTCCTGAAAACTGCACGGTTATGAAACTGACAACCGCCCAGGATGGACTTATCAATATTGAGTATAAACCAAAACCACGACTTAAGGTTCTTGAAGAGCGCTTTGCCATTGGCGACTATCTGGTTAAGGGCACCAAGGCAGGCGGGGTAAGGTTGGCCAACAAAGAGATCAAGAGTGTCAAGATCACCAATGGTTAGGATTTACCCGGAGATCGGGACGTATAAACGTGTCGGGCATTCTAATGCCGTTATAGGATCCTGTCCTGTGTTTATCAAAGAGAGCTCTCTGTCGAAGGGCTCCCACTGCACTCTTTGGCCTGTTGAATTAGTTCGATACGCGGCCCCCTCACCGGAGTTGGCCTACAAGTGTGAGAGTATCCCAAACCACTCTTCCAACCGGTTAGCCTCCGCACCATGACTCACAATTTTAAGGGATAACATTTCCGAATCTTTCAATACTCTGACGCACATCTGACCCGCTTACAGCCTGGAAAGGCCTCAGGTCAAACTGGGGAAGAATCGCAAAGAGATGATCAAATATATCTGCCTGTATACCTTCGTAAATTTTCCAGTCGATACTGTTTGTGAAAACATACACCTCAATAGGTAAACCATGCATTCCCGGTTCCAGCTGCCTGACCATCTGAATCAACCCCTTATGGGTACAGCGGTGATTTTTTAAATATTCGGTTATATAGGCTCTGAAAGTTCCGATATTGGTAAGTCTTCTTCCATTTACAAGCACGGCTAAATCCGCTTCCCGGAAGCTCACCTTGTTATACTCCTCGATCTGAGCGACCCGTTGTTCCAGATAGGGTCTGAGCAGATTTATCCGCATCAGCTTTTCAACATCATCATGGGTCAAAAAGTGTATGGAGTTGAGGTCTATGTTTATTGCCCGCCTTATTCTTCGGCCGCCGCTTTCCTGCATTCCCCTCCAGTTTTTAAAGGAAGAGCTGACAAGTTCATAGGCCGGAATAGCAGTGACGGTCATATCGAAATTGCGTACCCGAACGGTAGTCATGGAGATGTCAATGATATCGCCATCCGCACTGTGAGCAGGCATCTCTATCCAGTCACCTTTGCGCACGAGGTCCATGGTGGTGAGTTGAATTCCGGCAACAAGTCCCAGTATGGAATCCTTGAAAATCAAAAGTAATACTGCTGTAAATGCACCCAGCCCTGAAATAAAATAGACTGGGCTTTTCCCCGCAAGCAGGCTTATGGCAAAAACAGAGGCGACCAGAAACCCAACAACCTTAAATGCCTGCAAAAACCCCCGAATGCTGACCCTTTTGGCAACATCATACCCCTCATAACCATCCCGTATTGTATTGAGCAGCGCCTCGTAGATGCCATAGCCAACAACGATATAATAGAGACTAAGGAATTTTGAAATATTGATGAAAATTTCGGTTGACCGGTCAAAAACAAAGGGAAGCCCGAAACTTAAGACCGTTGCAGGGAGAAGATGAATTGCCCTGTTTATCACCTTGCGCCTGACCATTATATTATCCCACTGGGTAACGGTCTTTTCACTTACTATTTTCATAAGCCCCAAAAGATACCGAAGCGACACAAAGTGAATAAGCAGTGCTGAGCAGACAAGAACGCCCAGGGGAACAAGAAATTCAGGAATCGAAAAAACAGATACATCAAACCGGTCCACTTGGTATTCCCTCCACAGATTGTGTGAATAAACAGTTTTGATAATGGCAGAGCTCCCAAAAGGTCAGTACGGATTAACAGTAAAGAAAATGATTTACATCCGTTTTTACTTTACTACCAATAGAACACTCTCTGTTCTTAACCCTGCTCCACGTTTGGGGAGCCCCGGAACAGGTCTGCGGACTTTACTCCAGTTTTTGAGCGGGTTACAGAAGTACGGGCTAAACTGTAAATATACCACTATTCAATGCGAAATATCTGTTTGGGACTGTTTTGCTGTTTAAAAAAATATATTTTAGGCGCAGGCACTGATTAGTTCCTGCTCAATATGACCACTGCCAGAGAATAGTCATTAAGCCCTGGAGTAGTTTTCCGTGATTTTTTGCGAAGGTGCAATGGCACCACCTTACTAAAAACCGGTAACAGTTGCACCCGTTTGATCTCTATTTCGATCATACTTGGCAGCACGATTAAGTTCGGGTGGGACTCAGGGTGAGCGGAACATAGTTTTAGCATACAGTGCCCACAACAACTCTTAGGTTTGGCGTCTATGGGCGATGGCGCAAACCGATAACCCGAACACTATTTATATTTTTAACTGAGTTGGCAGACAATAAACAAAAAAGGCCACAGGCCATAAAGGAACCCACCGATGAGAACCATACTGGCTATTATCGTTTCAGCTGCGATTTCAGGATCCGCGGCCTACTTCTACCTCCACACTCAGCATGCATCGGTAGCGATCAGCTCTGACATAATCAAACTGCAGACCGCCCACGCCTTTGTTGAAAAAAGAATCAGTGACATAAAAGAGGACCTTTCCCTGAGACTGGTACATTTCAGCAAAGAGGTTGAATCGGACAGGGATTTTGCCATGAGCCTTCTTGCTCACAACAATCGCTCTGCTCCTGCTGTAACCAGTGCAGCGGTAAGGTATATCAAACCGATGGGGTTTTCCATTCTTGAAATTGTCGATTCGGAATCGGTTATTCTTTCAAGCGGCCATTTCCCCGCCAACGCAGGAAACCGTATGAGTGAAAAATCAAGAACTCTCGACCAGAACGCCTTGGTTATCAAAGATAATATCAAAGGAGAAGAGCTGTTGACATTGCAATCAAGACACTCTTTTTCCATTGCCGATGTACCGTTTTCAGTTATGGGCGGTATAATCATAGACGAAGTTTTTCTTAAAAGCCTTGTTCCTCATCAGCAAGTCGATATCCTGCTCAAAAAGGGAGACACTGTTAAAGGAATGAATGTGCAGTCCATTTCACCTTTGGTTGATGGAAAAATCATCATCAACAACAGAGAATATCACGCGTCCTCTGTAGAACTGGACCGTTCGCAGGGAGAGACAATCTGTGAGCTTATAATCATTGCCGAGATAAAGAATTGAAAGCCCCCTATCCAGCCGTCATACATAAACTCTTAATAGCTATATTGTAATGGACACCAGTAAGATACTCGAAGTCTTCAGGATTATTTTTCCAGTATTCGCCACAATGAGTCTTGGTGTAGTTCTGCGAAGACGCAATCTTATGAACGACAACCAGCAGAAGTTCCTGACGGATCTTGCCTTTTACTTTGCCCTGCCAGCACTGATATTCTCCAAACTTTCCGTTCAGCCCTTTTTCCTTCTTCTCAACCCTGTGCTGATTTGGGGCACCATTCTCCCCATGGGCCTGATATTAGTTCTATACGCTTTTGCTGCCCTTGTACTACGCATGCGAAGCACTGTTGCGGCTCCCTTTATAACTGGTACATTCTGGGCGAACGTCGGCTATATGGGATTTCCCCTTGTGGCAATGGCTTTCGGTGATGAACAGGGCCTTGCAATGGCCGCCATTATCAACTCTATCTCTATGCCCCTGTTTATAATAATTGCATTTGTAATAATGGGTGTCAGCAGCCGATCCAAAGAACTACGCTTATTGCAGTCGGTGAAGTCGGCGATAATTAACCCGATCATCATCGCTTCGGCTCTGGGGTTACTGACCTCTTTTATTCTTAGTTTTTTTAACTTGAACACTCGAGCAGATGCTCTGCCACAACCAATTATTATCATTGCCACATCGGCCTACTCCTTCCTTCAGATGATTGCTTCCATGGGACTTCCGCTGGCTCTAATTGCCGTTGGCGGAAGCCTTAATTTGAAATCGGCCGCACACCATATACCGTTGCTTCTGTTAACGGTTTTGGGCAAGCTTTTATTATTGCCGTTATTAACGTATTTTCTTATTACCGTTTTTTTTGAAAATGTACAGCAAGAAGTACTCGGGGTCGCAGTTCTTCTGATGGCAACACCGGTAGCAGTAGCATCAACCGTTGTCTCAGCCCGGTACGAAACCGATACGGCTTTTGTCTATTCACTTGTGGCAATAAGTACAATTGTTAGCTCGATCACGATTCCCTTTTGGCTATATATACTTTTATCCTGAATTTTCCCGGAGAATAGTTAGAATGTACAAGCAAAGTGTTGATTCCAAAAAGCTCAGCCCACTTGCAGAGACGCTTCTCAAACCCCGGTATCTTGCGCTCAAAAACTTCAAACCTAAAGTCAACATATTCATCGAAAAAGAGCGTTTTATCATTAAAACGGCCCAAAACCATGAGGATCTGGCTGCCATACTGCGTCTGAGATATGATATTTTCTACAGAGAGCTCCTTGAAAAAAAGTGCATCCTGACCGGTATAGATATTGACAAATTTGATTTTATCTGCGACCACCTCATTATTATCGACAAAAAAACCAGCCGCTACATCGGAACCTACCGTCTCCTCTGTTCTCTTTTTTCAAAACGTTTCTACTCCGCTACCGAATTTGATCTCAACTCAATCCTTGCCCTCCCAGGAGTAAAACTGGAGCTGGGAAGAGCATGTGTACACAAGGACTACCGAACCGGAAGCACCATAACCCACCTATGGCGTGGAATATCAAGCTATATGAACGAGACCGGGACAAAATATCTCTTTGGTTGCTCCAGTGTAAAAAACCAGGACAAATCAGAGATTGCACGGATTTACCGCCATCTCAGTGACAATCACCTCACACCAGTTCACTACCGAGCATACCCAAAAAGAAAATTCAAAATCAAAAAGCTTCCGCAGATTCTCCAAACACTTGAACAGACCAGACCGGCTGATCAGGATGAATCAGTTGTTGAGCTTATTCCTGCTCTTTTAAAGTCCTACATCAATATGGGAGCTTTAGTATGCGGTGAACCGGCATACGACAGAAAATTCAAATGCGCAGACTTTCTTACACTCTTTGACATCGAAAACTCAAGCCTTCAGGCTAAAAGAAAGTACCGGCTGTGATCCCAACAACCATTAAAACAGTCGGTTTTTGTCTGTACATAACCCTTTTTTTACTCGTCTCATTTACCGCAGACCTTTTCCTTAGAAACCCTCTTCACCGAAGAAAAGTCTGCTTGAGAATTACATCATTGGCTGCAAAACTTGGATTGAAACTCTTTAATATCCGAGTCTCAGTCAAAGGAAAAGACAAACTCTCTTCCCTACCACAACCCTGCCTTGTGATAGCCAATCACCTCTCCTATCTTGACATCCTCATAATAGCATCCTGTCTGCCATCACTGTTTATAACATCAATAGAACTGAAAAAAACTTTTTTTCTGGGACTTGTATCCCGTATGGGAGGAAGCCTTTTTGTTGAAAGACGCAGTAAAACCAAACTGCTCCAAGAGATTGAAAATGTAGCAGCCGTAATCAAAAGCGGTATAAATGTGGTACTGTTTCCTGAAGGTACATCATCAAACGGAGATTCTGTTCTGCCTTTTAAAGCAGCTCTTTTCTCAAGTGCCACCTCGGCACAGGTTGCGGTTCAGCCACTTTGCATTAAATACCATGCTATAGATGATAAACCAATTGATGCAGACAACCGTGATCTGGCCTACTATTACGGACACTTACAATTTTTCCCTCACCTTCTAAAACTTTTAACCCTGAAATCCATTGATGTTCAGCTCACGGTGCTGGATAGTTTTACCCCCGGTGCTATGACCAGAAAAGAGATCGCGGACAGAGCAAGGGCTGCGATAATGGAGTGCTATCACTGAAATAAAATAGGGGCTGTTTGGTTTAGACGTTGTCCGCTGAACAATTAATTTATTAGATTATTGCTGATTTGAGTATAGAGGAGTAGATTTGATGGGATCAGGATAGGTGTATCATGCCAGCGCTATTGGTCATACCCGCGCAGGCAGGGCTATCTTTTTCCGGATGCCTCCTATATCCCCCGAGGGGGGACTTGAAGAACTTGCCCATGCTATAATTGTTATCACTTTTAGTGGTGGTAAGTGTCCGTGTCCGGAAGTCCCCCAGCGATAATGCTATTTGGCACAGAAATGCCAAGCTAACATTATCAATATTCCTTCCAAAGGGCATTTTTAAAAGAGATTGCCATTTCGCGGAATATAGGGGGATCTAGTGGGCTCTCTAGCGGGGCAAGCAAACAACCTTACATTAATATAATGGAGAAAAATATGACTCAGTATGATTACGATGTTGTTGTTATAGGGGCTGGCCCCGGGGGCTATGTTGCTGCCATCAGGGCTTCACAACTACAAAATAAAGTCGCAATAGTTGAGCAGGGTAGACTTGGCGGTGTATGCCTCAACATGGGCTGCATCCCATCAAAAGCGCTCATTCACCAGGCAGAAATTTTCAGAAACCGAACAAAACTCCAGGCCATGGGTGTCACCATTGATGACACCGGCTTCAACTACGGAAACGTTTTCAGGGCCTCAAGGAAAGCCGCCGACATGCTCTCGGGCGGTGTCGCTTATCTGATGAAAAAAAACGGCATCGAAGTCATTTCCGCAAAAGCAACACTCTCCTCACAACACGAAGTCACCCTTGATGGAAGCAAAAAGATTTCGGCAGGCTCGATCATTCTGGCAACAGGATCCCGGCCCCGCCAGATAAGCGGCTTTGAGTTTGATGAAGAGAGCGTACTCTCTTCCGATGGCGCACTGATGCTTACCGAGGTACCACCGCGACTACTGATCCTGGGAGCAGGGGCTATCGGATGTGAATTCGCTCACATTCTAAACTCCTTTGGCTCTAAGGTACAGATGGTTGAAATGATGGACCGCATTCTTCCACTTGAAGACAAAGAGATCACCAAAGTGCTTCAACGCTCCTTCTCGAAAAGAGGCATAGAGATTCACCCCTCAACAAAAGCGCTTTCAATGCAGAAAACAGCCTCAGGAGTGGAAGTAAACCTCGAAAATGAAAACGGTGAGCAGCGATCAGTCACGGTTGACAAAGTTCTTGTGGTTGTTGGCCGTTCCCCCAACACCGACAATATCGGGCTTGAACAGCTCGGTATACAAACTGAAAACGGGTTTATAATTACCGGTGATTATGGCCAAACCAGTATCAACACGATTTATGCCATTGGCGACATTGTTGCCTCCCCTCTGCTTGCCCATGTAGCATCAAGAGAGGGGGAAATCGCGGCAGAGCATATCGCCAACCACCAGACCACTGCCCGAATCGATCAGATGAAAATTCCCGGCGCGGTCTACTGTGAACCACAGGTCGCAAGTTTTGGACTTACCGAAGAAGCAGCAGTTAAAAACAGTATCGCTTTTAAAAAATCATCCTTTCCGTTCAGAGCAACAGGAAAAGCTGTTGCGGTGGGTGAAGTTGACGGGATGGTAAAGATCCTCTATGATGAAAAAAGCCACAAGATCCTTGGTGCCCATGCTATTGGCCCACAGGCAACCGAATTGATCCACGAACTTCTGCTCGTTAAAAACAGCGGGCTTACTCTTGAAGCCATTGCAGATATGGTTCATGCTCATCCGACTCTCTCTGAAGCGGTCATGGAATCAGCCAAGCTGGCTCTGGGAAGGGCGATGCATGTCTAGAAGAGGATACTTTTCTTTACCCTATTGTAACAAGTACAATAAACGGGAAGTCTAAATGGTATTAGAAAATGGATGATGGATCCCCGCGCGATTGGGGGATTGATCACAATGCACTATTAATGATTGTTGTTATACAGATATTCCGTTCACCCTGAGCTCCCAGTCGAAGGGGTCCTGTTTTTCTAACAATAAAAAGGGGAACACTTCGACTGCTCCCGAAGACGGGAGGGCTCAGTGTGAGCGGAGCATGACCTAAGCATCTATATACTTTGTAACGTGTATTATGAACCAGCCCCTACGCCAGTGATAACGATTCCAAAAGGGCGGTTAGTAGTAGAAGCGCTGTTATTAATATAATGCGGCTTGGTCTTCAAGTCCCCCACGGGTGATTTAGGGGCTCACCACTCATAAACCTCAACCAACTATGAGCTATGGCAAACAAACCACAAAAACACAATATCTCATTATTGCTTCTGCTGCTGGCAGCCGTCAGGTTTACCCCCTCTGCGGATCTTCTCTCCGAAAGAGATGCTGTTATAAAGGCCCTCTCCTCCACTACCGATATTCAGATCCAGAAGATCGAATCACAGAGAGACTCACTTACATTAAGAAGTGCACAATCGGCCACTCTTCCTCAGCTATCCATTAACATCAGCAGTCTTCTAAACGACTCCGCTACCCTTAATGTTGCAACCGGCACCCTCTCCCAATCCTTACCCGGCGGAGGAAGACTGTTTGGCACTGCAGAGCATCAGTTTGGAACTCAGTGGCACAGTTCATCAAATATGAGCAACACCAGATTTACAGTAGGAGTAGAACAGCCGCTATTGAAGAGTGCCTGGAGTCATGCGCCGGTCCGCACAGGCATAAAAATCACCTCTCTTAACAATGAGATTCTGTCCATTCAGCGGGAGCGCAGCATTCTTTCCGAACTTTCAAAAATAAGAAATCTTTACTGGAGCGTTTACGAGCAAAAGCAGTTGGAGCGAATCATTCAGAGCCGCCTTGACCAAACAAAAGAGCATTACATGACTGAGCAGCAAAGGTACAGGCTCGGTGAAGCATCACCGCTTGACACTCTCAGCGCTGCGCTTCAATATGTAAATGCCCAAAGAACTCTCCTGAGTTCACGCAACACTGCCCGTAACACCCTTTTCAGACTGGCAAGTGCACTCCGCACCGATGTTGAATCAATCGTACTACCCGATTCTGCAGATCTCACTGTACCCGACATCCCAGAGCCACAACAGTTTATAGATCTTGCCCGGCGATATGATCCACAGATCCAAATACTCCAAAGGATGCAGGAACTTACAGCTTTGCAAGTCAGGCAGAGGCACAATAATCTGCTTCCGGAAATAAACGTTAGAACCTCCTACACTCATGAGCAAAGACGTCCTGACCCTTTCTACGATGACAACTTCTCATGGGGTAATGGTTCAGTTCAGTTTGTTCTCAACTACTCTCTTCCCGCGGTTTCTGCCAGAGCCGAAAAACAGAAACAGGAGCTGTCATTGCTTATTAACGAGTACAACACCGAACAGCATAGTATCGATCAGGCATATTACCTGGAGGAATTACGCGAAAGGTGGCACCAGGACACCGTTCAGCTGGAATTTGCCGACCTCTCTGTTGAGCTGGCACAACAACAGTATGAAGCAGTGAAGCATGGATATGAACTTGGTACCGAAGATCGCTTGTCCCTTATAGCTGCTCAAAACGATTTGGCCGCAGCGAAGGTCTCCGCAATCCAGGCAAAAATCGAACTGAAACGTTTTCAAATAGTATTCGAAGAGATAACTGGAACCCTATTCGAGAGATTCGGAGTACAACTGCAATGAGAAAAATGACTTTTGGACTGTTTTTTGTACCCTTGACACTGTTCATTTCTTCATGCAGCTCAAATGAATTGGATGCGGTCCAGGAACGCCGGGCTACCGCCAAGCCAGCGCACCTCCGTGATGTGCTATCCAGAACCGGCCTCGTGCAACCCGTTGTCAATGTTGATCTGCAAAGCGAATCAAGTGGAAGGATCGAAAAGGTGACAGTTAACGAGGGACAGGAGATTTCACGGGGCGACACTATCATTGTTATCGATCCTTCACGTCTAAGGACTCAACGGGAAAAGATGTCATTAAGTTTGCGAAGAGCTCAACTGGAGAAGCAAAGGGCATTGCGGGATTATGAAAACGCAACACAACTCACTTCAACCGGTTCTGTTTCACAGAGAAAGCTTCAGGATTTCAAGATCACCTATGACCTTGCGGAGATCAACTATCAGCAGCAGCGTCTTGAGCTCAGAGATATCAATGAACAGCTCGAAAAAACGGTGGTGACCTCACCACTGGGCGGAGTTATCACAAGCCTGCTGGTTAAAGAGGGGGAGATCGCGGTTTCTGCAGTTTCCGGTTTCCAGAGCGGAACAGCAATAGGTACCATAGCTGACATCAGGCAGCTTGAAGTGGTTACCTCTATCGGTGAGGTAGACTATGTGCATCTCAAAAAGGGGCAGCAAGTCAACATTCGGCCAGAAACCTCCGAGGGTGCACAGACCAGAGGTTCCATTAGGTTTATATCCCTGAGTGCTCAGAGAAGAAATTCCGATGAGCTGGGGAGTTTCGAAGTAAGAGCGACGATCGACTCTATCATTCCAGGGATTGCCCCCGGAATAAATGTCAACGTTGAATTTGTTATTCTTGATAAAAAAGTTGAAGTGGCTGTCCCCTACCACTTTGTTCGCACAGTTCGTGGCAAAGATATGGTTACCGTAGCCCGTAAGGATTCCGACGGAAACGAATATACCGAAGAGGTGGAAGTCACAACAGGAGCCACCGATTACATACATTATGAGATTCTTTCCGGGATTTCTGCGGGGGAGGTGATAGTTTTCAGGCACGATCAATCAGCTCCCGGAAGAGCTGCTGGTGGTGGGATGGGCAGAAGGAGATAGCCAGAACTATTATGTCAAGTGTAATCGAAACCGATGACCTTTGCAAAAACTACCTTCTTGGCAAGCAGGTTGTACCGGTTCTTAAAAATGTAAACTTTACTGTTGGCAAAGGTGACTTTGTTGCTATCATGGGACACAGCGGTGCCGGAAAATCAACCCTTCTCAATATCCTTGGCTGCCTGGACACTCCATCATCAGGGATTTACAATATCACCGGGATTTCTGTTTCTACTTTAAGCCAAAGCAAACTTGCCCAAATCAGAGGCTCTCAGATTGGTTTTGTCTTTCAGAATTTTAACCTTCTGCCTAAACTTACCCTTTACCAGAATGTCGAGCTACCTCTGATTTACGGAAATGTAACTTTTTCAAAGCGCAAAAGCCGGGTTGAAAAAGTCCTTAAGCTTCTGGACATTTGGGATCGAAGGGATCATAAGCCCAATGAGCTCTCGGGCGGACAAAAACAGAGAGCAGCCATTGCCAGGGCAATTGTAAAAAACCCATCGATCATTCTGGCTGATGAGCCAACCGGAAATCTCGATTCCCATACTACCAGTGAGATCCTCAATGTCTTCACCAGACTGCATCAGGAGGGTAATACCATACTGGTTATCACCCACGAACAGGAGGTGGCAGCCCGTGCACAAAAAGTCATCTACCTGGAAGACGGGAGAATCGCCGAGTGAACACCACGGGGATATACAGACTATTTTTTGTTAACCTTAAGCTCTGTCTTCTCGAACTGTGGTCAAATAAAACCCGATCATTTATCACCAGTTTGGGCATATTTCTTGGGGTAACCAGTCTGCTTGTAAACATATCTTTTATCAGAGCCATGGAAGATAATGTCAGAGAAAACCTCAATGAGATCGGGGGACTCAGCATTCTTACTATCAGTACAAGAAATCCGGCTTCCGACCAGGAGAGAGTTCATTTTTCCAGATCACCCGGCCTCTCAACAGAAACGGTCGAAGCTGCTGCCGGACAGTTTGAGTATGTACAATCAGTTCTTCCTCAAAAGGAGTTCCGCAACCGTATCAGCACATCATCAAGAAGCGGATGGGGCAGAATAACTGCCATCAGTCCCGATCACTTTCGCGTATACAACTACGAATTGTCTGCCGGAGAGCAGTTCACACAGATGCACCATCAGCGGGGTGAGGCTGTGTGTGTCATCGGAAGCCGAATTGCAGAGCACTATTTTGGAAGCACAGAACGCTCTGTTGGTAGAAGTATTCAGATCAACGGTGTACCATTCAGAGTTATTGGGCACATTCATACCGAGAACAACAGGTCCTGGCGGGCACGACAGGTACTCATCCCCTTCTCATCCTACCTCTATCAGTTCTCCAGGGCAACAGAGGATCTGAGCGAAATAGCCGTTGAGCTTGAGAGTGTGGATGATGTACCAAAAGCTCTGATTGATTTAAGATACGCTCTCAAGGCACTCCACAGAGGGGTTGAAGATTTTGATATCACCTCCAATGATGTTGAGATTCAGGAGATGCGCACTGCATCACGGGGATTGAGAATCATTCTTGGAGGTGTTGCTGCGATCTCTTTGATTGTGGGTGGAATCAGCATCATGAATATTATGTTTGCAACTATCGGAGACCGGATAAGAGAAATTGGGGTTCGTAAAGCTCTTGGGGCAAGGCGATCGGACCTGTTTACGCAGTTTATCATTGAGGCGGTGACCTTTTCATTGGCAGGTGGATTTCTTGGTATTGTAGCCGCAACGATTATCACCCTGCTTCCTTCAGAGCTGTTTCCCATTCGTCCTCAACTCACTCCCGCCGATTACCTTATAGCCGTTACATTTACAGCAACAGCAGGCTTAATCAGCGGACTGTTTCCGGCTCTGCGCGCAGCAAAAATGGAACCGGTCGAGGCTTTGAGGTACTGATATGAAAAAAGTTTATCTCTTTTCTCCACAACTTTTTATCTCTCTTATGCAATCGGTTTTTGTGGGGTCAAGAGCTGCAATGATCGAAATGTCAACCAACAAGCTGCGCTCCATTCTCTCCATACTTGGTGTGATGCTCGGGGTGACATCCCTTGTTGTCATGCTGACTCTTATTGGAGGCATCGACACCTATCTCAATGAAAGAATGGTTAACTGGATAGGCAACGTGTGGTTCTGGGAAAGCCGTGACCTTCCTGAAGAGCAACAAATTACCGCATCCCGTTCGCCCGGCATGAGATTTTCTGATTGCCAGTACCTGCTAGACAATTCAGAAGACGTACGGTACGTTCACATGGAAATATACCGGTGGGGACACATTCATCACAGAGCGACAAGTGAAAATGTTATGGTCAGAGGTCTTGACCAATCAACAATGGAACTGCAGTTTGATCAGATTCAACTGCGTGAAGGGAGATGGCTGACCGGGGAGGACCACAGAGACGGCTCTAAAAACGGGGTCTTATCCTGGGAAATTGCCGAGAACTTTTCAAGAGAACACAACTACAGTAATGTTAGTGAGCTTCTTGGTGAAACCTTTACCTTCCGTTCCAATCGGTTTACAGTTGTGGGAGTTTTTGAACCTATACACACCGGACACCGCCCCTGGAACCTTCGACGGGGTGCTTTTATTCCCCTGCGAACAATGCAGCGCTACATCACCGGTTTTGATCCAGACCCAGGCAGATTGCAGGTGAATATGAATGATCCAACAAATATCGCTCATCAAGCTGAAGATGTAGCCATTCTGCTTAAGGGGCGCCACAGAGGTGTTCAGGATTTTGAATACCGTACAGCCGACTGGGTTGAAAATGTCCAGACCATGCTTGGCAACATCAGTATTCTCATGTCGGTTATTTCGGTGATGGCTCTTCTGACCGGGGGGCTGAGTATCATGAATGTGATGCTTTCAAGTATCTCCGAAAGAATAAGAGAGATTGGAGTGCGTAAAGCTCTGGGAGCGGGTAACCTTCAGATTTTCATCCAGTTCATTGCAGAAACCACAACCCTCAGTTTTGCAGGCGGGGCTATTGGAGTAGTATTTGGGACAGTACCGCTGTTTTTCAAAGAGGCTATTATGGAGTCGACTCAAGGAGCAATAGAGCCAACACTTCTGCCGCTGCATCTTTTCTATACTTTTATTATTATTACTTTAGTGGGAGTAATCTTCGGGCTGTATCCTGCACTGAAGGCATCGAGGATGGATCCGGTGGATGCGTTGAGGTATGAGTGAGGGGTTGGGGAAAGATCTGTTTGTAAATTTTGAAGATTTGAGTACAGTAGGGGCATGCCCGCTGTATCGGTTAAAAAAAAGTTATATAGCAAAGCTCCCCGAGTAGCAGGTCCGCCTGCTCTATCGAGGGAAGACCTGCTACAAACCAAATTTTTCTTCCCCCCAACCCCGCCACTCGCGGATTTAGACCGCTAACCTAGCATCAGCACCTTAATTTGCTACAGCACTTGGTGAGGAATTAATTTATCTGGTTCAAAAGGAGCTATAAAAAATGGTACAACTCTCTCGCGGTGAGGCCGAAGCGCAGATTACGCAGGCCATGGTTAAATTCGAACGTGAATACAAAGGGCGTGGTCCTGAAGAAGCCAAGGCCTTTATAATAGAAGAACACGTGTTTGTGCGCCTTCGCGGCGTGTTGACCCCCGCAGAGAGACAACTGGCTAAATCTGAAGACCCATCAACCGGACGAAAACTCATTAAACAGGTTCGTCAGGAGTTGATCGAGAACGCCCGATTCCTACTTGAGACCATTATAAAAGATGTACTGAAGATAAAAGTGGTCTCTTTACACACCGACATCAGTTCGGTAACCGGTGAGAGGATTATAGTCTTCACCCTTGAGAGTGCTCCACGGTTCAAAAGTGAGATTCTTCAGTAACTTTTTCTGTTTTCTGCACAATTGCATTGACTTTGAGGTAAAAAAAACCTATATTAGTAGTCGAAATTTTGGCAGGTTAGAAGAGAAAGCGCACCGGTTGCGCTTTGTTTTAAGACGGGCCGTTAGTGAGGAACTCTGCTTCCACACTGACGGCCTTTTTTTTTGGGCTGTTCGGATCTGAAATAATCCGATAAGGGAAATTGTACGATGGAAGAACAAAAAACCAGAAAAGAAGAAACCAGCAGAATAGCCGATGTAGTTAACAGCTACTGTCATGATCAGATGGGCATGTCGCCAAAAAAAATTTCTGTCGACATTCACGATCAATTGATAACGGTAACACTCGAAGGGGTCTCACACCCTGCGGAACTGAATCTTGCAAAGGAGCAGTTATCCCGTTCAATGCTGCAGAAAATCTATTCTGAACTTTTCGACGTCTCGAAATCCATACTGCATTCCAGTGTACACCGTATCATGGATAAGACAGTGATCCACTCCTTTTTCACTGTCGATCCCAAATATGGCAATGCGGTAATTGTATTGTTTCTTGAAAAAATATGAATTGACATTAAACAACCTTTTTATAAACCAAAACTCATTTGCGAAAGGATATTTTATGATCAGTTGTGAGAGTGACGTATTAGAGAGAATGATTGTACCCGGTCATGTCAGAGATGTTCTGCGTTGTGCCAAATCATTTCAGTACGTTGGAGATCGTTCAAGGCTGCTCGATCTGGCACTTGGTAACCCTCAGAACAAAACCTTTGATGTCGGCTACGACGTGAATGGCAAATACGTCAATGAAGTTAAAATTAACAGATGTAAAAATGGTTTTGCTGTTAACTACCTTGAGGAGTATATGCGTCGCAGAGATCCTGAATGCATGCTGATTGGTGATGATAAACCAAGCGACAAGGTCAGGTTTGAAGAGATACAGGGTACAAAATTCAGCTCTTTGCGTGACGAAACCTTTGAATGGCTTAAAGAACAAGACCTCATCGTTACAGCATTTACCATCGGGGCTTTCGCTGATAATGAAGGGTATGGCGGCCTGCTTGTCGCTCCTGCCAATGCAGGATTCTTTATTGCCGGACTTGCTGATCTTCAGGGAATAGTGGACATTACAAAGCTTGATCATGATTTCAAGGTACACACCACTCTTTTTCTTGCCCCTCCTTTCCGTCACACCCATTTTGAGGGTAAGCAGGTAGTGGTACATAATCGTCTGGATGATCTCTATGAGATCTTTTCCTACAATCTCTATCCGGGCCCCAGTGCAAAAAAGGGTGTTTATGGTGTACTGCTTTCAATAGGAGAGCAAGAAAAATGGACTACCCTCCATGCTGCCACTGTTCAGGTTGTCACTCCCTACGACAATGTAACAACTATTATGCATGAGGGAGCAAGCGGCAGTGGTAAAAGCGAGATGCTGGAGCATGTTCACCGCGAGGAGGACGGACGCCTGCTTTTAGGGAAAAACTGTGTCAATGGTGAGCACGAATACCTGACACTCCCCTTTGGGTGCGCTCTGCATCCGGTTACCGATGATATGGCTATGTGTCACACCTCTGCTCAGAACGGAAACAAACAAGTTGTAGCCCGCGATGCCGAACAGGCATGGTTTGTACGCCTGAACCATATCCTTCGTTATGGTACTGATCCTCACCTTGAGAAGATCACCATCCACCCCAAAGAACCTCTCATCTTTCTCAATGTGCAGGGGGAACCAGACTCAACGATCCTGATCTGGGAACATATTATGGATAAACCCGGGGTGCCCTGTCCCAATCCCCGCGTCATCTTGCCGCGGCGATTAGTCCCCGATTCGGTGAACGGGATGGTTGAAGTACAACTTCGAAATTTCGGAATCCGAACCCCTCCCTGTACAAGGGAAAACCCCACCTATGGTATCGTTGGATATCTGCACCTTCTGCCACCCGCACTGGCCTGGTTATGGCGTCTTGTTGCACCGCGGGGTCATGCAAATCCCAGCATCACCGAAAGTGAAGCACTCACCAGTGAAGGTGTAGGCTCCTACTGGCCATTCGCATCAGGGAAATTTGTGGATCATGCAAATCTGTTGTTGCGACAAATTTTAGAAACACCCCAGACACGCTACTCGCTGACACCCAATCAGCATGTGGGAGCCTGGGAAGTGAGTTTCATGCCCCAGTGGGTATCCAGGGAGTACCTGTCACGACGCGGCATGGCAAAGTTTAAGCCTGATCAGATGATACTATCACGGTGCCCTCTGCTTGGCTACACACTCAAATCCATGCAGGTTGAGAGCAGCCTGATTCCTCATGAACTGTTGCGTGTGGATGAGCAGCCCGAGGTTGGAACTGACGGTTACGACAAAGGAGCCGCAATCCTCCACGGGTTTTTCAAAAAGGAACTGATCAAGTTTCTGGATGACAGTGAACTGGACAGCATTGGAAGAAAAGTCATTGAGTGTTGTATTGATAATGGCTCTGTAGACGATTATGAGAACCTAATGGGAGCATGATTGCTCTAAAAACAAAAGAGCAGTGCCCGCATTTGAATATGCGGGCTTGCTCTTAGTCTATTTACAACCCGATTCGCTGTTTATAGCAGAATTCAGGCACATCAGCGGGATAAAAGCCCCGCCCGATGTTTTTTTAACGTATCCCCCATGTTTTTCAACCACTTACTCTCCCATAGCCAATCCACACGCTGTTCCACCGGGAACATTTTCCCGATTCTAATCTTGCCTGCCCCGACAAAAAATCTCATAACATGCCATATTCCAGCATGTTATGACTTTGGCACAGACTGTGCTTATTATCCCTTACAGAAAACCAACTGTTCCAACCCACCTTCAAAAAAGGAGTTCATCATGAAAGCTGTGATGCTCATGATCATAACCGCCGGATTTACCCTCTCTGCGATGGCTTGCAGCAGAGGCGGTGTAACTGTCCACCCTGCAACATGTTACCACCATGATTCATGGTACGAAGTATGCTCCCACAGCGGGCCCGTACAACACCGCATAGAGTATCAGTGGCATACCGTATCGGGCAGGCGGGTACTCAGGTACCGCAGAGTAACCTACCATTCGGTTTCACGAAAATGGTCCTACAATCCCTGGCAGGTGCAGGTTAATGTGAACCACTCAAGTGTGAACAGAAGCTGTTGCAGCAACACCAGAGCGGTGGCACCGGGGGGTTGCAATGCACCCAGGCCCAAAACGTACGGTCGTAGTACCGTTACAAGGGTGTACAACTATTCACCCCACCCCAGACAGACTGCATCAGTCTGCAGAGCACCTCAAACATCGGGCTCTTCACGGATTCAGCAGGTCTCAGGAAGAGTGCGGGTGCGGTGATATGGTACATTGAATGATGGGTGCACACCGCTGCACCCACCATCAAAACAAAGTCACTTGACTGGGAAATCATAACACTGTAGTTTTAAAAGTACGAACACTTGAAGATTACATCTATAAGGAGATGAATATGGGCGCGAATATTGTGAACAAAACGATACTGGCAGTTATGCTGATGCTTTCGTCTATAATTGCAGGTGATGTTTACGCCGACACCACCGATATTGAAGCACCATCACCCATTGCGGATGTTAACCCAATTACACCGGCATCGGTAACAACTGATACTTCCCGGCACAGTACTGTTAGCAGTCAAAAACAGAATACCGATACCACGTCAAAGAAGAGTGAAGATAGCACCGCCGCAAAGAATAAATAGGCAAAGGGTCCTTTATTTCATCTGCAGCTGCCTGAGTCGGTCTCTTGCGATTCGTGCCCACCAGCTCTGAGGGTTTTTTTCACAATACTTTTTAAATGCTTCTGTAGCACAGGAATTGTTCATTATTTTTGATGCGATCTGCCCACAGTTGTAAAGTGCCATGAGATTATCTGGATCTTTTTTGACAAGGGCAGAGATAAACTCAAACGATTTATCAATCTCCCCCTGCTGATAGTAGATAATGCTTCCGACCCACAGGTCCTGCGGGCTGCAACTATCAACACTCGCGCTCTTTTGCTCCATATCCTTTAGAATCTTTTTATACTCTTCGACAGAAACCGCATACTGCTGCAGTTCCGGTGGGGTATAGATATCATTTTTAGGCGGAGCGATCTGGTGCTCAAACCAGTTCTTGACATCTTTTGACAATATTCTATACCCCTTATATTCTGAGGTCATCCATGCGATGTAATCTTTTATCAGCCGGTTGCGGAGCTGAAAAACAGAGCGTATCCCCTTGAGTTCTGGTATCTGATTATAGGAGTTGAGCAGCTTCTTCTCCTCATCCACATCAAGACGATACTCAATTACTCCACAGGCAATTGAAGCCATGTGGTTTCCCGAAGGAGCTTTTATGGGTACTATCAGGCGGTTGTTTTTCCAGTCATACAGTGCATTGCCAACTCCGGGAACAAGTAACAGTAAGGGTTTACCAAAGGTGTTGACCCGATCGTTACGGAAGATGTGGGGGTCGAATTCAAAAATCCTATCCATAAAATCAAGCAGTGTCTTATAGGTAATGAATTTATCTCCCTCTTTAAGCAGTGTATCGCTTTCAAGGTGAAGTCGTTTTGCTGATAATTTGGTCATATCACGCACATACTCAATTTCTCTTTTTATCCTGTTTTCCAACTCTAACGGAGAAGCATCCAGTACTTTTTTCTCCAGCTCTGAGATCTCCTGATTCATCTTCACCAGGTTGTTTTCAAGATCAACGATTTTGGAGTAGATGTTGTGAATGTCGGAGTTGATCTTCTTAAGCTCGCAGACGACCTCCTTGTCCCGCACACGCTCAAATAACCCGTTTGCTTTAGCATACTCTTTTTCAAGTTGACCTTCACGTCCGCAGTGTTCCCGTTTCTGATCAACGGTAAAGAACACCCCCCTGGAAATTGCTTTTTTGGAACGGATGCTTTCACCGGTCATTTGATCAGTTGTACAGAGAGCACCGATCTCTCTGTTTTTCGATGGTTCATCCATTTCAAGATGTTTCAAGAGATGTTCCCTGCGACAACTCTGGGCTGCTGTAACTTCATTATGAAGTTTTTTTATTTGAATTTCGGCCAGCTTAATGTCGCGGGTAACCTGCTCTAATTTATCCCCCTGGTTCATCTTAACGACCAGCTCTTTAAGCCATTGTGATATGGTCTGTATGCAGATTTTACTGCCGCAGAGACCTTCGCCGGTGATTACAGCTCTTGTTTTATCGACATCAATAAGCCCCGCACACAACCCAAAATCGATTATATCAGACTCATTGGCAGTAAAGTCTTCAAGACTTTGTTTCTGTCTGACAAGTTGGCCGGCAGTATCGCCAAGATACGACCAGTACCCCGCACTCAGTTCCGATAAGGCACTCTTATCCTGATCATCTTGGCAAAAACGCTGTATCTGTTCCTTGAACTTTTCTTTAAACATTTTGCATCTCTGAAATTTCCACAGTTAAAAAAACAGTTAAACTTCTCTAAATCAGTCTCTGACAAGCTTTATGCGATAGTGGCCCCCGCTCGATCTCGCCTTTGACTGTACCGATAAAAAAAATGGTGGTTCAAGTTCAGAGGGAACCCCATAAAGACCAGATTGTCCTTGCAATTGTGATGGCGGTAGTGCAACACCACCACCATCTACTACAAGTAAACTGCAGTTGACGTCATACTGGAAAAAGTAAAATGATTGAACAGTTGAGTCAACAAATATAAACCAGTCTGTATCATCAATAGTGGAGAGTGTTCCGGTGATATTATCAATAACGGTGTCAGCTGTCGATGGTGAATCATTAGGCTCCTGCTCTGAAGGGTAGGTGTAGAAAACAACCGAATCCTTGCCGGATCTGTAGAGGTTGCCATCGTCTGTTTTAATCGACTCGCAAAGTCGCAGCGTGTACCGTGTACCACCTTCGAGCCTGACACCCATATTTATTCGTGCAGTATCACCAGTTTTGCTCAACACCACACTGTAGCTGAAATTGGGCGGATCAAAAGCCAGACATACATTAGCAGACAACTTTATAGGTTGAGAAAACACAATGGCTACCGGGGCAAAGCTAGAGACCGTATCACTGCTTCCGACGAGTTCTATTACAGGATCTTCACCCTCAGGGCCCTGCGGCAGGATACAACACAGCAGCAACACAAAGACCGTACCTACCATTAAACCTGCTCTTTTAAACATCTCTTCCCCTGACATCTTCCGTTTTGGCGTACTCTACTATTATAAGATAAAGGTGCCAACTGTTCAAGTTTGTTGGTTGTTCATTGAAAAGAGAGGCAACCCTCCACCCTGCAGCTCAAAGAGGCAGTGTCACCATGAACCCTGAATCCCAATTTATATTATACATTATCCTTAAATCTGTTACCAGGCAACCAACTATCCGGGGTGATAATCCTAACATGAGCACTGATATAGAACAGAGAATTGAAGAACTGCGCAGGCTGATTCGCCACTATGATGCAGCGTATTATGGAGCAAATGAATCGTTAATCAGCGATTTGGAGTATGACAAGCTCTACGACGAACTGCTTACACTCGAAAAAGAGCACCCCCAGTTTGATTCTCCCGACTCCCCCACCCACCGAGTGGGCAGTGATCTCACCAAAGAGTTTCCAAAAGTAATCCATCGCACTCCCATGATGAGTATCGATAACACCTACTCACACCAGGAGCTCACCGATTGGATTATTCGCACGGAAAAATCCCTCTCCGGACAGAAAACATCATTTGTCGGAGAACTCAAGGTGGATGGTGTTGCAATCTCGCTTGTGTACGAGAACGGCAGACTGCTAAGAGGAGTAACCAGAGGCGACGGAGTGACCGGGGATGAGGTTACTGCGAATGTGAAAACAATCAGATCCATCCCCCTTGTGATCGATTATGCCGGTTCTTTTGAAGTCAGAGGTGAAGTGTACATGACCTTTCAAACATTTGCCACCCTTAATGAGTCGATAATTGAGAGCGGGCAGAAACCGATGCAAAATCCGCGTAACACCACTGCCGGGTCTCTGAAACTTCAGGACTCACGGGAAGTGGCAAAAAGAAGGCTCAGTTTTGCCGCACATTTTCTCCTCAGCGACCTTCACACAGAAAACCATCACGATAATTTACAGCTCCTTAAAAGGCTCGGTTTTCCTGTTGTCATTCACTCCGAGGTGCTCAATACCCCTGATGAAGTAACCGGGTTTTGTAATAATTGGGAAAAGCAGCGCCATGATCTTCCGTTTCCCGTAGATGGAGTTGTTTTAAAAGTAAACTCCTTCAACCAGCAGAACTTGCTTGGCTCTACCGCCAAAGCCCCCCGCTGGGTTATCGCTTATAAATACAAGCCCGAGCAGGCAATAACGCAGATTGAGAATATCGAGGCCAATGTTGGGCGCACGGGTGTGGTTACTCCTGTGGCCAAATTCAAACCGGTATTTCTGGCCGGTACAACCATCCGCAATGCATCTCTTCACAATTACCAAGAAATTGAACGCCTTGATGTACGAATTGGCGATCACGTGGAGATTGAAAAGGGTGGTGAGATCATTCCAAAAGTTTTAAAGGTAATCAGAGAGAAACGCACCCCTGATCTCACCCCCTACACTCCGCCATCACACTGCCCTTCATGTGGTTCTGCGCTCCAGAAACTGGAAGGAGAGGTGGCTATCCGCTGTTTTAACACTTCCTGCCCGGCACAGTTGCAGGCATCTTTAGAGCACTTTGTGTCAAGAGTTGCAATGGATATAAGAGGTCTGGGACCATCACTGCTTAAAAAACTGGTGCAAAGCGGCCTTGTCAAAACAGTTGCTGATCTGTATGATCTTGACACAGAAAACCTTGAGGATATAGAACGGATGGGCAGCAAATCTGCCCAAAACATTGTACGGGCTATTGAAAAATCAAAAGCCAACGGACTTGAGAGGGTAATTCACGGTTTGGGAATCAGAATGATCGGATCAAAAGCTGCAAAGGATCTGGCCGTGGCGGTGGATCATATTTCACAACTCTATGCTATGCCGGCCCGGGAGATCGAGAAGATGGAAGGATTCGGTCCGCAGATGGCACAAAGTGTACGGATCTATTTTGACAGAGAACAAAACATTGCAATTCTTGAAAAACTACACTCCAGAGGTGTTAATCTTAAAGGATCTAAGGGTCTAGAGAAAAGCGAAGGCATATTTTCGGGAAAAACATTCGTTCTCACCGGGGCTCTTACCCGTTACACCCGTGAAGAGGCCAAAAGGATAATTGAATCAAAGGGCGGAAAAGTCACCTCAAGTGTCAGTAAAAAAAGCAGCTTTGTGCTTGCCGGAGCGGACCCGGGATCAAAGTTTGACAAGGCGCAGAAGCTTGGAGTTGAGATTATTGGTGAAGATGAATTTGAGGAGATGGTGAAGTGATTGCTTGATCCCTTACCCGAGACTTAACGCATGTCCTCCGTCATCAGCCCGCCTCCCGTAGCCGTCTCAGAGGGCTATGGAGGAGGGCTGAGCTCCTAGCCGAAGGGACTTCTGTAATGGGTCAACCCCTACCGTCTTACGTGGCACTTTGAAGACCTATGTGGGGGCCCCCAGGCACCTGTGTCGGATTTTTTATTGAGACATTAGTGAAACATATACTGTACTATTTCTATTCAGAATTATACAAGGGAGCATCGGCAGTGCCGGCACTCGGGGACCAGGGAAAGGAGCCTTATCATTCCGGCACTCAATTTCGGGAAAAAACCAAATGTGGTGTTTACAAAAGCCGTCCGGATAAAATGCGCCAGGGGGGACTGCAGGTGGACAATTCCGATTGTCCAGTGCCCTCAAAAAGCGTAGTCTTCGCAGCGCTATTAACGAGGTACCAAGCGCAGCGAGCCGGAAGGAGAACCGGTGCCGTCCGCGGCAGGCGCCCAGTATTTACTTATATTTAATGTTTATTCATGATTAAGTTCTTGAAGTCCCTTACCGGGGAATTTAGGGGACCTTCCTATTATTTGTATAACCAACTGTACTAATGTATTTTTATAGACTATCATAAAAACAAACCACCTTTTCTATCCCTATACTTACACCACCACTAACCGGAATACATTTATACCAGTATGTTAACTCCAGATGAACAGATAGATCAATATTTTTCAAAAAGGAAAAAAGGCCCCATGGATCCCAATGATATCACCAGAGCAAAAAATGCCTATCAGGACAGCCCCAAATGGCTGCTTGCTGTAATCGTTATTCTTTTAGTAACTGTTGTTTTCTTCAGGCCTTGGGTTATAATCGGCGCCGGAGAAAGAGGTGTCGTAATGAATTTTGGTGCAGTACAGCAAGAGGTCCTCAACGAAGGGCTGCACATTAGAATACCGGTGATGCAGGTTGTTGTTCCAATGGATGTCAAGATTCAGAAGGTGGTAACAAAAGCTGCAGCAGCTTCTTCAGATCTCCAGGAGGTAAGTTCTGATGTGGCGCTGAATTACCATGTGCTTCCGGACAAGGCAAATATCGTTTATCAGAGAACAGGCATTGATTTTAAGAACAGAATAATCGACCCTGCTATTCAGGAGGTGGTCAAAGCAGTAACAGCCCTTTATACTGCAGAACAACTTATTACCAAGCGTCCGGAAGTAAGCATAGCTATGAGAGAGGCCCTTTCCCAAAGACTTGAAGAACATTTTATTTCCGTTGACGCTTTCTCAATTGTAGGTTTTAGTTTTTCAAAGACATTTATGGAAGCTATCGAAGATAAACAGACTGCTGAACAGCGTGCACTCAAGGCCCAAAGAGATCTGGAAAGAATAAAGATCGAAGCTGATCAGAAGATTACTACTGCCACCGCAGAGGCAGAAGCCCTGAGACTCCAGCGGGAGATTATCTCCGCCGATCTTATTGAGCTCAGAAAAGTGGAAGCAACTATTAGAGGTATTGAAAAGTGGAACGGAATACTACCTAATGTCACCGGTGGCGCCGTACCATTTATTGGTTTGGAAAATGTAACCGGTAAGTAATCTTGCGGCTTAGTCCAAAAACTTTTTGACGTTAATGAATAAAGAGTGCACTTTGATGAAGACTCAACTTAAAAACTGTTCTTTCCGTGATCCTTCGGGGTTTGTGTTTGTAAGAGATGGCGAAGTGTTCCGTCAGATAAACAGATCATATCAACCCCATTTTGACCTCTTAATCGAGTCCGGACTGTACAGTTCACTTTTAAAAAACGGAAAGATCGTCTCCCATGAGGAGACGGCGGAATTGTTTGATGAAAATTCCCGCGGCTACAAAGTAATCAGACATGAAAAGATCCCCTTTATCTCCTATCCTTATGAGTGGTGTTTCAGCCAGTTCAGGGATGCCGCACTTCTTACCCTGGATATAGAGATGCGTGCCCTTAAAAAAGGTATGTGTCTCAAGGATGCCAGTGCTTACAACGTTCAGTTTATCGGTTCAAAACCGGTGTTTATTGACACTCTCTCCTTTGAAAAGTACACGGAGGGAGAACCCTGGATAGCCTACAAACAGTTCTGTCAGCACTTCCTGGCTCCTCTTGTGCTCATGAAATACCACTCTGTCAGCTGCGCCAAAATGGCTGCCATATTTCTTGACGGAATCGATCTTGGCATTGCCAGCTCAATGCTTCCTTTTTCAACAAAACTCTCCTTTTCGCTACTGGCTCACATTCATCTTCATGCAGGGTTCCAGAAAAAGTACTCGGAAAAACCGCTTTCAGATAAAAAGATATCCCTGAATTCGAGGCTCGCATTAATTGACAGTTTGAAATGCCTTGTAACCAAAATGGACCGCAAAATACCCCGCACTCAATGGGGTTCGTATTATACGGATATACACTATTCAGATGAAGCGTTGAATCACAAAAAGCAGATCGTGGAATCTTTTGTAAAAAGGATTACCCCACAGACTGTTTTTGATCTTGGGGGAAATGCCGGTGTTTTCAGCCGGATCGCATCCAAATTTGCATCCTATACCGTTTCCACTGATCTTGACCCCGAAGCCGTTGAACTCAACTACACCCAGGCATCAGAGGAAAAAGAGCGTACACTTCTTCCTCTGGTCATAGACCTTGCGAATCCATCGCCTGCAATTGGCTGGCAGAACAGTGAGCGATCATCATTTGTTCAGCGTGGTCCGGCGGATATGATTATGGCTCTTGCTCTGGTACATCATCTTGTGATATCCAACAACTGTACTTTTAATATGGTCGCCGAATTTTTTGCATCACTGTGCAGATTTGCAATAGTGGAATTTATCCCCTATGATGACAAGCAGATCAAGCTGATGCTTTCCACCAGAAAAGATATAGCTCACGAGTATAATCAGGATGTATTTGAGAGTGCTTTCGGAGAGTATTTCACGACTCTGGAAGTGTGTCCGTTGCATGATAGCGGCAGAAAGTTATATCTTTTTAAAAAGAGATGATCTGTACATTTCAGGAGAGGTGCCCGAGCGGTTGAAGGGGGCGGTCTCGAAAACCGTTGTACTCGCAAGAGTACCCAGGGTTCGAATCCCTGCCTCTCCGAATTAAAACCAACCCCAGGTTTTTTCATCAAGCAGAAACAGCCACAACCTGCTCTGGTTGTGGCTGTCGACGGGTTACAGTACAAACCATTCTGAAGTGTTTAATCGGTGACCACCGAAAATTTAGCCCTCTGCCTTTCAAAATATTTATGACCACCTATGGTAACCGAGAGGTCAAAATAGGCTAAATAGGTGCCAGTAGCAACAACCCGTCCATTTCTGTTTTTAAGATCCCACACCTTGACTACTCTATTGTTTTCTTTAACGTCATCCATTGTACCATCAAACACAATATTTCCTAAATTATCATAGATATTCAAGACCCCTACTATCTTCTGATCGGGAGAACCACTGGGATAGAGAGTTGTAGCATTAAAAACAACTCCCTGCCTTTGACCCAACCCGGGAACAAGGACCTTGTCGCCTTTATAATAGGGACTCGGACCGACATAAAACTCCCATTCAAAAGGCACCTTTCCTATCTCAAGGAGTGCTCTTCTGTTGAAAGGATTATGCTGTATATTGCCAGAGATATCACCCATATTCACCCCGGGGTTTATATAGAGAGAGTCAGCCTCTAGAGGAGATATCTGTTCAGGAGTTGTAGAGTGAACAATAAATCGGTATACACGGTTGTTTCTATTGATATATGAGACATTCAAAGAATAAGTAAGCCCATCAGATCTTTTCAGATTAAACAGTAGATTGCCATTAAAATCAAGTGCAATATCTTCACTCATCCTGACAACAAGAGTGTCGTTATCCGTTTTGCCATCTCTGAGGATCTTTCCATATCGGTAGGTAGCTGTAACAGCTACCGGTGCAGCCCTGTCCGAAACAGGGCCAGTAGCGTTATCAGTAAAACCCAGCTGCGAAACAGCTACAAACATTCTTCCGGATGTTTTCAGTTGAGAAGCACCACTAAACAGGTTTTCCATATCCACAATGACAGAACTGCTGCTATTGGCTGTAATCCTTTCATCGGTAATTGCCCCGGTGATCTCTCCATCCCACTCAAATTTCAGACTCATATTCTGTGGTTCCACATCTTCATTGAACCATATAATCACCTGATCCACCATTCCGTCTGCGCTTTTATCATAGTAAAATGCGGAGTCGATCTGCGGAGGCGGCTGATTCTTCTC